>NZAZ01000026.1 GCA_002686255.1 Rhodospirillaceae bacterium
GGCTTGCCGGTGACCGAGCCAACCGGGTCGATGGTCGTCGATATCGGCGGCGGCACCACCGAGGTCGCGGTGCTTTCCCTGGGCGGCATCGTCTATAGCCGAAGCGTGCGCGTCGGCGGCGACAAGATGGACGAGGCGATCATCGGCTACATCCGCCGCAACCATAACCTGCTGGTCGGCGAATCGAGCGCCGCCCGGGTCAAGGAGGAAATCGGTTCCGCCTGTCCGCCCGAGGACGGCGACGGCGACGCCATGGAAATCAAGGGCCGCGACCTGATGAACGGGGTGCCGAAGGAGCTGATCATCTCGGAACGCCAGGTTTCGGAAAGCCTGGCCGAGCCGGTCGGCGCCATCATCGAGACGGTGAAGGTGGCCTTGGAGCATACGGCGCCGGAGCTGGCCGCCGACATCGTCGACAAGGGCATCGTGCTGACCGGCGGCGGGGCGCTTTTGGGCAATATGGATTTCGTGCTCCGCCACGCCACGGGATTGCCGGTGACGCTGGCCGACGCCCCCTTGACCTGCGTGGTGCTGGGGACCGGCCGGGCGCTCGAGGAGATGAAGCGCCTCAAGAATGTGCTGTCCAGCATGTATTAAGGACTTGATCAACCATGCGGACGTATAGGGACGGCGAGGAAAAAGGTTTGTTTTTTAGGCCGGTTTGCGCCGCTTCGCGCCGCTGACCGGCCGATGGGAGGGCAGTCCATTGCAGCAAGGGCCGAAATTCATTAACCGCCTGGCGCAGCCGATCAAGAGCCTGGCCCAGCGTTTCGCCTTTATGGGGCTGTTGATGGCGGCGGTCGGGATGATGATCCTGGGTAAGGTCGACGTGTTGCTCATGGACAGCGTCCGCGCCCACGTGACGGACACCGTCGCCCCCATCCTGGACGCCCTGTCGCGGCCTATCGATTCCGTTTCCAAGGCCGTCGATCAGGTCCGCGAACTCGCCGACCTGCGGGGGGAAAACCAGCGGCTCAAGGAAAACCAGGCGCGGTTGCTGCAATGGCAGACGGTGGCCCGGAACCTGGAGGCCGAAAACAGGATACTCAAGGGCCTTTTGAATTACGTCCCCGGGCCCGAACCCAACTTCATCACCGGGCGGGTCATCGCCGATACGGGCGGCGCCTTCGCCCATGGCCTGATCCTCAACGCCGGCGTCCGCGACGGAGTCGTCAAGGGCCAGGCGGCGATCACCGGCGACGGTTTGATCGGCCGCGTCGCCGGCGTCGGCGACCGGTCGGCCCGCATCCTTCTTATTACCGACCTCAACTCGCAGATTCCGGTTTTCGTCGGCTCGGACCGGACCCGCGCTATTCTAGCCGGCAACAATTCCGATCACCCCCGGCTCATCTACCTGCCGTCGGGGGAAACGGTGTCGGCGGGCGACCGTATCATCACCTCCGGCCACGGCGGCGCCTTTCCGCCCGGATTGCCGGTGGGGCAGGTGGCGTCGGTCAACGACGGCGGTATCAGCGTGCAGCCGTTCGTCCGGCGCAACCGGCTTGAAGCCGTCCGGCTTCTCGATTTCGGGCTTGCGGGAATCTTGGAGTTGCCGAAACCGGGCGCCGATCCCAAAAGCAACAGGAAGGCCGGCGGTCACAAGGGGGCCGGGACCCGCAAACCATGACCCCCGGCCCCTGGCAACGCATGGATTTGTTGGCGCGGCAATTGACGCCATCGATGCTGACCTTGGCGCTGGTAATCATCAACGTCGTGCCGCTGCATATTCCCGGCTTTTCCAGGGTCGCGCCGTTGCTGCCGTTGATGGCGGTCTATCACTGGGCCATATTCCGGCCCCGGTTGCTTCCGGCCTACGCGGTGTTCTTGATCGGCCTTTTTCAGGATATCCTGACCGGCGCCCCGATCGGGGTTAACGCCTTCGTGTTCCTGGCCGTTTACGGCGCCGTCCTGTCGCAGAAACGGTTTTTCATCGGCAAATCCTTTTTCATCCTGTGGCTCGGTTTCTCGTTGATCGCCGCCGGCGCCTCGGTCATCAGTTGGGTCCTGGTGTCCGCCTTTTACGTTACCCTCGTCGAACCGAGGACGATGTTTTTCCAGTACCTTCTGACGTTGGGGATTTTCCCGGCCGTGGCCTGGCTGTTCCTGCGCTGGCAGCGGGCGTTCCTGAGGCTGGTCTGACATGCACCGGGATTCCGAGCGTCACAAGCTTTTCAGCCGCCGCGCCGCCATCGTCACCGGCGGCAAGGCGGTTTTGCTGTCGGCGCTGGTGGCCCGCATGTATTACCTGCAGGTCGTCGAAGCCAGCCGCTATAGGACCCTGGCCGAGGAAAACCGTATTAATTTACGGCTGCTGCCGCCGCTCCGGGGGCGCATCGTCGACCGCTTCGGCGTCCCCATGGCCGACAACCAACAGAACTACCGTGTGCTTCTGAACGCCGAGGACGCCCGCGACGTCGAAGCCACCCTGGCCGTCCTGGGCTCCATCATTCCCATCAGTCCCGGCGAAAAGAGGCGCATCCTGCGCGAGCTCAGGCGCAACCGCAGGTTCATTCCGGCGACGGTGCGCGAGAACCTGAACTGGGGGGAGGTCGCCCGCATCGAGGTCAACGCGCCCGACCTTCCGGGGGTCAACATCGACGTCGGGCAAAGCCGCTATTACCCCTACGGCACCGACACGGCCCATGTCCTCGGCTACGTCGCCGCCGTGTCGCCGGGCGAAGTCACCGGCGATCCGTTGCTGGAGCTTCCGGGGTTCCGCATCGGCAAGGCCGGCATCGAAAAGGTCCATGACCTGCAACTGCGCGGCACCGGCGGATCCTCGCAGGTCGAAGTCAACGCCTTCGGTCACATCATCCGCGAACTGACCCGCCAGGACGGCCAGGCCGGCGCCGAGGTGGCGTTGACCATCGACCTGGAACTGCAGAAATTCGCCAGCCGGCGGTTCAAGGGCGAAAGCGGCGCGGCTGTGGTCATGGACATCCATAACGGCGATGTCCTGGCACTGACCTCGACGCCCGGCTTCGACCCCAACGACTTCAACAAGGGGCTCACCATCGAGCAATGGCGGGTGCTAAGGACCAACCCCAGGGCGCCGCTGATCAACAAGGCCGTCAGCGGACAATTTTCGCCGGGATCCACCTTCAAGATGGTGGTGCTGCTGGCGGCGCTGGAAAAGGGCGCCATCACGCCGGCCAACCGGTTTTTATGTACCGGCGAATTTAAGTTCGGCGATTCCACTTTCCACTGTTGGAAGAAGGACGGCCACGGATGGATGGACGCCTTTAACGGCCTCATGCAGTCCTGCGACGTCTATTTCTACGAGGTCGCCCTGCGCACCGGCATCGAACGCATCGCCGCCATGGCCCGGCGTCTCGGTTTCGGTTCCACCTTAGGCGTAGGCCTCCCCGGCGAACAGCCGGGACTGGTGCCAAGCCGCGAATGGAAGCGCAAAACCATGAACACCCCCTGGCACCAGGGCGAAACCGTGATCACCGGCATCGGCCAGGGATACCTTCTGGCGACGCCGCTGCAATTGGCGGTGATGACGGCGCGATTGGCCAACGGCGGGTTCGAAGTCACTCCCCGCATGACGCGGCCCCGTTTCGCCGCGGAGGCGGGCGAAACGGATCCCGGCCCTCAATTCGAAAGCCTTGGCTTGGTGCCGCAGCACCTGCAGCTGGTCCGCCTGGCCATGGAAGGGGTCGTCAATAATCCCAAGGGTACCGCCTTCAAGGAACGGATCCGCAAGCGCGTTATGGCCATGGGCGGCAAGACCGCCACCGTCCAGGTCAGGCGCATCACCAAGGCCGAACGCGAACAGGGGATCAAGGAAAACAAGGATTTGCCGTGGAAGGACCGGGATCACGCGATGTTTGTCGCCTTCGCGCCGATCGATGCGCCCAGGTACGCGGCCGCGGTGGTGGTCGAGCACGGCGGCGGCGGTTCATTGGTGGCGGCGCCGATCGCCCGCGACATCCTGATCAAGGCCCAGCAGCGCCGTTCGGCAAGACCGGGGATCCTCCCCAAGGCGCCGGGCGGCGGCCGCCAACAGGTGATGAGGCCCAGGGGAAACAAACCCGGCGCCCGGTCCCGGGACGAAGGGTAGGGGAACATGGTCGAAAACGTCCTCGGCGGCCCGCAACTGACCCTGCGCCAGAAGCTGTGGCAAATCCACTGGCTTTTCGTGCTGATGCTGATCGCCACGGCGGTGGTCGGGTTCGCGATGCTGTATTCGGCCGGCGAAGGCAGCGTCGACCCCTGGGCCAAGCGTCATGCGTATCGTTTCGGCTTCGGGATCATGGTCATGATCGCCGTCGCCGTCATCGATACCCGTATCTGTCTGCGCTATGCCTATGCCATCTACTTCGTCGTCCTGGTGCTGCTGGTGGCGGTCGAGATCGGCGGCGCCACGGGCATGGGGGCGCGGCGCTGGATCAATGTCGGTTTCTTCAACCTACAGCCGTCGGAGCTGATGAAGATCACCATGGTGCTGGCCCTGGCGCGGTATTTCCATGGCGGCTCCCTCGAAAACATCCGCCGGTCGGTAAACCTGATCACACCGATCCTGATCGTCGCCGCGCCGGTGGCTTTGGTGTTCCGGCAGCCCGATTTGGGGACCGGGCTGATCCTGCTGATTACCGCCGCCGGTCTTTTCTTCATGGCCGGGGTCAGAATCTGGAAGTTCGCTCTCGTCGGGGTCACGGCGATGGTGTCGGCGCCCATCGCCTGGCAGTTCCTGCACGAATACCAGCGCGAGCGGATCATGACCTTCCTCGATCCGGAAAGCGATCCACTGGGCGCCGGCTATCACATCATCCAATCGAAGATTGCCTTCGGCTCCGGCGGCCTTTCCGGACGCGGCTTTTTGCAGGGCACCCAGGGACACCTGAATTTCCTGCCCGAGATGCAGACCGATTTCATCTTCACCATTTTCGCCGAGGAATTCGGCCTCATCGGCGGGCTGGCGCTGCTCGGGCTCTATACCCTGCTGCTGGTCTACGGGATCGGCATTTCGCTCCGCTCGCGCTCGCATTTCGGCTGCCTGCTGGGGATGGGGGTGACGGTCACCTTTTTCCTCTACGTGTTCATCAACATGGCCATGGTGATGGGGCTGATCCCGGTGGTCGGGGTGCCGCTGCCGCTGATTTCCTACGGCGGCACGGCGATGTTGACGCTGCTGTTCGGGTTCGGGCTGCTGATGGGGGTGTGGGTGCACCGCGACGTGATGATCGGCCGGCACGGCGCCGCCGACGGCTGAAGGCGCCCGGACGCCGGCTCCGCGGTCTCGCGGGCGACAAAGGTTTATCGACAAAGCGGGGGGCGTCTGATATATCGCAGGCCTTCTTTGGGCCTGTAGCTCAGGTGGTAGAGCAGCTGACTCTTAATCAGCGGGTCCAGGGTTCGAGTCCCTGCAGGCCCCCCAATTAAAGCAAGGAGCTGGCGCATCGGCGCTGGCTCCTTTTTCGTCGGCCGGCTTCCCCGCCCCTCGCGGCGCCCGTTCGGCGGCGCCGGCCTTGTCATAGACGATAAGCGGAAACCAGCCAGCGGCGATGTTGGCGGCCATGGGGCCGCCCATCTGTCCCAAACCGGCGAACCCCAGGGAAGGGCCCAGGGAAGGGGATGTCATTCCCCGGCGCCTTCGGAATCCATGCGCGAGACGTCGATGCCCTCCTCTTGGAAGACCTCGCGGGCGATGCGGAAGGCCTCGACCCCGGCCGGGATGCCGCAGTAGATGGCGATCTGGATCAGCACCTCGCGGATTTCGTCGATGCCGACGCCGTTGGTCAGGGCGCCGAGGAAATGCAGCTTGAATTCATGCCGCCGATTGAGCGCCGCCAGCATGCCGAGGTTGAGGATGCTGCGCTGCTGTTTGCTCAGCACGCCGCGGCCCCAGCTTCCGCCCCAGCAGTATTCGGTGACCATGTCCTGGAAATCCCTGTTGAAGTCGTCGGCCTTGGCGATGGCCGCGTCCACGTATTCGTCGCCCAGCACCTCCTTACGGATGGCCAACCCTGTTTCGTAACGATCCGACGCCATGACCCGGCACCTCCCCTTGTTGTCGACAAACGTTTTAAATATCGCGACCGCCATTTCCGGCGGCGGCGGGCAGGGGTTTTTTCCTTGTCTCCGCCCGCCTAACAACCGATTGATCATCGGCGACAAGACGTTCTTAATCAACACCTTATCCAGGGGAAATGCCCGGCTCCGTGGAACCCGAAAAATTTTACGGAAAAGTGTTCGAAAGGGGTGGTGTTGGCAATTGACAGAAGGCATGCCGACCCCTAGGTTTTTTCGGCCAGGAAGAATACGGCCAAACACTAAAATCAATAACATCCCATACGGGGGGGGATCGTGGCGACGCTTCTCAGAATTGAGAATCTGAAGACTCAGTTTTTCACCTCCGCCGGCACCGTGAAAGCGGTCGACGGCATCACCTATACCGTCGACGAAGGCGAAGCCGTGGCCATGGTCGGGGAATCCGGCTGCGGCAAATCGGTCAGCGCGCTTTCGATCCTGCGCCTCATTCCGTGGCCGCCGGGAAAGATCGTCGACGGCCGCATCAATTTCGACGGCAAGGAACTCTTGGACCTGGACGAAGAAGCCATCCGCGACATCCGCGGCAAGGACATCTCGATGGTGTTCCAGGAGCCGATGACGTCGCTCAATCCGGTTCTGTCGATCCGCGAGCAGTTGACGGAAACCCTGATCACCCATTTCCCGATTTCCGACGCGGACGCGGCCAAGAAGGCGCTGGAGCTTCTGGAAATGGTCGGCATCTCCGACCCGGAAAGGCGGCTCGGCCAATACCCCCATCACCTGTCCGGCGGCATGCGCCAGCGGGTGATGATCGCCATGGCGTTGAGTTGCGAACCGAAGCTGATTATCGCCGACGAGCCGACGACGGCACTCGACGTCACCATCCAGGCGCAGATCCTGGAACTGATGAAGGATTTGACCAAGCGCCTCGGCGCGTCGCTGATCATCATCACCCATAACCTGGGCGTCGTCGCCAGGTACGCGGACCGGGTCAACGTAATGTACGCCGGCAAGATCATCGAAACGGGGACGGCCCACGACATCTACCACAACCCCCGCCACCCCTATACGCTGGCGCTTCTGAAATCGATCCCGCGCATGGACCAGCCGCGCCAGGACAAGCTCGATCCCGTCGAGGGCCAGCCGCCGGATCTGACGCGGCTTGACGATGGCTGCTCGTTCAGGCCCCGCTGCCGGTATGCCAAGGACAGTTGCGCGCATTCCTTTCCCGATTTGGAAGCGGTGGGCGAAGGCCATTTCGTCGCCTGTTTCGAGAAGGATAATTTGAAAGAAGAAGAAAAGGTGGCTTCATGAGTCCGGAAAAAGGCGTTATGGCCGCGGAATCCAGCACCACCCGCCCCAAGGACGATGACATCCTGATCGACCTCCGGGGGTTGAAGATGTATTTCCCGATCACCGAGGGAATCCTCATCACCCGCACCGTGGCCGAGGTCAAAGCCGTCGACGGCATCGATTTTTACATCAAAAATGGTGAAACCCTTGGCCTGGTGGGTGAATCGGGCTGCGGCAAGACGACCACGGGGCGCTGCATCCTGCAGCTCGAAACGGCCACGGCGGGCGAAATCCTCTACGACGGCAAGGATCTGACCAAGCTTACGCAGAAGGAAATGAGCCCGGTCCGCGAAAAGATCCAGGTTATCTTCCAGGACCCCTTCAGTTCACTAAACCCGCGTATGAAGATCGGTGATATTATCTCGGAACCGATAACGGTCCACGACATCATCTCCGACCAGGAAGGGCGCGACAAGCGGGTGCGGGAGTTGCTGTCGTTGTGCGGGCTCGATCCGAAGTTTTCCGACCGCTATCCCCATGAAATGAGTGGCGGCCAGCGCCAGCGCGTCGGCATTGCCCGGGCGCTCGCGCTCAACCCCGAATTCATTATCTGCGACGAGGCGGTTTCGGCCCTCGATGTGTCGATTCAGGCCCAGGTCATTAACCTTCTGGAAGACCTCCGCGACGAATTCGGACTGACATATCTGTTTATTTCCCATGACCTAAGCGTGATCCGCCACCTTTGCCACCGCGTCGCGGTCATGTATCTCGGCAAGATTGTCGAGCTGGCGGAGTGCGATGAGCTTTACGACAACCCCCTTCACCCCTACACTAAAGCCCTGCTGTCCGCGGTTCCCATTCCGGATCCGACCGTGGAGGCCAATAGAGCGCACGAAGTCGTAAAAGGGGAGGTACCGAGTCCAATTAATCCGCCGAGCGGCTGCGTCTTCCATCCCAGGTGTTCCCTGGCGGTTGACGGCTGTTCGAAGGCGGTTCCCGAGTTTCGGGAAATCAAGCCGGGCCATTGGGTGGCCTGTACGGAAGTGTGATCATTCGTCTGCCTTTGAATGACGCATCAATGAGGAGCAGGGAAGCGAAGGAATAAGCTTCTCGATTCACTGGGAAGGAGACTAAGACATGAGTTCAACGTATAAAAAACTGGCAGTTTCCGCCTTTGTCGGGGCCGGCTTGGTCCTCGGCGCGGGCGGGCCCGCCGCGGCCGATACGCCGAAGAGGGGGGGCATCCTGAAGTACGTGATCCCCAGCAATCCCCCCAGCGCCGACGGCCACCGGGAGACCACGTTCGGGACCATCCACCCCTTCGCTCAATTCTATAGCGTGCTGATTCGGGTCAACCCGGACAACCCATCCTCGCCCACCGACATCGTCTGCGATCTGTGCACCGAGATGCCCAAGGCCACCAACGGCGGCAAGAGGTACACGTTCAAGATCCGCAAGGGTGTCAAGTGGCACAAGACGGCTGCCGGAGCAAAAGTGTCCAAGGACGTCAAGAAGGTTTACGACCAAGTCGGCGGCACACCGCTGACGGCGCGGGACGTCAAGGCGACGTTCGACCGCATCGTCAACCCGCCGAAGGGCGTCAAAAGCGCCCGCAAGGGGTTCTACACGATGGTGGAGAAGATCTCCGCGCCGGACGACCAGACAATCGTCTTCGATCTGAAGTATCCCTCGGGCGCCTTCATACCAGCCCTGGCCGCGCCCTACAACTTCGTCTATTCGAAGAAGGTCCTCGACATGGACCAGCGCTGGGTCGAGAAGAACGTGCTGGGCTCAGGCCCCTTCCGGTTCGTCGAGTGGCAGCCGGGGTCCCACATCAGGGCCGAGCGCAACCCCGCCTACTACCGCAAGGGCCAGCCGTATCTCGACGGCACGGATGCCATCTTTGCCAAGAAGTATTCGATCAACCTTCAGGCGCTCCGGGGCGGCCGCGCCTACATCCAGTTCCGCGGCTTCCCGCCCAAGATGCGCGACGACCTGAAGAAGGCGCTTGGCGACAAGCTCACGGTGCAGGAGAGCGCCTGGAACTGTGTCTTGATGATCACTCCCAATAATACGAAGAAACCCTTCGACGACGTTCGCGTGCGCCGGGCGCTGACGCTCGCCGTCGACCGTTGGGGCGGCTCGAAGTACTTGTCGAAAATCGCCATCGTCAAGCCGGTCGGCGGCATCGTCTTCCCCGGCCATCCGCTGGCGTCGACGAAAAAGGAACTGCAGAAAATCGCCGGCTACTGGCCCGACATCAAGAAGTCGCGNGCCGAGGCGAGNNGGNTGCTCAAGGAAGCNGGCGTNCCNAACCTNAAGTTCNNNNTCCANAACCGNGNNGTNGACNNGCCNTACAAGATCGTCGGCACCTGGCTCATCGACCAGTGGGCCAAGGTCGGCCTCAAGGTAACCCAGCGGGTCCAGCCTACGGCGCCCTTCTACGCGACCCTGCGCAAGCAGAAGGACTACGACGTGTCCATGGACTTCAACTGCCAGTCGATCGTCAACCCGCTGATCGACAGCTCGAAGTTCAATTCCGACGATGTCGTGGGCAACCAGTACGCCGGGTATCAGGACCGCGAGCTGGACAAGATCTGGGAGCAGATGAACCGCACCGGCGACGTCGCCGAGCAACGCCGTCTCATGAGGGCCTACGAGAAGAGGGCGCTCGACGAGAAGGCGTACCAGTTCGTCACCCTCTGGTGGTATCGGATCATCTTGCACCGCTCCGAGGTGAAGGGGTGGAAAGTCAGCCCCAGTCACTACCTGAACGTGGACCTGTCTAACATTTGGCTCGAAGAGCCTCTTCGTTCGGCCAAGTAATCGGTCGGCAATAGCCCGATCGTACCCCGCCCGCCGCGCCATCGCGCGGCGGGCGGGGCGCCCGGGTGCGTGGCACCATGTACCAATACATCATCAAACGCCTTTTGCTGATGGTCCCTACCCTGATGGGGGCGGCGCTGCTCGTCTTCTTTCTGATGCGCCTCATCCCGGGCGACATCTGCGAGCTACGGATGGCCGGGGAGGGCGGCTACTTCGACCCCCAGGCGATCGATGATTGCCGCGCGGAGATCGGGATCGACAGGCCGATGCATGTCCAGTTTGTCGATTTTTTTTGGGGACTCATCCGGTTCGATTTCGGCACCTCGATGTGGACCGGGCAACCCATACTCTACGAGATGGGCCTTCGCTTCGAGCTGTCGCTCCAGCTTGCGATCATGACCACGGTCATTTCCATTCTCATCGCCATTCCCTTGGGAACGATCTCGGCGATCAAGCAGGACACCTGGATCGACTACGTGGTGCGCAGCTTCTCGATTGCCGGCATCGCCATCCCCTCGTTCTGGCTCGGAATCATGATCATCCTGGGGTTGCTCATATTCACCCAGGCCTGGTTCGGCATTCCCTGGATGCCGCCCATCAAGTACGTCCCGATCTGGGAGGATCCCGGATACAACCTCAGCATGCTGATTTGGCCCGCGGTGGCGACGGGATACCGCTATTCCGCCGTCGCCACCCGGATGACCCGCTCGGCGCTGTTGGAGGTGTTGCGCGAGGACTATATCCGCACCGCCCGCGCCAAGGGGCTGCTGGAGAAGGTCGTCATCAACCGTCATGCGCTGAAGAACTCGCTGCTGCCGGTGGTCACCGTCATCGGCATCGAGTTCGCCTTCCTGATGGGCGGGCTGGTGGTCACCGAACAGGTCTTCAACCTCAACGGCCTCGGCAAGCTGTTCGTCGAATCGGTNNNCAACAANGANTACACNNTGACCCANNCNCTNGTCATGNTGGTGGTGNCCATCTTCGTTTTCTTGAACTTCGTGGTGGATCTTTTTTATGGCTGGTTGGACCCGCGGATTCGGTATGCCTAGGAGGGTGTTCTGATGACTGTGTCGGAAGTGCAAGTCGAAGCCGCCATCGAGGAATTCGCCGAGCGCGCGCCCCTGCCTTCGGTGGTGCTCGGCATGATCCGCCGTCAGCCCCTCGGCGCGGCCGGCGCCTTCATCGTCATTATCATGATCCTGATGGCCATTTTGGCCGAGTTCATCGCCCCTTACGATCCGATAGTGAATGACTTCGCGAACATGCTCTCGGCGCCCGGCGCGGAGTATTGGCTGGGCACCGACGAATTTGGCCGCGACATATTTTCGCGTCTCATCTACGGCGCCCGTACGGCGCTTTTCGTCGGCTTCTCGTGTGCCTTCATCGGCGCCACCGCGGGCTTGGTCCTGGGCGTGGCGAGCGCCTATTTCGGTGGCACCTTCGACCTCATCTTCCAGCGCGTGATGGACATTTTCATGGCCTTTCCCTTGATCATCCTAGCCCTCGCCGTCGTCTCGATCCTCGGCACAGGCATCCAGAACGTCATCATCGCCATCACCATCCCGTTCATTCCCAACTGCGCCCGCGTCGTCCGGTCCAGCGCGCTGGCCATCCGCGAAATCCCCTATGTCGACGCGGCCCGGGCGCTCGGCTTCTCTCACGCACGCATCATCCTCCGCCACATGACCCCCAATGTGATGGCGCCGTTCCTGATCATGATTACCGCCTTCGTCGGCCAGGCGATCCTCTTGGAGGCCTCGCTCTCGTATCTCGGCCTCGGCGTTCAGGAACCGACCCCGGCCTGGGGCCTCATGCTCTCGGGCGGTGCCGAGGAATACGCCGAAAGCGCGCCGTGGGTTGCGATCTTCCCCGGCGTCGCCATCAGCCTCGCCGTGTTCGGGTTCAACCTATTCGGCGACGCGCTCCGCGACGTGCTCGATCCGAAGCTGCGCCAGCAATAACCGCCGCTTTCAAGAAACGTCCCCCCGGCTATATAAATGCGGGGGACACCACCCGTGGCCCCCCGAGGGCGTCGGAAAGTCTTGACGATGCCCCCTCTGTATCGCCCGCGACTTCCCTCCTACCCGACGGGCCGCATGGACGATCCCTATGGGTCAATCTGGTCGGAAAGACTCTAGCCGCCCAAATACATGCCGCCGTTGACGTGCAGGGTCTGGCCGGTGATGTAGGCGGCCTCGGGCTGGCACAGATAACGGATCATGGAGGCGATCTCGTCGGATTCGCCCATGCGGGCGACCGGCGGATTGACCTTCAACGGCGGGCGCTTGCCGGCCGAGGCCGGGCGTTCGGTGTTGATGAAGCCGGGCGAGACGCAGTTGACGGTGATGTCGTGTTCGGCCAATTCCACCGCCAGGCCCCGGGTGAAGCCGACCAGCCCCGATTTGGCGACCAGGTTGTGGACCCGGCCCGGGGTGCCGACGTGCCATGAAATGCCGCCGAGGGTGACGATCCGGCCCCAGCTTTTCTCGATCATCGATAGCACCGCCGCCTGGGCCAGAAAGAACGATCCGTCCAGCGAAATGTCGATGACCCGGCGCCATTCCTCATGGGTCATCTCGGTAAACGGCTTCTGGCTGCGGGCCGAGGCGTTGCAGATCAGGATATCGACGCCGCCGAAGGCGCCGATGGCCGCATCGACCATTTTTTTCACCGCCTTGCGGTCGGTGACGTCGGCCATGTGGACGATCGCCTCGCCGCCGGCCGAGGCGATCTCTTCGGCCACCTTTTCGGCGGCTTCCGAATCCCGGACCGCGTTGACGACGATGCTGGCGCCGTCCGCCGCCAGCGCCAGCGCCGTCGCGCGGCCGATGTTGCGGGCCGATCCGGTGACAAGGGCGGTCTTGCCCTCCAGGCTGCGCGGTTTCTTCTTCGCCATTTCCCATTCCTCCCGTTATGACCCGGTAAAGCGCGGCGGGCGTTTGTCGACGAAGGCGGCGACCCCCTCCTTGAAATCCTCGGTCACGGTGCAATTGACGAAGGCGGCGGTCTCGGCCGCAAGCTGTTCCTCCAGCGTCCGGGTGAGCGACCCGTTCAACAGCGCCTTGGTCTCCCCATAGGCCCGCACCGGGCCCTCGGCCAGGCGCTTGGCCAGCTTGTCGGTTTCCGCCCGCAACTCGGCCGCCGGCACCACGCGGTTGACGAGGCCGCACCGGAGCGCCTCCCCGGCGTCGAAGCGGTCGCCCAGAAGCGCGATCTCGAATGCTTTCTTGAGCCCCACCGTCCTCGGCAGGGCAAACGTGGACCCGGCGTCCGGCGACGTGCCCAGGCGGCAATAGGCGAGGGTGTAGAACGAATCGTCCGCCGCCAGCACCATGTCGCAGGCCATCATCAGGCTGACCCCGGCCCCGGCGACGGCGCCGTGGACGCTGCCGAGGACCGGCTTCGGCATCTGCCTGAAATCGGCGATGAAATCGTGGACGGTGGTCAGCATCCCGTCGAAATGGGCGCGGATGGCCGCCTCGCCGGGGTTTTCGTCAAACAGCGCCTTGAACCCCTTGACGTCGCCGCCGGCCATGAAGTGATCGCCGGTGCCCTCGATGACGGCGACCCGGACCGCCTCGTCGGCCTTGATCTCGGCGGCCACCTGCTTCAGCGCCCGGGCCATGTCCGGGTTGATGGCGTTGAGCGACTTCGGCCGGTTCAGCGTAATGCGGCAGACGCCGCCGGCGGTTTCGACCACAAGGGTATCGTTGGGGCTCGTGGGCATGGTCCGGTTCTCCTCCCTGGCCGAATTCTTGTCAGCGTTCGGCCGTTGTTATATGCAATCCTAGCGTACCCCAAGGTCGCTTCGCGGCCAAACCCTGACGACGGCAAAGGACGGTTTTTCGATGGCTCCCCGAATCCAGCTTATTCACGCGGTGAGCGTGGCCCAGGGGCCGATCCACGGCGCCTTCGCCCGCCTGTGGCCCGAGGCCCGGATCGCCGACCTGACGGAGGCCTCGCTGGCCGCCGATCTGGCCGGGGCGGGGGAATTGACCGATGCCTTCACCGGCCGCATGGCGGCGCTGATCGGCTATGGCGTCGAGGCCGGGGCGGACGGGGTGATGTTCACCTGTTCGGCCTTCGGCGCCGCCATCAAGGCGGCCCGCGATGGCGTCTCCATCCCGGTGTTGAAGCCCGACGAGGCGATGATCGAGGCGGCGTTGTCAGAAGGACCACGTATCGGCGGGCTGGCCACCTTCGCCCCGACCATCGCGTCCCTTGCCGGCGAACTCGCCGCCGCCGCCGGGGCCCGGGGGCTAAAGCCGGCCATCGACCTCCGCCATGTGCCCGGCGCCATGGAGGCGTTGCAGTTGGGCCGCGGCGACGAGCACGATGCGCTGATCGCCGAGGCGGCGGCGGAAATGACCGGCGTCGATGTCCTGATACTGGCGCAGTTCTCGATGTCCGGCGCCCGGGACGCCATCGCCGAGATTGCCGGGCGGCCGGTGCTGACGGCCCCCGACGAGGCGGTGAAGAAGCTACGCCGGTTATTGGGCGGTTGATTTACGGCTGCGAGCTGAGGTTTGTGACCGGTACTGTTGATAAAGTATCGACCCGAAGCGGACAGTCATTATCACCGCTCCTTGATATTAGCGGCTCCGGGTAAACGCCGGAACGCCGCCGCGGCAATGCCGTAAAGACCGACCGCCGCCAGGATCACCACCGTAAACCCGAACTGAATCGCGACAACGGTGGCAAGCACCGCGCCCAGCATCGAGGCACAGCCGTTGATCGCCCAGGCCCAAGGGATGAGACCGGGCTCGGCTTCGCCGAGGCGGCCGAGGCCGAGGGGAAACGGCATGCCCATGGCGAACGCCAGCGGCGCGATCAGCAACAGCGAAACCGCCATCTTGCCGGCAAGCGGCAGCATGATCAGTTCCCCGAACAGGGGCGCCAGCAACAACAGATACGCCACCGCGAAGAATCCGATCGCGGCGACCGGCGCCAGGCTAGGGTTTGCGTGGTCCAGGAGGCGGCCCGAGACCCGGCTTCCCAGGCCGGCGAAGACCAAAAATCCGCAAAGCACCACGGCCGCCGCATAGACCGGGCTGGCGAGAAACAGGATGAATTTCTGGATAAAGGCGATCTCGACGAAAAGAAACGCCAATCCGAGGCTCAGGAAATAGACCAGCACCGGTGTTTTGTGGGCGCCGCCCCCGCCGTCGTGGCGCGCCCGAACCGCCAGGAGGGGCAACGGGATCAACGCCAGGGTAATAAGAACAGCCTGCGCCAGGGTCAAGGCGATAACAGGGTAGCCCCATTCCAGCAGCCCTAAGCCGCCGCGGCCACGGAGCGCGTAGAGCTCACCCAGGAGCCGCCACCGGAAGAAGTTGAAAAAGTAGGGGCGGTCATCGGTGGCCGGCTGTATGTCGTATTTGTAGCGGCGGATGAAATCATCGCCGGCGGGTCCCAAAACGGCCGTTACCGCCTCAAAGAAATAAGCCCGCTCGAGCAGGTTGTGGCGGTTGGCCTCGCCCGGCGTGATGCCGGGGATGTAAGCCAGGTCGAAGGAACGCGCGTCGCCGAACCTTTTCACGGCGGCGATCCCGGGTTCAGAAAAGGCGCCGTTCTTGATCAGCAGCGTGGTTGTCTTCCAGCCCCGGATCAGCACCAGTTGCCGGCCCGGATCGGCGACCCCGGAACGGCGAAGCGCTTGGGCCGCGGTGGCGAGCAGCTTAATGCTGTCCCGGGGCGGCAGCTTAAGCCAACGGGTAATCGCCACAAGCCCGCCGGGCGCCAACCGGGCGAGGAAATCCTCAATCGCCTCGACCGTGTAAAGGTAGTTCTCGTTCAACGCCGAAAGTCCGGCGCTGGCCGCCCCGAAGGCGTCCACGAGAGCCAACTGAATGAGGTCGTAGGACTCCTCGCCGGCGGCGGCGAAACCCCGTATTTCGGCGACGTGGACCTGAACCCCGGGACGCCCGTAGAGCCGGCCCGAGAATGACGCGTAGTCGTCCTCGAGCAGCTCAACCATCTGATAATTGGCTTCCACGGCGTCGATCCGCGACGCCCGGTGATAGAGGGCCTGCTGCACGTCGCCACCGCCGCCGGCGCCAAGCACCAGGACGCGGGGCTTTTCCAACAGGTGATAGGGCAAGGCCGAGGTCAGGTAATCTAGATACCCCGGGGGGGCCTCCCTCCCGTCGTCGCGGTTGATGACGCCGAACGAGCCCCCGTCGGTGAAGACACCCAGTTGCTGCGGCGGCTCGAAGGGGCTTCGAAGGCTGAGCCCCGGCGCGTGGCGAAAGGGGACACGGGGGCTTTTCACCACTGTCACCAGGCCCAGCGGGCCGGAAAGCTCCTGGGCAATCTCGGCCCCGGACACCCGGAGCGCCTGGCTCAGCCCCTTATAGGGAGAAAGCCTGAGCTCCGCCCAGGGCCCGGAAAGGACCAGCAGAAACGCCAGCCCGGCGGACAACAGCGCCATGACCCGCCGCCGGCCGCCGGCGCCGATGGCCGCGAGCGACAGGGCGGCGGCGGCGAAACCCGCGGCGCCGATAGCATTCAGGGCTTCCATGGGCGTCAGCGCGAACAACAGGGCGACCATGCCGAGGGCGCCCGCGCCGGCGCCCAGCAAATCCGACGCGTAGACTTTGCCGATCCGGCCGCGGAAGCGGCAGAAGGCGAGGCCGATGCAGTTGGCGGCGAACAGGAACGGCACCGCCAGCAACAGGTAAAGGGCCGCCAGGTAAAGAGGCTGCAGGGGGTCCCACAACAGTTCCAGCGGATTGAACGGCACCTGCTGGGCGAGGAAGAAACAACCCGGCGCGGCAACGCCGAACAAGGCCGCGTTGGCGGCGAAGAGTCTCCCGAACCGGAGCCCGATCAAATCCCCCGCCAGGGCGAGGAAGGTGCCGCTCACCCCATATCCGAAAAGCGCCAGACTGATGATCATGTAAGCGAAGTAATGCCACTGGATGATCGAAAACAGCCTGAGCAGCAGAACCTCGTAGCCGAGCGCCGCCGCCGACACCAGCGCGATGGCGAGAAACGGCGGCTGGGCTGAGCCGTCGTCGGCGATCGGATCTGGGGGCGCCATGGCTGGCGGGCCGTTTTCAATGGCCGCCGGTCAGCGGCACGAACCGGACGGGCAGGATCTCGCGCATGGTCACGCCGCCGTCCAGGTGTTTCTCCACGACGGTGAGAAATTGGACGAGAAAGCGCTGGCCGACGGGAATGACCATGCGGCCACCGGGCTTCAGTTGGCGCACCAGCGGCGGCGGCACGTGACTGGCGGCGGCGGTGATGATGATGGCGTCGAACGGGGCGTGTTCCTGCCAGCCGTAATAGCCGTCGCCGATCCGCACCTCGACGTTGCCGTAACCGAGCCGCGCGAGCCGTTTCCGAGCAAGCTGTCCCAGCGGTTCGATGATCTCGATGGTGAACGCCCTGGCGGCAAGCTCGGCGAGGACCGCCGCCTGGTAGCCGGACCCGGTGCCGATCTCCAGCACCTTCGCCCCGGGTGTCATCCGCAGCAGGTCCGTCATCAGGGCGACGATGTACGGCTGCGAGATCGTCTGGCCGTGGCCGATGGGCAAGGGGCGGTTGCGATAGGCCTTGCCGCGAAGATCCTCGGGCACGAACTGGTGGCGGGGGACCTTCGCCATAACATCCATCACCGCCGTGTCGAGCGCCCTTCGTCCGATTTCCCGCTCGGTCTCGACGGCTATGGCGGCGATGGTTTCCACCATCCCTTGGCGCGCCTTGGCGTAATCGTCATTGGTTCCGGCCCAGGCCCGCGGAGGGACCGGTCCGAGGAAATACATAAGCACGAACACGGCCCCGGCGCCGGCGCCGAGGGCCGGCAACCCGATCCATTCCCGCCAACCGGCGGTCCTTTTTCCGTCGATGGTCATAGCGAAATCATGCCAGAAACGGCTTGTCCTTGGGAATTGATTTTATCGCCGCGACCCTCTGCGATTCCGGTCTTAACGAGGCGATGCAGCCTGCTCAGGTTGCGGTGGCGCATCAAGAATTAAGCAAGGTGTCCCTTTAATCGCGGCGATTTACTTCCCCGGCGTCTCCGGCATCACGCTCTTGGCGATGCTTTCGTCGAGGGCCTCGTAATCGTAATAGCCGATGGTCTCGTAAAGCTCGGCCCGGGTCGGCATCTTGCCGATCAACGCCTCGGCGCCGCCGTTCTCGCGGATATGCGCGTAAAGTTCCCGCATCGCCCCCGCCGCCACCCGCATCGACGTCGCCGGCCAGATGACGATGGCGTAGCCCATGTCCTGGAACCGATCGGCGGTGAAATAGGGCGTGCGGCCGAATTCGGTCATGTTGGCCATCTTCGGCCCGGGGACGGAATCGGCGAAGGCGCGGAAGTCATCTTCGGACGGCAGCGCGTCGGGGAACACCACGTCGGCGCCCGCCTCTTTATACAAGTTCGCCCGCTCGATCGCGCCCTCCAGGCCCTCGACGGCGGCGGCGTCGGTGCGGGCGATGATGCGCAGGTGCGAGCGCCCCTTGACGGCGGCGGCGATCTTGGCCGCCGCGTCCGCGGGCGGGATCAGGCGCTTGTCGTTCAAATGGCCGCATTTCTTCGCCACCACCTGGTCCTCGATATGCACCGCCCCGGCCCCGGCGTGCTCGAGCTCCTTGACCGCGCGCATGCCGTTCAATATTCCGCCGTAGCCGGTATCGCCGTCGACGATCAGCGGCAGGTCCGTGGACCGCGACACCTGGCGGGTGATGAAGCAGATCTCGTCGAGGGTCATCACCCCCAGGTCGGGCAGGCCCAGGGTCGCCGTCACCGCGCCGCCGGAAATGTAGAGCGCCTCGAATCCCGCCTCCTTGGCCAGCATGCCGGCCAGTCCGTTGTGGGCCCCCGGCACGCCGAGGATTCCGGGCCGGTCGATCAGCGCTTGCAGCCTTTCGCCGGCCGGGCGCGGGTCGCGGCCGTTTCCTTCCAACCAGGTCATGGCTTTGCTCCTCGCAATTAGACAACCTTACTTAATTACTCTACCGCAGCCTGCTCAGGTTGCGGTGGCGCACCAAGAATGTAAGCAAGGTGTTCCCTTAATCTTTTAAAGACGCCAGGGCAAACGATACCCTAGAAAGCCAGGGTCGCAGTGAGCAAACCGCCAACGCTCCAGAGATTGTTCGCCGTATCCACGCCAGCCCGCTCGCCGATCTTGGTCGGCATCCGAATCTGAGGCGCGCCATGGATAAAGTTACCGCGGACCATTGCCGTCAACGAGAACAAGCCGTACCGGAGCTCGGTGCCCGCAGAGAGGCCGAAAGAACCGACGAGATGATTGCGTTTGTCGATTTCCGTGATATCCGAGTAGTTGACTATCCCGCTATTCGGATCCTGAACCGCCGTATGCTTCGAATGCGCGACATAGCCGCCCAGTTCACCGCCGGCGAGAAGACGAAAGCCGCGCCAGTGCGGCGATCCGAAGGCGATGCCCAAACTCACGCCGGCCATATCGCCTTCAAGTTCTGTATCGAACACTAGCCGTGTCGGCGGAGCACCGACGAAGTCGGCGTTGAGTATGTATGTCTGTTCGATATTCCGGTAGTGGAGCCCCGCTCGCGGCGCTAAGGACCAGCCGTCGCCGAGATCGCCAACCAACGAGAAACCTACAGCAAGTGTATCGGTTTCGATGCGCGCCTCGGCCCTTTGAATGCCGGGAATGGTCGTTGACTCGATCTTACCGCTCACGCCAAGTGGCTGGCTGTTGGCTACCGGCCCGCGATTGCGAAAGATCTCGGTGTCATCGTCATTCGCCTTCCCGATGCCCAGGACAAGGCTTGGTCTCGCCCCGAATAGCGAGTTGCCCAGAAACGATTCGGCTGGGACGCGATACCCCACGCTGCCGCTAACGGCGATCATTTCGGACGTGTCGTCGGGTTTCAGTTGGTCATCGGACGGCACGTCGAAGCTGTAGGAGATCTGCTGACCGCGGACGTAGTCGACCCCTGAACTGACCGCTAGGGAAATGTTTTCATACTGCCCGACGGCCTTTCGGCCCGTCACCTCGCCGGCGGACGCGTACCCGGAAAGAACAACTGCCGCAAGAAAGCCCAACCCGAGAGACAGGCAAAATCTCTTGCGTTTCGGTCTATTGTCCGGTGCTTTTGTTTCGTAGGATTTTCGCAACGATTTCAACCCGATGTCTCCGAGATGAATTTCCCATTTCTCGGCAAAGATAGCCCAGCAGACCGAACTTGAGAAGCGCGAATCGCCACTTTGTCTGTCCGTGACGACGATATTGGCGAAGACGACACCCCGCATCCAGACCCGCCGGCCCTCGATGTGAAAGCGTGTGGCGTCTCGCTCAGCGGCCCGGAGCCCGGCGCCGGTACCGTCATCGTCCGCGAGGATCACGATGCTGGTCCCTGGCGACCTTCATGCTTGTGGGCTCGATATCTAGCCCATACATCGAGCCGCAGAAGAGGCCCTGGCTAGTCCCGGCTGTCGTCAATGCGGCGCAATTGTATACAATGCACCGGCGAATTGCCCTACAATTGAGCCACAAAACGACGATAAAGGACATCCGGGCGTGGATGAAGGGCGACCCGGTCCGGGTGCTGAACGCGGAATAACCCATTGTGAGCGATCCCATACTGCAAACCATCGACGGCCCCATCGCCACCGTGGTCCTCAATAACCCGGACAGGATGAACGCCCTGACGCTGGAGGCGTGGGCCGGGCTCGGGCGGGTGATGACGGCATTGTCGGAAAACACCGAGCTGCGCTGCGTGCTGGTCCGGGGCGCCGGCGGCAAGGCCTTTTGCGCCGGCGCCGATATCGCCAATTTCGCCGCCAACCGCGCCGACGCGGCCCAGGCCCGGGACTACGGCGCCATCGTCGCCGAAACCCTGAAGGCGCTCGCCGGCTGCCTGCATCCGACGGTCGCCGTCATCCAGGGCGCGTGCACCGGCGGCGGGCTGGAAATCGCGTGTTGCTGCGATATCCGCATCGCCAACGAATCGTCGCGCTTCGGCGTTCCCATCAACCGCCTCGGCCATGCCTTCGCCTATCCGGAAATGGCGCCGGTGGTGGCGGCGGTAGGCCGGCGGATGGTGCTGGAACTGCTGCTCGAAGGGCGGATCATGGACTCAGGAGAAGCCGCGCGGCGCGGCCTCGTCAACCGGGTGGTGGCGGATAAGGACCTGGACGCCGAGGCCGAGGCGACGGCGAAGCGTATCGCCGAAGGCGCGCCGCTGGCCAACCGGGCGACCAAGAAGTTCCTCAACCGCCTCCTCGACCCGACGCCCCTGACCCGGGCCGAACTGGACGAGGCTTATGAACTTTGCGATTCCGAGGACTACGCCGAGGGCCTGCGCGCCTTCCTGGCGAAGGAGAAACCGGGCTTCAAGGGGCGTTAGCCATCACCGGTTGCCAAGGCCCCGGTTTAGGGGTCTGATAGAAACAACAAGGCGGGGAAAACCCGCCCCATCGGGAGGAAACATCGCCATGAGCCAGGCCAACAAACTGCGCAAGCTGCTGGCCGATCCGGGGGTGCTGGTGCTGCCCGGCTGTTTCGACGCCCTGTCGGCGCGGCTGATCGAGCGCGCCGGCTACCCGGGCGCCTTCATGGGCGGCTTCGCCGTCTCGGCGGCGCGCATCGCCATGCCCGACCTGGGCCTGATCTCGTACTCGGAAATGGTCGATCAGGGCCGCGACATCTGCGCCGCCGTCGATTTCCCGGTCATCGGCGACGGCGACACCGGGTATGGGAACGCCGTCAACGTCCAGCGCACGGTGCGGGGCTATGCCCGGGCCGGATTCGCCTGCGTGATGATCGAGGACCAGGTGGCGCCGAAGAAATGCGGCCACACTGAAGGAAAGCGGATCGTCGGCCGCGGCGAGGCGTTCGGCCGCGTCCAGGCCGCCGTCGATACGAGGGACGAGGGCGCCGACATTTTGATTATGGCGCGCACCGACGCCAACGCCACCGACGGCATGGACGAGGCGATCGAGCGCTGCCGGGCCTTCAACCATATCGGCGCCGATATCACGTTTCTCGAAGCGCCCCGCGACGAAGACGAAATGAAGCGCTATTGCGACGACGTGGAGGGGCCGAAGATGGCCAACATGGTCGAGCAGGGCAATACGCCGTTCCTGGCCCCCGAAAAGCTGGCCGACATCGGCTACAAGATCGTCATCTATCCGATCTCGCTGATGCTGGCCGGGCTCAGGGCGATGGAGGAATCGCTGGCCTCGATCAAGGGCGGCAAGCACCCCGAAGCCCTGGCCGAATTCGCGCACCTGCGCGACGTCGTCGGCTTCCCCGATTACTACGACAAGGAAAAGAAATACGCCGCCGATTGAAGTTAGAGGGAGGACAGACCATGACCGCGATTACGCGCCGGATTTCCGAATTCGCCGCCGCCATTTCCTTCGATAAGGTGCCGGCGGAGGCCGTCGAGCGCACCGGCATGCTGTTGATGGATTCCGTCGGCATCGCGCTGCGCGCGCGGCACGACGCCGAATCGACGCCGAGCCTGATCCGGGCGGCAATGCGCCTCGGCCTCGGCGGCGGCGCCTGCGTCGCCATCGGCGACCGCCGGGGCTTCACCCCCCCGGGCGCGGCGCTGGTCAACGGCACGTTGATCCATTCGCTCGATTTCGACGACACCCACGCGCGCGCCTCGCTGCACACCAGCGCCCCGATCGTGCCGGCGGCGCTGGCGGCGGCCGAAATGGCCGGCGTCGGCGGCGGGGAACTGGCGCCCGCCATCATCGCCGGATACGAGATTCAAATCCACCTCGGCCTGGCCCTGGGGCCGACCGGCCACTACGACCGGGGTTTCCACCCGACGGCCACCTGCGGCGTCTTCGGCGCCGCGGCGGCGGCGGGCAAGGTGTTCCGCCTCGACGCCGACGGCATGGCGCTGGCCTTCGGCATTGCCTTGAGCCAGTCGGCCGGTTCCATGCAGTTCCTGGTTGACGGCGCCTGGACCAAGCGTTTCCACGTCGGCCACGCGGCCATGTGCGGGCTGATGGCGGCGGCGCTGGCGCGCGAAGGGTTCCGTGGCGCTGTCGACCCGTTCGAGGGCAAGGCCGGGTTCTTCCACGCCTACGCGCCGGACCCGGACCCCGAAAAGGCGGTCGAAGGACTGGGCGAGGCGTGGGAAATCATGGAAACGGCGGTCAAGCCCTATCCCAGTTGCCGCTACAGCCACGCCGCCATGGATGCGCTGATCGAACTGCGCGCCGCCAACGACATCAAGCCCGAGGAGGTGAGGTCAGTGGAAATCGGCCTGCCGGAAACCGGATGGAAGATCATCGGCGACCCGGAACAGGACAAGCACGCGCCCCAGGGCGTCGTCGACGGGCAGTTCTCGATGCCGTTCTGCGCCGCCGTGGCGCTCAGCGAAGGGGGGATGGTCTGGGACGATTACGCCAAGCACATCGAGGACGGGAAGACCCTGGAGCTCACCCGCCGCGTCCATACCGCCCCCGACCCCAAGGCCGAGGCCGAGTTCCCGAAAAATTTGAGCGCCGTTGTCCGCGTGAAGACGAAGAGGGGCGATTATGAGGCCTTCGTCGCCGTGCCCAAGGGAGAGCCCGATAATTTCCTAAGCGCCGAAGAGTTGCGGGCCAAGTTCGACGGCCTGGTCGGGCCGTACCTGCCGCCAACGCGGATGGACGAATTGGCGTCGCGGCTTCTGGCCATCGACAAGGAAGACGACATCAACGAAGTGCTGCGCCTGACCCGGCCCGTTTCAGCCGAGGTTCCGGCCGAGGTCATGGCCGCCGGCGAGTAGGAGGAAACAGGAATATGGTCGCCGAAGCCAAGAAAATCGGAAAAAACCGCTATCGCGAATCCCACGGACGCTATCTCGAGGATTTCAAGGTCGGCGACGTTTACGAGCACCGCCCCGGGCGCACGATCACCGAATCCGACAACACCTGGTTCACCCTGCTGACCATGAACCAGCACCCGGTCCATTTCGACAAGGCCTATGCGGCCAAGGGCGAGTTCAAGAAACCGCTGGTCAATTCGGCGCTGACCCTGTCCATCGTCGCCGGGATGAGCGTATCGGACGTCAGCCAAAAGGCTATCGCCAACCTCGGCTGGGACAAGATCAGGCTGACGGCGCCGGCGTTCGTCGGCGACACCATCTACGCCGAGTCCGAGGTTTTGGAGGTGCGCGAGAGCAAGTCTCGACCGACCCAGGGCATCGTCACCGTCAAGACGACGGGCAAAAAAGACGACGGCACCCAGTTCATGACCTATGAGCGCACCGTCCTGATCCCGAAACGCGGCCACGCCGTCGACGACGAGGCGGATTACTGAGCATCGACGATATGCCGCACCCCGAAAACATCACCTCTGACGAGGACGAAACCCTGATCCTCGATTCCATCGACCGGTTCCTGGAGCGCGACGTCAGGCCGGTCGCCCACGACCTAGAGGCGGCCGACGAATACCCCAGAAAAATCGCCGGCAAACTGGCCGAACTGGGCCTTTACGGGGCCACCATCCCGCCCGAGTACGGCGGCCTGGGGCTCAGCGCCGGCACCTACGTCAAGATAGTCGAGAGGATGTCGGCGGTGTGGATGTCGGTGACCGGCCTCTTCAACGCCCACCTGATCATGGCCGCCGCGGTCGAGCGCTTCGGCACGGTTGAGCAGAAATCGGCGTGGCTGCCGCGTTTCGCCTCGGGCGAATTGCGCGGCGGCGTGGCGCTGACCGAGCCCGACTGCGGCACCGACCTGCAGGCCATCCGCACCAAGGCGGTCCTGGACGGCGATGATTACGTCATCGACGGCAACAAGATGTGGATCACCAATTCGCTCGAAGGCAACATACTGGCGGTCCTGGTCAAGACCGACCCCGACACCGACCCCCCGCACAAGGGCATGAGCCTGCTGCTGGCCGAAAAATCCGCCGGCTACGAAGGCCGCAAGCTGGAAAAACTCGGCTACCGGGGCATCGACACCGGCGAGCTGCAATTCGACGGCGTCCGGGTGCCGGCCGAAAACCTGATCGGCGGCGAAGAGGGCCGGGGGTTGCAGCAGATCTTGGCGGGCCTCGAACTGGGGCGCATCAACGTCGCCGCGCGCGGCGTCGGCCTGGCCCGGGCGTGCCTGGATGAGTCGCTCGCTTACGCGCAGAACCGCAAGACCTTCGGCAAGCCGATCTGCCGGCACCAGGCGATCCAGATCAAGCTCGCCGACATGGCGACCCGGGTCGAGGCGGCCCGCCTTTTGACCGAGCAGGCGGCCCGCGCCTACGACACCGGTGAGCGCTGCGACATGGAGGCCGGCATGGCGAAGCTGTTCGCCACCGAGGCGGCGGTCGAAAATTCCCTGGAGGCGATGCGCATCCACGGGGCGTACGGCTATTCCAAGGAATTCAACATCGAGCGCTATTACCGCGACGCCCCCCTGCTGGCCATCGGCGAGGGCACCAACGAGTTGCAGCGCATCATCATCGCCCGCCAGCTCGTCGAGCGGAACCCGGTGTAGGGGGGGAAATACGGAAATACGGGGACAGTTTAGAAATACGGGGACAGTTTACTTAATTCCTTCCTGCCCGGGCTCATCCCCACTTCATGTCCGAACGCTCGACGGATTAAGTAAACTGTCCCCGTATTTCGCCGTCCGCCGCGTTCGGCAGCCTCACCGTGACCACTGTTCCCTTGCCGACCTCGCTTTCGATGGTTAGTTCGCCTTCGTGGATATCCACCAACGACTTCATGATCGCCAACCCGAGGCCGGTGCCTTGCTGGGCCTTATGGGGGTTGGTCTCGGCCCTGACGAAGGGATCGGTGAGGCTGGGCAGCTTATCCTCCGGAACGCCTTCGCCGGTATCACTTACTTCGAAGACATGATAACCATCCGACACTGTCGCCTTGAGCGTGACCCGCCCCCCCTCCGGCGTAAACTTGACGGCGTTGGATAGAACATTGAGCAGAATTTGTTTCAGGGCACGCCGGTCAGCGAGGAGTGGCGGTGGATTTTCAGGCACTTCAATCGAGTACTTGATGTCTTTGCGGCTGGCGGCGGCGGCAATGATCGGGGAGCAGTCCTTGATCACGTCTTTGACGATCAGACTTTCCTTGACCAGAGAATATTTGCCCACTTCGATCGCCGAGAGATCGAGGATGTCGTTGATCAAATGCAGAATATACTCGCTGCTGGCGCGGATGTCGTCCGCATACTCCTTGTATTTCGGCGAGCCAAGCGGCCCGAAGGCTTGGCCAATCATCATCTCCGAGAACCCGCCGATGGCGTTGAGCGGCGCCCGAAGTTCGTGGCTCATGGTGGCCAGGAAGTCGGACTTCAACCGGTTCGCCTGCTCGGCCGCTTTCTTGGCCATCCGCGCTTCAGCCGAATCCGAAATCTCCATGAGAAGCAGGGCCGTAACCCAAATTGCGAACAACGCCAGAAAGCGGTTGACCGCGATCATCCACGCGATTCCGCCGGTAGGCGAAAAGGCGTATCCGACTAGCGTAAGCGCGCTGCCCACGAAGGCCAGCGCGATCGTGTATCTCTTGTTCGGGAGCCACCAGCCGATGAGAACGAGGGCCACATACAGCACCCTGCCAGCAACGCCAAGCGGCAGCGACAGATCGATTACCAGGACCGATACGGCGACAAGGACCGCCACGACGGCGGGCAAGGCATACCTTTTGTCCGCCCACGGAGGGCGATCGCGATCTCCCGGCGGCAGGCTGGCCGGCCTTCCACCACCCATAAATCTTTCTCCCCCTTGACCCGATCGTTTTCTTGCCACCCCGTTTCACGCCACCAGATCGCCGTCGCTCCCAAATTTAAGCCGACATTTCCCAGATAACCTTTGAATCGGCTCCACCCCTATCCAAATCCAACAACCATTGGAAGAATTATTTCCTACATAGCTATCTTATAGCTAGATTTTGGTGATTTGACCGTGCTCGGAAGCCCATTTGGCCCGGTTTGGTCAGACGCACCTCTCCCATCGTTTTGTACCCTGCCGTGGATTTCCTCGGCCTACACCGGAGCAGGTCTTGGTCGCAATCCATCAATCAGCCGCAGGATTTTCTGAAACAGATCGCGGGGCACGGCGACTTCCGCCATCTGAAACGTGACGTAGCAACCATGAGATAGACGGCTCCCGCCGCCAGCATCAAAAACTTCCCCCTCTTTGAACATACTTTGTCTGGCCAGGGTTTAATGACCCGAAGCCGCTAATGACTAGTGGTAGTATCATCCGCTATACAACCCAACAATGAAAAATGGGCCCGTTTTTTCTCCTAATTTTATTATCAATTTATAATAAAATTAGAAGAAATTCTGAACCAAATAAAAAGCAAACAGGGTGGACAGCGCCTGGGATTTTCTTCTACCTTACGGAAACCTGATAAGTGAGGAATGGGGGGCGTCGGAGCAAGTCGATAAAGTGGGCTAGGGTTACCCTTTTATTCGTTGCACTGCTTTTTTGACGGCAGGGATGGTATTTTTTTGTACGCTTTAATAAAATCAGTCCGACGCTCAACCGAATAATCCGTGGTTGAGAAATTAGATTTTCTAATCACTGATGAGAGAGGAGCCGCCTTTATCAAAGGCGCGGTCATAGCCCGACGCCGGCAAAGCGAACTTGTTAAACAAAACGAGACCCAAAACCTCACGTGGGACATCATTTATCAAGTGGCTGGGAGTTTTTTCCAAAACAAACAAATTTGCGTCACCGACGTGTGTCATGCGGTTATGGCATCGAAATCCTCTACCATTAAGGCCCTTGATCGTTTGGTGCGTGACGGGGTGCTTGTTAGGACGAATGATAAAAATGACAAACGGCGAAAATTTCTCAATCTAAATAAGGCATTCGAGCCAAAGTTCCTAGCTTATTTGGATGAGTTTATTTTTAATATCACGATCGATGAATGAGGTAGTCCCGGACAATGATTTAAGGTGTATTCCGGTTTCTGACCTTCCTTGGGACAGAAATAGGAGGACAGTTTACTTAATTCCTTCCTCGAATTAAGTAAACTGTCCTCCTATTTCCTTCTGTCCCCGTATTTTCTTTCCCTTTATTTATCAGGGTAATCCCTTAAAGTTCCTCCTCCCCGCCGGCGGCAGACGGCCGGCATGGCAACGGAAACCGGAACCGAAAAATGACGCTTCCCCTCGAAGGCGTGCGCATCCTGACCGTCGAACAGTACGGCGCCGGCCCGTTCGGCACCATGTGGCTGGCCGACCAGGGGGCCGAGGTGATCAAGATCGAGCCCCCGGCCAAAGACGGAGAAGAGGGCGGCGATTTCGCCCGCGTCCTCGGGCCCTATTACTTCGACAACGGCGATAGCCAGTGGTTCCACGCCTATAACCGCAACAAGAAAAGCCTGACCCTCGACCTCAAGAGCGACCAAGGAAAAAAAGTGCTGCATGACCTGGCCGGCGCGTCGGACGCGCTGCTCAGCAACCTGCGCGGCGACGTGCCCGAGGCCCTGGGCCTGACGTATCAGCACCTCAAGACCGCCAACCCGAAAATCGTCTGCGCGCATTTGTCGGCCTATGGCCGCGACGGGCCCAGGGCGTCGTGGCCCGGCTTCGATTACCTGATGCAGGCCGAAGCCGGCTGGTTCTCGCTGACCGGCGAGCCGGACCAGCCGCCGACCCGGTTCGGGCTTTCGGTCGTCGATCAGATGACCGGCGTCGCGCTCGGCTACGCGGCTCTCTGCGGCATCATCCGCGCCCGGGCCTCGGGCGAGGGCGGCGACATCGACGTCAGCCTGTTCGACGTGGCGCTGTCGAACCTGAGCTATCCGGCGATCTGGTATCTGAACGCCGGCCACGTGCAGGAAAGGCTTGCGCGCTCCGCCCATCCGTCGCTGACCCCGTGTCAGCTTTACAAGACCGCCGACGGCTGGATCTACCTGATGTGCAACAAGGAGAAGTTCTGGCGCGTGCTCGCGGATACCCTGGGCCACGCGGAATGGGCCGACGACCCGCGCTTCAGGACCTTCAAGGAGCGGTTAGACAACCGGCCCCTGATCCAGGACATGCTGGACGAGGCGCTTTCGGCCAAAACCACGGCCGAGTGGCTGGTGGACTTCGCCGGCACGGTGCCCGCTTCGCCGATTCTGGACGTCGCCGAGGCGCTGGAAAACCCCTTCGTCAAGGATGAAGGCCGGCTTCAGGACATCGAACTCGACGGTCACGGGACCTACCGCTACCTGCGCCCGCCGGTGCAGACGGACATCCCCGCGCCCGCCCGCCCGGCGCCGAAGCTGGGTCAGCACACCGAGGCGTTGCTGGCCGAGATCGGCTACGACGACGAAAAACTGTCCCAACTGCGCAAGGCCAAGGTGATCTGACTCATGTCTCCCGCCCAGCCCATGACCCTGGCCGAAAAGATCATCGCCCGCGCCGCTGGTAAGGATTCCGTCAAGCCCGGCGACATCGTCACCTGCGCCGTCGATCTGGCGATGATGCACGATTCCTCGGGCCCGCGGCGGGCCGGCAAGATGTTGGACCAGTTGGGCGTGGTCCCTTGGGACACGTCGAAGATCGTCGTCGTCACCGACCATTACGTCAACGACCCCGACCCGGGCAGCATCGAAACCCAGGAGATCACCCGCAAGTGGGTGGCGGAAAAGGGGATCGGGAACTTCTACCGCGAGGAAGGCATCTGCCATGTGGTGCTGCCCGAGAAAGGCCACCTGAAACCGGGCATGTTCTGCGTCGGCGCCGACAGCCATTCGACCACCGGCGGCGCCTTCGGCGCCTTCATGATCGGCATCGGGGCCACCGAAATGACCGGTGTGCTGGCGACCGGGGAAATCTGGGTGCGGGTGCCGGAAACGCTAAGGGTATCGGTGTCGGGGACGCTGTCGGACGGGGTCGCGGCCAAGGACGTCATCCTGAAGCTGTGCGGCGACATCGGCGTCATGGGCGCCAATTACATGGCCGTCGAGTACGGAGGCGCCGCCATCGGCGCCATGTCCGTGGACGAGCGCATGACGCTGACCAACATGGCCGCCGAGCTGGGGGCGAAGACGGGGATCATCGCCCCCGACGCGACGACGGCGGAAATGCTGGCGGCGGCCGGGGCCGGCGAGGTTAATATAAAATCCTGGCAGGGGGACGAGGACGCCCCCGTGGCGCGGACCATCGACATCGACGCCTCGGCCCTCGGCCCCCAGGTAGCGGCGCCGTCGAACCCGGAAAACGCCGCCGGGGTCGCCGAACACGCGGGCACGCCCCTGGGCCAGGCCTATATCGGCGCCTGCACGGGGGCCAAGCTCGAAGACCTGCGGATGGCGGCAAGGGTCGTTAAGGGCCGCGGGAAAGCCGCGAATACACGCTTTTTCGTCGCCCCGGCGTCGATCCTCATCCACGAGGCGGCGGCCGTCGACGGCACATTGAAGATACTGGAGGACGCCGGCGCCGTCATCCTGCCCACCGGCTGCGGCGGCTGCATCGGCCTCGGCCCGGCGCGGCTGGACGAGAACATGACCGGCATTTCGACCACCAACCGCAATTTCGTCGGCCGCGCCGGACCTGAATCGTCCAAACTCTACCTGGCCTCGGCCTATACGGTGGCCGCCTCGGCCGTCACCGGCGAAATCACCGACCCGCGCCGGCTTCTGGCCGGGGGAGGCGGGAATTGAGCGCCGAAAAGGAACCGATCGAGGGCCGCGCCTGGGTCTTTGGCGACAACATCGACACCGATCAGTTGGCGCCCGTGCCGTCGTACATGAACAAGGAGCCGGAAGAAGGCTGCAAGATGTGCCTGCGGGCCGTCGATCCGGATTTCGCCGCCAATGTCCAAGAGGGCGACGTCTTCGTCGCCGGTAATAACCTCGGCATCGGCTCGTCCCGGGAACAGGCGCCGCAATATTTGAAGATACTGGGCATCCGCGCCGTGCTGGCGAAGTCCTTCGCCCGCATCTTCTACCGCAACACGCTGAACTTCGGCCTGCCGGCCCTGGTCTGCGACGAGGCCGGGCGCATCAACCCCGGCGACGAGGTCCGCGTCGATCCCCTGACCGGCACGGTCGACAACCTGACCACCGGCGAGACGCTGGCCGCCGAGCCGCTGCCCGAGCACCTGTTGACGATGATCGCCGACGGCGGCCTGCTCAAGCACCTGGAAAGGAAACTGGCCCAGGGGTAGCGAAATAACTGAAATTAAGGGAAATTAAGGGGACACAATATCTAACTGAATTAAGTATCGTGTCCCCGTATCCCGATCCGTGGGGAAAAGGAATGTAAGGTGAGCAAACGCGTATGCGATGTGGTGGTGGTCGGCGCCGGCAACGCGGCGATGACGGCGGCGCTGGCGGCCCGCGAACAGGGCGCGAATGTGCTGGTGCTGGAGCGCGCCCCCTATGACGAGCGCGGCGGCAACAGCCGCTTCACCGCCGGCGCCATCCGGTTTGCCTTCGGCGGCGTCGAGGACCTGCTGAAGGTGATGCCGGAGTTGTCCGACGAGGAGATCAAGAACACCGATTTCGGCGCCTACACCCGCGACCAGTACTTCGACGACATGGCCCGCCTCACCCGCTACCGGACCGACCCGGACCTGGTCGAGGCGCTGATCGACAACAGCCTCGAGACGCTCATCTGGATGCGCGAGAAGGGCGTGCGCTTCCAGCCGTCCTTCGGCCGCCAGGCGTTCAAGGTCGGCGGCCGGTTCAAGTTCTGGGGCGGGCTGTGCCTGGAAACCTGGGGCGGCGGGCCGGGGCTGGTTGACGCGCTGACGACCGCGGTCGAGGGCGCCGGCATGGAAATCCTCTACGCCACCCGGGCGGTGGAGCTGATCGTCGACAAGGGCGCGGTGCGGGGCGTCGTCGCCCGCGAAGGCCCCGACTCCTTCGACATCCGCGCCCGCGCCGTGGTCTTGGCGTCGGGCGGCTTCGAGGCCAACACCGAATGGCGGACGCGCTATCTCGGCCCCGGCTGGGATCTGACGCCGGTCCGCGGCACGCGCTTCAACACCGGCGACGGCATCCGCATGGCGCTCGACATCGGCGCCATGCCGACCGGCAACTGGTCCGGTTGCCACGCCGTCGGCTGGGACCGCAACGCGCCGCCGTTCGGCGACCTAGCCGTCGGCGACGGCTTCCAGAAACACAGCTACCCCCTGGGCATCATGGTCAACGCCACCGGCAGGCGCTTCGTCGACGAGGGCGCGGACTTCCGCAACTACACCTACGCCAAGTACGGCCACGTGGTCCTGCAACAGCCGGGGCAGTTCGCCTGGCAGGTGTTCGACGCCAAGGTCACCGGCCTGCTGCGCGACGAATACCGCATCCGCCAGGTGACCAAGGCCAGCGCCGGCACCATCGGGGAACTGGCCGGCAGGCTCGACGACGTCGACGCCGACGCCTTCGTGGCCGAGGTCGAAGCCTACAACGCCGCCGTCATGACCGAGGTGCCGTTCGACCCGGCGGTGCTCGACGGCCGAGGCACCCAGGGGCTTGAAATCCCCAAATCCAACTGGGCCCAGACCCTGGATACGCCGCCGTTCGAGGCCTATGCCGTCACCTGCGGCATCACATTCACTTTCGGCGGCCTCAAGGTGACGACGGAAGGCCACGTCATCGACACCGACGGCATGCCGATCCCGGGCCTGTACGCGGCCGGCGAACTGGTCGGCGGCTTGTTCTATTTCAACTATCCGGGCGGCACCGGGCTGATGTCGGGCGCCGTCTTCGGCCGCGCCGCCGGCGCCTCGGCGGCCCGGGCGGCGGCGGGGTAGAGGGACCTCACGAATACGTCAATCACCCGTGACACACTTGGAATTGTTCAAGCGTGTTTGGCGAAAATTTCCCTGAAATGACACTCTTTGCTTAAGCGGCGCACCCGTGCGCCAAAAACCAAGGAGAATATGGTCATGTATTTTCGACAAATAGCCGTAGCGACCGCCCTTTTCGCGATGCTCGCCCTTGCCGGCATGACGGCCGACGTGCCACCCCTCGATGTGGGAATCGACGATGGGCCCAGGGAGAGCAGCCCGGCCTACAGTTTCGATCCTGACGTCATTACCCTGATGGAAGAAGGCATCGTTCCTTGACGGTGGAAACCGTATCGGCCCCTTGGTTGACCAAGGAGGGAGCCCTCAGCCCCTCTTGAAAAAAGCCCTCAGCGGCCCTTGAAGTCGGGCTTGCGCTTTTCCATGAACGCCTTGCGGCCTTCCTTGTAGTCCTCCGACGCGAAGCAGTCGTCGACGACTTTTTGGCACAGTTCCAGGTCGCGGTCGTCCGGGTCCTTGACCGCCTCGCGGACCACCGTTTTCGCCGCCAGCACCGTCAGCGGCGCGTTGCCGGCGATGGCGCGGGCATAGTCGTCGACATAGGACGCCACTTCGCCCGGCGCCACGACCCGGTTGACGAGGCCCATGGCGAGCGCCTCGGCGGCGTCGAATTGGCGCCCCGTGAACAGGATCTCCATCGCCGACGACGGGCCGACGACATCGATCAGGTTTTTCAGGCCGTTCAGCTTGTAGCCCAATCCCAGCTTGGCGGCCGGGATGCCGAACCGGGAATCGGCGGCGGCGATGCGCAGGTCGCAGCACAGGGCGACGCCGAGCCCGCCGCCGAGGCAAAAGCCGTCGATCCTGGCGATCAGCGGCTTCCTGGCGCCGAGCAGCGCGTTGGTGGCCTCGGCCACGGCCTGGTCGTAGACGGCGATGGCGTCTTCGGACGAGCGGTTGTTCTCGAACTGCGAGATGTCGGCGCCGGCCGAGAACGCCTTGCCGCCGGCGCCGGCGAGCACGATCACCCTGACCGCGCCGTCGGCGGCGAAGTCGCCGAGCACCACGGGCAGGCCCCGCCACATCTCGTAGGTGAGCGCGTTGCGCTTGGCCTGGTTGTCGAAGATGATGCGGCCGACGCCGTCCTTGTTGTCGACGATAAGCCGATCGGTGACCGAAACCATCAAGCCTCTCCGGGGATCATTGGTTGGTTTTTGGCGGCCGCATTGTTGCCGTTAAAACCGATCCAGGCAAACAGATTATCCCCGCCGCCGGGCGCTTGTTAAACCATTGAAAGGACGATAAATTCAAGCCTCTTGAGCGGAGGGCCCCCCCATTGATCGCCGCCATCGAACGCCTGACGGACCTGGAATGGAAAGGCCAGGGCACCGTCTTCCTGGTCGCCTCGGGCCACGGCGGCACCCACTGGATCGCCGCCACGTTCTACCTGCTTTTGCCGTTCATCACCCGCGATCTGGGCCTCACCTATGCCGAGGCCGGGTTGCTGGTGGCGGCGTTCCACCTCAGCGCCTTCGCCGCCAATTTCGGCAGCGGCCTGATCGTCGACGTCACCGGTAAGCGCGTCGTCTATCAGGTTGCGTCCCTGGCCGTCGGCGCCGCGGCCCTGCTCGGGAGCGGCGGGGCGGAAAGCGTGCTGTGGCTGTTCGCGATGGTGGTGCTGATCGGCGCCACCAACAACCTCTGGCACCCGCCGGCGATCTCGTTCCTGTCGGAGCATTTCCCCAGACAACGCGGCTATGCGCTGTCCATACATGCCTTGGGCGCCAACGTCGGCGACGCCGTGGCGCCGTTGGCGGCCGGCGCCTTGCTGGTGTGGTTAAGCTGGCGCGGGACGGCGTCGGTCAGCGCGTTGCCGGTGTTCGCGCTGGCGGCGTGGATCGCCTTCGCCCTGGCGCCCAGGGACAACCAGGGCCAACGCCGGGACGCCGCCGGTTCGGGGTTCGGCGACTATTGGCAAGGCGTGAAGGGGCTGGTCGGCGACCGGCTCATCGTGCGCCTGTCGCTGCTGGCCGGGTTCAGGACCATGGCGCAGATGGGCCTGCTGGTGTTCCTGCCGCTATACCTGGCCGACGTGGCGGGGATGGGGCCGTTGATGATGGGGGGGACGATGATGGCGTTGCAGTTGGGCGGCATCTTCGCCTCGCCGATCGCCGGCGCGTGGTCGGACCGCATCGGGCGGCGGCCGGTGGTGCTGGCCGGGCTTTCGGCGTCGACGGTCTTGATCGTCGTCTTGACCGTCATCCGGAACGACGTTCTTTTCATCGCCGGCGTCTCGGTGCTGGGATTCGTCATGTATGCCGCCCGGCCGGTGATCCATAGCTGGATGATGGACCTGGCGCCGGCGAAAGTCGCCGCCAGCGCCACCAGCGTCATGTTCGGGGTGCAGGCCATGTTCGTCGCCGTCATCGTCACCGCCGGCGGCGCCGCCGCCGACCGTTGGGGGCTTGGCGTGGTGTTTTACCTGCTCGCCGCTTCGATGCTGATCGCCAACGTCCTGGTCTACCTGATGCCCGGCCACGAACCGGGCCAAGGCGCCCCGGCCCCGGCCCCCAAGACCTGATCCCCTTCTTTATCTTCGCCACGCCATTGATCGGCGGTGATGAACAGGGCACTCTGGACTGGTTTTGTTGGCGTGAGCCAGCACTCCTTGTCAATCCGAACCCGGCAAGCGATAACCTTCTCTGGATTGCATGGGACAGATAACAGGAATGGTCAAAGGAGATACCGACCCGGTCTGGAAAAGGCGTCTTCATCAGAAACCGCGCTCAAAAAAAAGCGCGCCCGTGCTGAAGCTGTTGAAAGGGTTCGAGCAATCCCAATGGTGGGACCCGGAGGACATAGAAGCCAAACAGTTCCGTCAAATGTCCCAACTGCTTGCCCATGCCCAGCGTTCCATTTCCCATTACGCTGAGACTCTGGGCCACGTAAATCCAGATGACGTCGAATCGCTGAAAGCGGGGCGCTGGTTCGACCTGCCGGTCTTGAAGCGCGATACCGTGAACAAATTGGGTGATGATCTGCTAAGCCGCACGATCCCCAAGTCCCACGGCCGCCTCAACCCCATATATACATCGGGAACAACCGGCCGCCCGGTACGTGTCGTCAGAACCCTTTTCGCGCTAACCTACTGGTCCGCCTTCACGACCCGTGATCACATTTGGCACAACCGCATCATCAAGGGGAAGCTGGCTAGCATTCGCTCATCGGAAAAAAACTTCGCCCTGTATCCGAAGGGCGCGCGTCAAATCGCCTGGGGCTCGAAGGACGGCGTCTTCAAAACCGGTCCAAGCATAAGCCTCAACGTCAACACATCGATCCCGGACATGGCGGAATGGATCGCAAGGAATGAACCGGACCACATAGTATGTCTGCCCAACATCCTCAAGCGCCTTGCCCCATACTGCATAGAAAATGGCGTTACTTTTCCAAACCTCAGGGAAGTGCAGGTGCATGGAGAAAATTGCGGAGAACTGATCCGTCAACAGTGCCGGGAAGCCTGGGACGTCCCCTTGCATGATATATACACCAGCCGGGAAATTGGCTACATGGCGCTGCAATGCCCGAAGCATGATCACTACCACATTCAGAGCGAAGGTGTTTATCTGGAGATCCTTGACGAGGACGGCCGGTCCTGCAACCCGGGAGAGATAGGACGGGTTATTGTCACGACCCTGCAAAACTACGCTATGCCGCTGATCCGCTATGAAGTAGGCGATTACGCGGAACGGGGCGAGCCCTGCGATTGCGGCCGCGGGCTGCCCGTGATCAACCGCATCCTGGGCCGGGAGCAGGAAATTCTGGTCCTGCCCACGGGCGAGCAGCGCTGGACCCTGTTGGGCAGCCCGGACGTGCGGGCCTTCATGGAAATGGCGCCGATCACTCAGTACCAGCTCGCCCATGTGGCCGCCGACAGGATCGAAGTTCGTCTCGCAACCAAACGGGACCTGACGGCGAACGAGGAAGCAAAAATCACCGAATGGGTCCGCAAGAAGCTGGGCTATCCGTTTGAAATCGGGTTCGCATATTCCGACGAGCTGCCCCTCACCAAAGCCGGAAAATTCAAGGATTTTGTGGTCGAATTCACCGCCAGCAAGGCGTAAGGCGGGGTCATTCCATGGTGATGGAGGCGACGTGTTCGCGGTAGGCCGGGCGTTCCTTGAGCCGTTCGTAATAGGCTGCCAGCCGCGGCAGCGCCGGGCGGTCGACGTCCAGCAGATACCAGCGGTTGACCGAACAGCCGATGGGGATATCGCCGATGGTCGGCTCGCCGCCGGTGATGAAATCGTGCTTTTCCAGTTGCGCCTCCACCAGCCGCCACAACCGGCCAGCCTGCCCGGCGGCTTTTTTTTCGGCTTCCCTGTCGCGGTCCCCGGGCGCGGTGCGGACCTGGCCCCAGAAGATCACCGTCATCGGCGGGTGCATGCGGGTCAGGTACCAGTCCATCCACTGGCTGGCCAGCCCCCGCCCGGCGGCATCGGTTGCCAACCAGGGCGGGCCGCCGCGGGTTTCGGCCAGGTAGCGGACGATGGTGTTGGATTCCCACAGCACCACCTCGCCGTCCTCCATGGTCGGCACCAGGCCGTTGGGGTTAAGGCCTAAGTATTCAGGCGTGTCGTTGCCGCCGTATTTGCCGCCGATGTCGGCGCGTTCGACCTCGACGCCCAGTTCGGCCGCGCACCACATGACCTTTTGCACGTTGATGGACGACGACCGCCCCAGGATCTTCAACATCGGTTGCCCCCCGGTTCCGGCCTATTCCAATTGGGCGCTGAACTTGTAGCCGCAGCCGACGACGGTGATGATGATTTCCGGCTTCTTCGGGTATTTTTCGATTTTCTTCCTGATCCGGCTGACGAGAACGTCGATCAAACGGTCCGCCGGCGCGTCGGCGTCCCGGCTGACGGCGTCGAGCAGATAGTCACGGCTGAGCACCCTGTTCGGCGCCCTGGCCAGGGCGGCGAGAAGGTTGAACTCGGCCCGGGTCAGGGGCACCTTTTTACCCTTGCCGTCGGTGAGGCTGTGGCCGCCGGCGTCCAGGGTCCAGCCTTCGAACCGGAAAACCTCCGTCCGTTCCCGCAGGGCCTCGTCGGCGGTCCCGGTATCGGCGCGGCCGAGCATGTTGCGCACCCGCAGGATCAGCTCTTCGGGGTCGAAGGGTTTGGTCAAATAGTCGTCGGCGCCGATCTCCAGGGCCGCGAGGCGGTCTTTCTGCTCTTTCCTCGCCGTCAGCACGATGATCGGCAACGACGACCGGGCCCGGACCTGCCGCACCAGCACCAAACCGTCTTCGTCGGGAAGACCAAGGTCGAGCAGTATCAGGTCGATGGCCTCGGAATCGATGCAGGCGAGCATTTCCTTGCCGTTGCCGGCAAGGCTGACCTTGAAGCTCTCGTTCTGCATGTAGGCCGCCAACAGGGACTGGACCAATTCGTCGTCTTCGACGATCAGTAAATGTTTGTCCATGGTTCGGTGGCTTCCACCGCAGGTTGTTACATCCGTTCATATAGACTTTATATCTCGTTCATTCAAGCGCAACAGCCCTTCTTTAGAAATTAAACCCATGGCGGCAACCGAAGACCCGATTTAACGACACGCCAGAGGTGTAGAGGTCGATGAAGAACACGGATACCAACATTCATTTCGGTCCCTTGGACTTGCCTTCCAATTCGGTTGATTTGGTAACGGTCCTTGCCCCCGTTCGTGGCGCCACGGCCATTCTGCCGGCCGGGTATCCCCTCCGGTGGGCGACGTTTTCACGCCAGAAATCGCACCTGATCGTGCAAGCCGACGGTCATCCCCGGGTCGTGGTCCCCCATTTCTTCACCAGCGGTGGGCAAACCACGGTGGCGACCGGGGACGGCATCGAGGTATCGAGGCACATGGTGATGTTGATGGCCAACCTATCGTTGAGGGTGGAAAAAGCCCTGAACGCCCTGGCCGTCCCCAGCGGCGACTCCTGAACGGCCCTATTTCCATTTTTTGAGGCCGGTAAAGGTCGTCAATAAAGGTTGAGACCCACCGGGTTGAGCAGGCCCATGGTCAGAAGCAACTGGTAAACGGCCAACTGTTCGTCATAGGACGCAGAGGTGAAGTTGATCTGGGCGTTGTTGACCTCGTTCTCGGCGTCCATCACGTTGATCACCGTTTCCTTGCCGGCTTCGTGCAGCTGTTGCCGGGACGAGAACACCTCGGACGCGATGTTGACGGCGTTTTCCAGAAGTTCCAGGCGTTGCCGGGACGTCAACAGCGCCTGCCAGGCGAGCTTGGTCTGCTCGATCACCTTGCGCGAGGTGAAATCGTATGAGTCCTTGCTGGCGCCTAGATCGAAGGACGCCTGGGCCATGAGGTTGCGCGTCGAAAAGCCGGTAAACACGTTCCACGTGGCGCGCAGGGTCACCGAATAATCACGCCTGACGCCGAGCACGGCCCCGGCGTTCTTTTCGAAACTCCAGGCGCTTTCGAGATCGATGATCGGGTACAGCTCGGCCTGAACCATCCGCTTGCGTTCCCGCGCCACCTCGATGTTGACACTGGTGTTGCCGAGGGCAGGATTGCCGAGCAGGGCCAGATCAATGGCCCGGTCCAATTGGCTCGGCACCATTTCCACCGGGGCCACCGGGTCCGTCATCGCGTTGAGGTCCGGCGCGTGGTTAAAGGTCTGGGTGTAGCGGCTGATGGTATCCACCAGTGCGCCTTCGAGAGAGACCCGGCGCTCCTTGGCCACCTGCAAGCGGGACTTGGCCTGCAAGACATCGACGGCGACGCCCGTGCCGCGTTGGACGCGTTCATCTTCCAGCTTCAGCTGCTGCCGGATGGTAGCTTCGTTCTCACGCGACAGTTCGGTCAGCAGGTTCTGCTTCAACACGTTGACATAGGCGTTGATGCCTTCGAACACGATGTTCTGGCGCGTCCCCTCCAGGGTCATCTGCGACAGTTCCTTGTTCAATTGCGCCGTTCGTACGCTCGAGGTGGTCAAAAAGCCGTTGAACAAGTTCTGGATGACGCTGACGCTGCCCCGTTCGGCGGTCCGGGACGAAGGCTTGCCTCCCTGGCCGTCGTCCTGTTGGCGTTCGGCGGGGCTGTCGATGACTTCCTGGGTGATATCGCCGGTCACGGAAATTTGGGGGTAGAAATCGGACGCCGAGCGCTTGATCTCTTCGCGTGACGATTCCACCAACTTGTAGGCGGCGCGGATATTCGGATGGTCGAGAAGCAAGGTCGCCAGTTCCTCTTCCAGCGACGCGGCGAAAACAGGCCCCGCGGCGACAAGGCTCAAAACCCCCACCGCCAGCATCGGCGCCATTCGCTTGCCACCTAAAACCACCACATCAAAACCCGATGTCGGACCCTTTCGAATCCAGAATCGAGAGAGTCTAACGACAACGGAATCGACGGTCAAACGCACGAAGGCCGGAAAGTCCCGGAAAACAAGGGATTTAGGAGAATTCGGCGGTATTTCAGGCGTAATGGCCTACTATATGGATGAACTTTTGCGGTCTGAAACCACGAAATGTGGGGTTGAATAAGACGGATTAGGGTTCCGATTCGCCCCCGACTTCTTGTTTCCCAAACCCACCCCCGCCAGGTGTCTCGATGACGAAAACGTCGCCGGGGTTCATGGCGGTGCTGCCGGTGGCCTCCAATTCCTCCACGGCGCCGTTGGTGCGCTCGACCCAATTGCGGCCGACGGCGCCCGGCTCGCCCCCGTCGAGGCCGTGGGGAGGCACCTTGCGGTGCTCCGAAAGGACCGCCGCCGTCATCGGTTCCAGGAAACGGATCCGCCGCACCGCGCCGTCGCCGCCCCGGTGCCGGCCTTGGCCGCCCGAGCCGTGGCGGATGGAGAAACTTTCCAGGATCACCGGGAACCGCCATTCCAGAACCTCGGGGTCGGTGAGCCTGGAATTGGTCATATGGGTCTGTACCGCATCGGTGCCGTCGAAGTCGGGCCCGGCGCCCGAACCGCCGCAAACGGTTTCGTAATATTGATAATCCTCGTCGCCGAAGGTGAAATTGTTCATGGTCCCCTGGGCCGCCGCCATCACGCCCAAGGCGCCGAAAAGGGCGTCGGTCACGCACTGCGAGGTTTCGACGTTGCCGGCGACGACGGCCGCCGGAAAGCGCGGGTTCAGCATCGAACCCTTGGGGATGGCGATGTCCAAGGGCTTCAGGCAGCCGCCGTTGAGCGGGATGTCGTCATCGACGAGGGCGCGGAAGACGTAAAGCACCGCCGCCCTGCAAACGGCGGCCGGGGCATTGAAATTGTTCTTGGTCTGCCTCGACGTGCCGGCGAAGTCGATCTTGGCGCCGCGGGTCTTTTTCTGGATCGAAATCTTGACCTTTATCTGGGCGCCGTTGTCCATTTTGGCGGCGAACGAACCGGCCTTGAGCACGTCGAGCACCCGGCGTACGGATTCCTCGGCGTTGTCCTGGACATGGCCCATGTAGGCCCGAACCACGTCGAGGCCGAAGTGGCCGACCATCTTGCGGAGTTCCCGGACGCCTTTTTCGTTGGCGGCGATCTGGGCCTCCAGGTCGGCCAGGTTCTGGTTCGGGTTGCGGGCCGGATAGGGGCCTTCGGCCAACAGCGCCAGAAGTTCCTTTTCCCTTAGCCGCCCTTCCCGGGCGAGGACGAAATTGTCGATCAACACCCCTTCCTCTTTGATACTGGTGCTGTCCGGCGGCATGGAACCCGGCGTCACCCCCCCGATATCGGCGTGGTGACCCCGTGACCCGGCGTAGAACAACAATTCATTACCCTCGGCGTCGTACACCGGGGTGATGACGGTAATGTCCGGCAGATGGGTGCCGCCGTTGTAGGGCGCATTCAGCGCATAGACGTCACCGGGCTTCATGGTGGCTTCGTTTTCGCGGATCACCACCTGGATGCTTTCGCTCATGGATCCCAAATGCACGGGCATGTGTGGCGCGTTGGCGATCAGGCCGCCGTCGCGGTCGAAGACGGCGCAGGAAAAGTCGAGCCGTTCCTTGATGTTGACCGAATAGGACGTGTTGGCCAGGGTCGACCCCATTTGTTCGGCGATGGACATGAACAGGTTGTTGAAGATTTCCAGCATCACCGGGTCGGCGTCGGTGCCCGCGGCAGAAGCTTTCGGGCGTGGCTCGGCACGGCTCAACACCAGATGCCCCAAGGCCGTTATTTCGGCCCGCCAGCCCGGTTCGACGACGGTGGTGGCGTTGGCTTCGATGATGATGGCGGATCCGTCGATGCGGTTGCCGGGCAGCAGCGCTTCGCTGTTGTAAACCGGGGTGTCACGCCATTCGGATTCCGTATACATGCGCACCACGTCGTGGGGCCGAAGGTCGGGGATACCGGGGATATACTGGATTTTGGGGTCCGAGATGGGTTCGGACGCGCCGATGGCCTCGACCGAGACGGCCTCGACGACGTAACCCCTATCCGGCGACGAAAACCCGAAGCGCCGCTTGTGGGTGTCGACGAAGGCATCGATCATCGCCTGGCGGTCGCCGAAGGGAACGACAAGCGCCGTATCGGTGCCTTCGTAGCGAAGGTGGACCTTGCGGACGACGGTAATGTTGTCGTCGGCTATCCCCTGATCGGCGATTTCCCGGCGCGCCTCGGCTTCCAACCCGTCCAGCCGCTCGGCCAGCTTCGGCGTGACGGCTTCCTCCAGGGGCGCTTCGACCGCTTTTTCCCTGAGCGCCCGGATGTCGGCCAGCCCCATGCCAAAGGCGCTGAGCACGCCGGCGAAGGGATGAATGAAGATACGTTCCATGCCCAGCGCGTCGGCGACCCGGCAGGCGTGCTGGCCGCCGGCGCCGCCGAAACAGTTGAGCGCATATTCGGTGACGTCGTAACCGCGCTGCACGGATATCTGCTTTATGGCGTTGGCCATGTTCTCGACCGCGATCTTCAGAAACCCCCCGGCCACTTCTTCAGGCGTTGGCGGGGTCTTGGATTTGGATTTTCGGGTCGCGGCGGCGATGTCGCGGGCGAATTCGGCGAAACGATGCCGGACCTCGTTCTCGTCCAGGGGCTGATCGGCGTTATGGCCGAAGAGCTTGGGGAAATAGGCCGGCTGAATCCTGCCCAGCATTACGTTGCAGTCGGTGACCGTCAGCGGCCCGCCGCGGCGATAACAGGCCGGTCCCGGGTCGGCGCCGGCGGAATCGGGGCCGACGCGGTAGCGCTGTCCGTCGAAATGCAGGATCGAGCCGCCGCCCGCGGCCACGGTATGAATGCGCATCATCGGCGCGCGCATGCGCACCCCGGCGACGGTGGTCTCGAAGGCACGCTCGAATTCGCCGTCGAAATGGGAAACGTCGGTTGACGTGCCGCCCATGTCGAAGCCGATGACTTTGTCGAAACCGCCCATGGCCGCGGTCCGGGCCATGCCGACGACGCCGCCGGCGGGGCCGGAAAGGATGCTGTCCTTGCCCTGGAACAGCTTGGCGTCCGTCAGTCCGCCGTTGGACTGCATGAACTGCAGCCGGGTGCCCGGCCCGCTGTCCTGGTCCGCCAGTTCGGCGGAAACTCGGTTCACATATCGCCTGAGGATGGGAGAAAGATAGGCGTCCACCACCGTGGTGTCGCCGCGCGATACCAGCTTCATCAGCGGGCTGACCCGGCGTGAGGCCGAGACCTGGTTGAACCCCACTTCCAGGGCCAGGCCGGTGACGATTTTTTCGTGCCCCGGATGCCGGTAGCCGTGCATGAAGACGATTGCCGCGGACCGGATACCGTCGTCGAAGGCGGCTTGCAAATCCGCCCGCACCGCGTCCGGGTCCGGGGCGGTCAGGATTTCGCCGGCGGCGTTCAGGCGTTCATCGACCTCGATGACCCGCTCATAAAGCATTTCCGGAAGCCGGATGTGGCGCTCGAACAGCTTTGGCCGGTTCTGGCAACCGATCCGAAGCGCATCGGCGAACCCTTTGGTGATGACCAGGACCGTACGGTCGCCGGTCCGTTCCAATAGCGCGTTGGTGGCCACCGTGGTTCCCATGCGGACGACTTCGACGGTGTCGGTCGGGATGGGATCGTGCGCGGCCAGGCCCAGCAGGTCGCGGATTCCCCGCAACGCCGCGTCCTGGTAACGGTACGGGTTTTCCGACAACAGCTTGTGGGTGACCAGCTTGCCGTCCGGGCGCCTGGCCACCAGGTCGGTAAACGTGCCCCCCCGGTCGATCCAAATCTGCCAGGCCCCTGTGCCGGTCATCATACCCACCCCCGTTAAACCCCATTATATAAAGGAAAGCCGGAGTATGGGAAAACCCGGCCTTGTGGGCTATGCCCCCTTGGGTTGTTCCCGGGCCTTGGCGCGGCTACAACCGTTATTGGGAAAGCCAGTCCCGGTTTGGCAAAGGCAGGAAAAGGCGCCGATGACGACGAAATCCAAAAAATTGGTCTATTTCGAGAAATGGATGGACCCGGTGGCCGAAGAGATGCTCGCGGGCAAGGACGGCATCGATCTTCACAGGCTCAGCTTCGGCGACGCCGAGGAAGGCAACTGGGCGGCGCTGGCCGAAGCCCACGGTTATCAGTTGCTGGCGAGCAACGAAATTCAGCCTCCCTTTATTCCTGAACGGCCGTTGATCGAGCGGTGCCCGAACCTGTTGGCCTTTTCGGTCACCGGCGCCGGATACGACATGGTCGACGTGGAGGCCTGTACCGAGGCCGGAATCCTGGTCGTCAATCAGGCCGGCGCCAATTCGGAATCCGTTGCCCAGCACGTTCTCGGCATGATGCTGGCGCTTTCCAAGCAGATCTTGCAATCGGACCGGCGCCTGCGGCTGGACAGGGACGATTGGGACCGGTGGACGTACAAGGGCAAGGAATTGACGGGCCGCACGCTCGGCATCATCGGCCTCGGCAACATCGGGCGCCGGGTTTCGGCCCTGGCGGGGCGGATGTTCGCGATGCGAGTCATCGCCTATGACCCCTATATCACGCCCGAGGATTTCGGCGACCGGGGCGCGGAACCGGTTTCCTTCGATGACGTATTCGCCGAGGCCGATTTCGTTTCCATCAACTGTCCGCTGACCGACGAGACCCGGGACTTTGTCGGCAAGCGGGAATTAGAATTAATGAAACCGACGGCCTATTTCATCACCACGGCCCGCGGCGGCATCCTTGACGAAGAGGCACTGGCGGCGGTGTTGTCGGGTGGCGGTATCGCCGGCGCCGGGCTCGATGTCTTTGCCGAGGAACCGCCGCCCCTGGACCACCCGCTGCTGAATTTCGATAACGTCATCGTCAGCCCCCACATCGCCGGCATCACCGACGACAGCACGTACAACATGGTGTCCTCGGCCGCCGAACAGTGGCTGACCATTTTTCAAGGCGCCCGCCCGCCGCGTTTGATCAACCCGGATGTCTGGCCCGCCTACCGGGAGCGCTTCGGGCGCGTAACCGGCGACACGGCCGAGGATTGACCCCGCTTCCGCGTGTCCTCCTTAGCCGAGCCCAAGCAGCCCGGCGGCGTGATCGGCGATCGCCAGCGACGACGTCAGGCCCGGCGAATCGATGCCGAACAGATGCACCATGCCGGCGATGCCGTGGGTTTCCGGGCCCCGGACGGTGAAATCGGCGGGTGGCTGGCCCTCGGGCGCCAGCTTCGGGCGCACGCCCACGTATCCGGGTTGCAGCGCGCCGTCGGGCAGGTCCGGCCAATAGCGGCGGATGGCTTCGTAAAACTTCCCGGCCCGGTTCGGATCGACGTCGTAGTCGGGGGCGTCGATCCATTCCACGTCGGGCCCGAACTTGCACTGCCCGCCCATGTCCACCGAGGAATGGACGCCGAGCCCCACCGGCCCCGGCACCGGGTAGATCATGCGCTCGAAGGGGCTTTTGCCGGTCAGGATGAAATAGTTCCCCTTGGCGTAATAGAGCGGCGGAATGTGTTCGGCCGGGAAGCCTTCGATTCCCGTGGCCACCGATTGGGCGCCCAGCCCGGCGGCGTTGATGAAATGGCGGCAGCGGATTTCCGTCGGCTCGGCGCCGCCGACGCGGACGGTGATGCCGTCGCCGGTGATGACGCCGCCCTCGAACGGGCTCGAAAAGGCGATGGCGGCGCCGTGGTCCTCGGCCTCGCCTTGCAGCGCCAGCATGTAGGCGTGGGAATCGAAAATGCCGGTCGACGGCGACAACAACGCGCCTGCGCATTTCACCGCCGGTTCGATGTCGCTGACTTGGTCCGGGTCCAGCCTTGTCAGGTCGTCGACGCCGTTGGCCTTGGCCTTGGCCTCGATGGCGTCGAGCGATGGCACTTCGTCCTCCGCCGTGGCCACCACCAGCTTGCCGCAGCCCCGGAACGGGACGCCGTGGGATTGCAAATAGTCATAAAGCGCCTCCTTACCGGCGACGCAGAGCCGGGCCCGGAGACTGCCCTCGACGTAATGGATTCCGGCGTGGATGACTTCGGAATTGCGCGAGCTGATGCCGGTGCCGATGGCGTCCTCGGCCTCCAGCACGACCACCTCCCGGCCGGCCACGGCCATGCGCCGGGCGATCGCCAGGCCGATGACCCCGGCGCCGATAACAAGGGTATCAACGGTGTCGGTCATATTGATGGTCATCATTAAAACATTTGATCGGGACGTAAACGCCTTTGTTTTGCCAAGATCGGGTTTGCAAATTACAGTCTGGCGTTGGCGGCGGATCGAAAGGGACGGCCGATGGAAAAACCGCGGCAAAAGACCATGCTTTGGCTGGCGGTGCTGATCTTCCTGCTGGTGGTCGGCGCCGTCGTCGGATTAGGGAGGCATACTGTGCAAGCGGACTGGCGAACGGCAAGCCGCGAGCCAATGAGGATAGCCCCCGATCCGGCCACGTACCGGCAAGCAGTGGTCCAATTCTATGTCGCCCGCGCCTTCAGTTGGCGCGGCTTTTTCGGCGTCCATTCGTGGATCGCCGTCAAGCCGACGGACGGGCTCAATTACACCGTTTACGAAATCATCGGCTGGATGGCCCGCCATGGGCGCGCGCCCCTGGTCATTCACGAGGCGGCCCCCGACCGGCGCTGGTTCGGGGCCGAACCCCAGGTCATCGCCGACCTTCGCGGCGACGGCGTCGACGACATCATCAAGCGCATCGACGCCGTGGCCCGGAAATATCCCCACCTCGACGACTATGCCCTTTGGCCCGGACCCAACTCCAACACCTTTACCGCCTATGTTGCCCGGGCGGTGCCGGAGTTGAGGGTCGACCTGCCGCCGACGGCCATCGGCAAGGACTACCTGCCGGGCGGCGGCCTGGTCGCCGGGGCCCCCAGCGGCACCGGCTATCAGGTGTCCCTGTTCGGGCTGGTGGGGGCGTTGGCCGCCATCGAGGAGGGGCTGGAAATCAACCTCTTCGGTCTGTCGTTCGGCATCGATCCCCTGGACCTGGCCTTGAAGCTGCCGATGGCGGGACGAATCAGCTTCCGGGAAAATTAAAGAATGAGCGTTTGGGGCAAGGTTATCGGCGGCGTCGCCGGGTTCGCCCTGGGCGGGCCGCTGGGCGCGATCATGGGGACCGTCGCCGGCCACGCCTACGACAAGATGAAGGCGGGGGACGCCGGGCGCATCGACGATAACGTTAACCGGCAGGTCGCCTTCACCACCGCCGTCATCGTCCTTTCGGCCAAGATGGCCAAGGCCGACGGCCGCGTCACCCGGGCCGAGGTCGACGCCTTCAAGGAGCTGTTCCACATCCCGCCGGACGAGATGAAAAAAGTCGGTTGGCTGTTCGACGAGGCCAAGAAGGACGCCCAGGGCTTCGAGCCCTACGCCGAGCAGATTTCGATGATGTTCGCCCACGAACCGGCGGTGATGGAGGAATTGCTGGGCGGGCTTTTTCATATCGCCCGCGCCGACCACGCCATCCATCCCAAGGAACTTGAATTCCTGCGCAAGACGGCGCTGATCTTCGGCTTTTCAGAGATTCAGTTCGAACGCCTGAAGGCCATCCACATGGGCCCCATCGGCGGCGCCGACGGGGTCAACTCCTATCAGGTGCTGGGCCTTTCCCGCGAGGCGTCCGACGATGAGATCAAAAAGACCTACCGCGTCCTGATCCGCGAAAACCACCCCGATACCCTGATCGCCCAGGGCATGCCGCAGGAATTCATCGACGTGGCGAACGAGAAGATGGCCGCTATCAACGCCGCCTATGACGTCATCGAGAAGGAGCGGGGGCTGAAGTGACGGCCTCCGAAAGACCCTCGCCCAACTTCGACGACCGCCCGGCGGACACGCCCGTCGACATGCTGGTCGTGCATTACACCGGCATGGAAAGCGCCGAGGCGGCGCTGGCCCGTTTGTGCGACGTGGAGGCCCGCGTCAGCGCCCATTACGTCATCGACGAGGACGGGACGGTCACCGCCCTGGTGGCCGAAGGTATGCGTGCCTGGCACGCCGGGGAGGCGTATTGGCGCGGCGGCACGGACATCAACGGCCGCTCCGTCGGCGTCGAACTGGTCAATCCCGGCCACGAATTCGGCTACCGGGATTTCCCCGACCCCCAGATGGCGGCGCTTGAGGGGCTGGCCAGGGATATCCTCGGCCGCCATCCGATCGAACCGCGCAACGTCGTCGGCCATTCCGACGTCGCCCCGGGGCGCAAGACCGACCCCGGCGAATTGTTCGATTGGCAACGCCTGGCGGCGGCCGGGATCGGGCTGTGGCCCGGGGACGTGGCGGGGGAGGGGGCGGGCGACGCGGGGCTGGAAATCGATGACCAAGAAGTCGCCGGCCTGTTGTCGGCCTACGGCTACGACATCGCCGACGAAGCGGCGGCGATAGCCGCCTTTCAGTGCCATTTTTGTCCAGAAAGCCTTAATCGCCGGGCCGATGCGGACACCGCCGGCCGGATCAAGGCGCTCTTGGATCTTACGGCCCAAAAATAGTTTTTCAATAGCCTCAGCCAGACATTTACAGTTCACGGAAAACAGTTTGTTTCCGCGTACGCCCTATAAATGCGTCCGAAATTGTCGTATTATTGGAGGATAATTTCGTCTTTGGAGGGGTGTCCAATGCGTTTCGAGGGAGCCTTGGATTTATTACGCCTTGCCTTTGCCTTGCAAGGCACGGGAGAGGGGTTGACCCTTGACGACATCGAAGGCCGATTTGGTTGGCAGCGTCGAAAAATCGAGCGCATGCGCAACGCCCTGGAAATGTTGTTTCCCCAGTTGGAGCAAGCGAACCTGGGAGAGCGGCCTAAACGCTGGCGTCTGCCTCCTGGCGTGATGAATAACATGGTGGCCTTCACGGCAGAGGAACTCACAGCCCTCAAAAGTGCCGAGGCTCTTTTCAAGCGAGACAAGAGGGACGATCAAGCCGAGGTGCTGGGCACCCTGCTATCGAAAATTCGTGCGCTTGCCAAGCCCGAGGCCATGCGAAGGATGGAGCCTGACTACGAGGCTCTCTTGGAGGCAGAAGGACTAGCCATGCGTCCGGGACCAAAACCCGGCGTGAAGGACGGCGTTCTTCTGAATCTCCGAGAAGCCATACTCGCCTGCCGCAAGGTGAGGCTCCATTACCGTGCACGCACCACGGGAAGCCTTAGCCGTCAAATGGTCTGTCCCTATGGGTTCCTCTACGGCAACCGGCATTATTTGGTCGCCTACAGCATGAACCCGAAAATCAGGGACTACCGGCTTTTTAGTCTTTCCAACATCGAAAAGGTGGATGTCACCGAATGGCCGTTCGAGCGGCGAGAGGAGTTTTCCCTTCAAGCGTTTGCGGAGCAGTCCTTCGGCGTGTTCCAAGAAGAACCCTTCGACGTGGTCTGGAAGTTTTCACCCGAGGCAACGCCCGATGCCCGAGAATTCATGTTTCACCCGACACAGACCATGGAGGAACAACCAGACGGCTCCCTCGTCGTCCGCTTCCGCGCCGGCGGCGCGCTGGAGATGTGTTGGCATCTGTTTACATGGGGAGACGAAGTGGAGGTATTGGAGCCAAAAACACTTCGAAAAAATTTTCAACAATTAGTCAAGAAGGCGCAAAAATGATGGAGTTGGAAAAGGTCAAGTTTCACCCGTGGATTGGTCGTGAATCCCCTTGGGATGAGCAAGGGCACAAGAGAAAACAGTATGATCCGAGGGGCACAATTTTGAGCCCGAATATTCATCTTCTGGTGCTCGGAGAGTCTCACTACGGTGTGGATAATAATGACAAAAAAATTACTGAGAAAGTTGTGAAAGAATGGGTGTTTGAAAATAAGTGCAAATATCCATTTTTTGACAACATCTCGTCCGTGCTTATGGCCGATGGCCAAAGCGCTTGGAGCTCTGAGAAACGTAGTAAAATCTGGAACCAGATTGCTTTTTACAACTTTGTTCAGGTGTCCGTCGGCTGTAATGGCCAACATCGGCCGACGAAAGAAATGTTTAAAGACTCATACGGCGCTTTTTTGGAAGTCCTTAAAAAACTGAACCCCACTCACATTTGGGTATGTGGCAAAGTCTTGTGGGGAGGAATGCCCGGGAAGGATTGTGACGTGATGGATTTTGAACGGCGCAAGGAGATTCGACCCGGAAAGATGGTAGGAGAAAACGGAATTTATAAATTTAATGACCTCGCGATACCGGCCTTGGCGACCTGGCACCCTTCACCAAGATTTAGAAAATTCATATGTGATGATTGGAGGCCCATTGTTCGGCAATTTCTTGAATTTCCCATTGACTGAGATAATCTGACACCACTGTTGGACCAATGCAGCTAGGAAAGGAGAAAACAGATCGTGAGCGGAATAAGAAAACTTCAAAATCGTGTTGAAACCTATCGTAAGAGGTACAGGCTTAAAGGTCTAAACCGACATTCCCCAGATAGCCTCCTGGTTCGCGGAAATCATACCACCGTGCCACCGTCGGGGGAACGGAACCATTTCCGCCGCCACCCGA
>NZAZ01000027.1 GCA_002686255.1 Rhodospirillaceae bacterium
CTGAAAGCGATATGCATTTTTAACTCGATTAACGATGACCTTCATTCTTCCAACCATCTTTTCCTCCATATGTTGAATGCATACATTGTTCAATTAGCTAATATGACAAGAATGCTATAATTCAGTGAAATACTGCACTTAACCCATAATTCTACTCTTTTTTCAGGAAATATATAAGAGATAAATATGCCCTCAATACTTGTCATCTATAACCCAATAGCCGGACGTGGACGCGTCAAAAAGCACTGGGAAGAGGTTCGCCAGGGACTCATTGAGGCTGGCATTGAATTCGATCTGGCCAAGACTAGTGCGCCGCTCGATGCTTTAGTGATAGCGGAAAAAGCCGCGGCTAAATACAATACAGTGGTCGCAGTTGGCGGCGATGGCACGGTCCACGAAGTGGTGAACGGACTGTTACGGGCATCAAAAGAACACGAGACTATTGCGCTAGGAGTGATACCGCTCGGCAATGGCGACGATTTTGCCAAAATGATTCCGCCACAGACTGCCATCGGAGGCAAGGTGTTCAATTGGCAAGAGGCAATCAACAAAATTAGTAAAGCCCAGACAAAGCTCTTTGATGTCGGGCGTATGTCGGATACTCGACTAGACTTTGAAAGTGACAACCTTCCGCACTATTTCATGAATGGTATGGATATAGGCTTCGGTGCACAGGCTGCACTTAACTTTACCAAGGTTCCTAAATTTCTGAGCGGGATGATGGCCTATCTCGCTGCGATTATGAAGACTCTCATTGATTACCATATCCCAGAGGTCACAATCCAGATCGACGACGAGGCACCATTTAAGCAATCGACGACCATGACCGCAATCACCAACGGTCGCTGCTTTGGTAGCGGTTTTTGGGTCTGTCCACAGGCCGAGATTGATGACGGTATGCTTGATGTGATGGTAGCCGATGGCATTGGGAGAATGAGAATTATGGGTTTGATTCCTAAAATTACCAAGGGGACTCATCTGAACGAGTCTGTCCTTAGCAACTATCAAGCTCGCCGAATCGTGATAGACTCGGAAAAGCCTATGGTAGTAGAGGCTGACGGCGAGATACCCTACCCCCAAATCCAACACCTAGAAATTCAAATACTCGACAAGAAGTTGCGCGTAATCGTTTAGTGAATTGCAATTTTGGATTGATTTAAATAGAGTTATAATTAGACGATGCAGGAGTCGGCAAAACTAGATCAAACAATTAGCGAGCAGTGGCACTTTCATCCTCAGCTGCCGGTTGGCTTTTATCCTTTTTTCGAGTGGCCGCCAAATCTCAAAAACTGGCTCAGCTTCGTCTGGAACTACTGGCTGCAGAAATCGGACCGGACGATTTTTCTTGCCCTATCATTTTTCACTTTTTATCTCTTTATGCCTTCAATGGAGGCAATGTCGAAGCTTACCTCTGATTGGATCTTGATGGTCGCTGTTAGGGACTTGGCTCTGTTTTTAATAGTCACCGGCGGACTGCATTGGTGGTTCTATATGCGTAAAAGCCAAGGTATAGAATTTAAATTCGATACCCAGCCCGAGTTGAAGAAAAACAAGCTGTTTTCATTCAATGACCATATCTATGACAATATGTTCTACTCCATTGTCAGCGGCCTGCCAGTCTGGATTGGCTTCGAGGTTCTGCTGCTCTGGTCGTTTGCCTCCGGCTCTATAGAAATCTATCAGTTTAGCGATGGCTGGATTTGGTTCTGCTTATGGTTCCCTTTACTGCAGATATGGCAGAGCTTTCATTTCTATTGGTGGCACCGGTTCCTGCACATTCCATTTTTCTATAAGCTTTTTCATGCCGTTCATCATCGCAATATAAATCCTGGGCCTTGGTCGGGATTCTCGATGCATCCTGTCGAACATATCCTTTTTATGAGTTCGCTGTTGATTCATTTTGTTATCCCGAGTCATCCTCTACATGTACTTTATCACCTCTATTGGCTGGTTCTTGGTACTGTTTCAACCCACTCAGGCTATGAGATGATCTGGCTCAAGGGTAAAAATTTGCTTACCGTGGGCTCCTTTTTCCATCATATCCACCACCGTTACTTCAACTGCAACTACGGTAACCCTGAAATACCACTCGATCTCTGGTTCGGCAGCTACCATGACGGCAGCGAAGAGGCGACCAAGAAAATGCATGGAAAGTTCATCTAACATGTATGTTAAATTCGGACAGACCTACTTTATAAGTCAACGATATTAAGCTACAGAGGTATATATAATTCTCTCTATTGCTCATAGTGGAGATTTCATGGATATCGGTATTGCAGATTTAGATGACTATCTTAAAAAAACTGAAAGCAGTGTTCGTGCGCTGCGCCCTGATTGCGAAAAAAAAATCGTTTGGGCGAATGAGCCGGGCCTTAAATCTGCTACCAGCGTGGTCTATATTCATGGCTTTTCAGCGACACACTTTGAATGCTCGCCGGTCATCGAAATGGTGGCCGAGTCGCTTGGAGCAAATCTCTTTTTTACTAGACTTAGAGGACACGGCCAGGACGGCAAAGCCCTTGGCGAAGCTAGCTTTGATGAGTATATGGAGGACACTCTCGAAGCAATTGAGATTGGCGGCATAATCGGCGATAAGTTGATCGTTATCGGCTGCTCAACAGGTTGCTCTCTTATTCATCTTGCCCTTAGCTTAGGAGTTAGCATCAAGTCGGTGATCTATATCTCGCCGAACTTCGGTCCNAAAAAACTAGAAGGTCAGTCGCTACGCCTGCCTGGTGCAGAATTTTTTGTGCCNCTGATATTCGGTAANACACATTCATTCACACCAATAAACACTGAACACGCAAGATGCTGGACAACCTCTTACCCTACAAAGGCGCTTTTCGCAGTAAGAGATACAGTGCTCGCCTGCCACCAAGTAAAACACAATGAAATAAAGATACCGATACTGCTCTGGTTCTGTGATGAGGATAGCATAGTTAACGCTAAATGGACGCGCAAAATTGCCTCAAAGATGGGCGACAATGTAACTCTTTATAATCCATCACTTACGGAGCAGGATGATCCTGACCATCACTGTATACTTGGCGACATTATGAGTCCCTCTCAAACCAGTAATGGAGTGAAAAAAATCCTCAGCTGGCTTAAATGCAACTAAAACGCTGATAAACTTTTAACCTTGCTCCTGTTATGGGTATATACTTGAAGCTGTATCTTATATTAAATAATTAAATCATATGGCTAATATTTTCAATCAGCATCCCAAAGAGGTTGGAGAGACATACCTCCAGCACCTCTGGGCTGCCTGGAAATACAGCTTCACTTTTTTACTGTTGTTTGTTGCCGCCTTTATCCATTCAATATTTCCGTTCCTTTTTAAGGGTACTTCAAGCGCCAAAGTAATGGCAATGGCCGAGCACATGAAGGCCAGAAAAGAGAAATGGAAAAAGGAGTAACCTAAAGACGGCCTGTAATATTAAAGCAGCGATAAAACATTACCGTCGCCTTCGACAAAAACGTAATTAGCGAAATTCTTCTTCGTCACCCAGGCGATGTTTTCATGCTCGTTAAGCCTAGTAGTGCCGCTTTTATGGGTACACAGATAGTAGTGCAGAGTGACGTTGATTTTGTCGTCTTTGTATTTCTCCTGCGCGATTTTTTCATGGACATCGATTTGAATACTTAACTCCTCCTCGATCTCTCGTGAGAGCGCCTCTTGGAAGGTTTCATCGGACTCAACCTTGCCACCGGGAAACTCCCACCTCTGACCCATGTATTTATCACTATTACGCTGGGCAATTAGATATAAGCCGTCCTTTTTGATTATCGCAGCGACAACGTCTTGAGGTTTCATGATTATACATTTTATAAAGATATTATTACTATTTGGAGCTATATTTTTCCGTCACAAAGAATCAAGTAGTTCTTTCACATTAGCCGCAAGCACCACCACAACGGCTACGAATGATAATCTCCTTGGCTACCGGATAGCTGACATTAAATTTACGCGCTAGATAGTCTAGGTTTTTGTGTTGATAGGTATAGAGCATCACCATCATATAGACATCATCGTCGCTGACGTATGAGCTATTGTTGCTGTACTTGAAAGATTTTTACCCTCTTGCCATTATTATTCTTGGCGTTGCTATTTCATAACAAGTTATGAAATAGATTACAATTCATTATAGCACTAGATTGGAGGCCGGAGAATTCGGCACCCTTCTCTACGGTCTTTGAAATGAACAAAAATAATGGTGCCGAGGCACCATTATTTTAACTTTTTATAACAAGGAGAGTCTATTCGTTTTAAAGGAGTTACATTTTTTTATAGACGATTAAAGTATATCATTTTGATCCATATGATACAAGCCATTTTTCAAAAAAAAATAACTTTTTTGTCTCCACTCTTTTTTATGGACTCCAAAAAGTCAAATATAAATCTATCTGCTTAGATTGCTCCAGCTACGTAAGAAAGCCAGCTCGGCGGCGAAGAGCCACTCGTAAGGCATATCTTTCTTGATGATGCGTTGTCCGAGAATAAGTATGTGTTCGGGGTTAAGCTCAATTATCCCTTTTGCTTGCTGCAACGATTCAACCTGGATAAAGGCATTGATAGTGAGACTCGAAAGGATCTCGATGGGGATTTCCATAGAGTTTTTGTAAGCATAATTGACAACCGAATCCAAGAAGGCTGTTGGAGTTGAATAATCAAAATGATGGCAGTCCGTTTCTCCTGGAATACAGGAACTCACAATAGAACTCTCAGTATAACTCTCGCTAAACGTTTTATCAGTACTTTCAAGAGATGGCTCAATAGTTGTTTTAAGGTCAGACTCAAGAGGAATTTCTGTTGTTGTCACAACTGAAGACTTAATAGTGCTATCTGTAATCTCAATGAAGGCTTGCTGTTCTATTTCGTTCGGTCTTTCAATGTTTGGAGCTGAACAGGAGACAATAAAAAGCATTAATACAATGTATGGGATTGTTGCTAATAGCTTATAAGTTATATGAGTAGGCACGTTCAGTATCTGTTCGGCGATATCATAAATCCTAATTTTATATCTTTATATGCGCATCTAGACCTTGTTTTGATTGGCATTGTAGAACGGATCCGTTGATCTGACGTGGGTGTTAAAATCTTTCAGCCACTTTAGCGCGGTATCGGCCTTGCCGAGTTGGCCATGGACCACTTTTAACACCTTGTTGTCGATAAAGGGATCATTGTTTTCGATACTCTCGCTAAATGGAAGTTCCAACTGCTCTGGAAACAGATTATCTTCGACAATATCGATATTCTCTATCTCTTTTGATTTGACTTTTGACATCTATCCTTCCTCCTTGTTTGGTTTTGATTTTTTTTGCATCTTTTTAGCATTTGAGCTAGAAGAGCCACGTTTTAATGGGAATTCATAGTCCTTCTGCCACTCCTGTATTGCATCCTTCAATGCACTCTCAAAGACGCCTGCAAGGGACATACTGTAGCCGTGTTTTTGTGCCTCTTTTGAAGCTCCTTTGAAAGATTCGAAGAGTGCCCTTCTGACGCGCACGCTGACCACTCTTTTTTCATCCATTTTGCTTGTCTTAGTTACATATTTACCCATTGACTTGATTTCTATTTATTTATTGTATACATATTATAATATATATTTATTACTTAATAAATATATATTTGTAATATATTTTGTATACGTTTTACCTAGTTCAGAGTCTAGTCACAAATTGGAAAAAATATGTATTTATCTTTTTGTATTAATTAATAAATGATTGTTTTATTTATATTACAATGCGTGCATGCCAAAAGTATTGACAAAAGAGCAAATTAAGCAGTACCATGAAGAAGGTTTTATTTTTCCAATACAAGTAATACCCAAGGATGAAGCGCTAGCTATTGCAGCCAAGATTGAGGAAGCCGAGAGACTCTTTCCTCAAGAGATACACGCCAAGAACCGTAACAATCTCCATCTCTCTTTTAGCTTCCTAGATAAATTAGTTCATAACAAGATTGTAGTCGATGCAATGGAAGATCTTCTGGGGCCAGATCTTGCGCTCTGGGCAACAGTAATGTTCATCAAGGAGCCCTCTTCCGAGCATTACGTTTCATGGCACCAGGACGCGACCTATATGGGAATGAATGCTAATCGATTTGCTACACCCTGGATTTCACTCTCAACTAGCGACAGGAATACTGGCTGTATGACAATGATTCCAGGTGCTCATCTACAGGAGATCGTTAATCATGAAGATACTTTCGATAATAACAATATCCTAACTCGCGGACAAATAATCAATAATGTAGATGAATCCTTAGGCGTAGATCTTATATTAGAACCTGGCGAGATGTCAATCCATAGCGGAACTGTAGTCCACGCTTCGAAGCCTAATAGAAGTAACAATAGGAGAATTGGATTTGCGCTCCAGTCATACATGCCACCAAACATCAAACAGGTATTTGGTAAAAATTTCTGGACCCATGTTCGCGGTAAAAAAAGGTGCGACCCAAACGGTATGACTTTGGATAGACCGAGATACGATATGGACCCTAATACTGTTGCCCAACGTAAGATTGTGAACGAGAATCTAGCTCGAATTCTTTATAAGGATTCCGATATTAAGCGTAATTATTAACTTATTTTTAGGTTTTTCCAAGACCTGTCCATTTTGTTGTACCAGCCAACAAGGTCAATACAATGATGACTAGCCAGATCAGTGAGCCCACTGTATCCAACATCGATGAATCACTTAACATCAATGTAGGTATGACGCCTACCACAAGAGGGAATAAATAGAGCAAACCAGTTACGAGGAAAATATTTCGAGCTCTGTTCTCATTAGCCCTATAAGCAACAATGAATGTCAGCACGAATACGATAACCATAGCCAAGAAAACATTATCTTGCTCTATTGTTATAGCAATCCAAATATGATAAATCGCCCAAATCAAATTGACTGCTG
>NZAZ01000028.1 GCA_002686255.1 Rhodospirillaceae bacterium
GTGGAACTCAAGCTTCAGTCGACGGTCGAAATCGACCCGCAAAGGGGACTTTCTGCCTTCACCCGCCGGGTGACATGAGACCTGTCTGTTATGATGTGTATATAGCATTGATTCTTATAGCAGAATCACCCAAACAGGTCATCAATTTAGTAATCCATCTGGGCAATCCGGGTTAACACAAGCCCGCATCCACTATCGAGATATTCAAGCCGATGACCGCCATCCCCGAAACCATGTCCCGCGTCTAAATCGCCGGGCCGGGCGGCCGGCGAAATCAAGCCGGTCATCCATGCCGCTTTCCCCCTGTCCAAAGCCGCGGACGCACATGAAATGATGGAATCGAGCCGGCACATCGGCAAGATCATGTTGGTCCCGGATTCCTCCTGATTGCGGTGTTTGACCCGGCGGGCGGACGGGCGTTATAAATGGGCCGATCAAGGGTCTGCCTGACGAGGAACAGGCAGAAGGTCTTCTGGAAAAGGAAAAAGAAGATGGCGCATCCTCTGATGCCAAAGGCGACGGCTGTTTGGCTGGTTGAAAACACGGCTCTGACCTTCGAGCAAATTTCGGCTTTTTGCAGCCTCCACGAACTGGAAGTCCAGGCCATCGCCGACGGCGAGGTGGCGACCGGCATGCAGGGCCTGGACCCGATTGCCGGCGGCGAGTTGACGCAGGAAGAACTGGACCGTTGCGCCGCCGATCCGAACGCCAGGCTGGAAATGGCGAATCCCAAAATCCCGCTGCCCAAGGCGCGCACCAAGGGCGCGCGGTATACGCCCCTGTCCAAGCGCCAGGACCGTCCCGACGCCATCGCCTGGCTGGTCAGGAACCACCCGGAGTTTACGGACTCTCAAATCTCGAAACTGATCGGCACCACCAAGCCGACCATCAACGCCATCCGCGAACGCAGCCATTGGAACATGCCCAACATCAAGCCCCAAAATCCGGTCAACCTCGGCCTGTGTTCTTCGGACGACCTTGAAAAGGTGGTGGCCCTGGCCCGCGCCCGCGCCGGCAAGGCGCAGGAATCGCAAGCCCAGCCCCCCGATGAAGCCGCGGGGCCGGCCGCCGCCGAAGCGCCCGCCCCCGTGGACCAGGCCCCGGCGGCCCCTGTGGCACCGGAGCCCGACCCGGCGCCGGTAAATCCGGCCGCCCACCTGGCCCCGGGCGAGACCCTTCTGGTCAAGGGCGTACCCAAACCGGCCGAAGAACCTGAACCGGAAGAGCCACCGGCGACCGAAGACAGCCCCGAGGACGCAGAACCGGGAGAAACCATGGCGACGCCGGATGTGTTGAAGGCGGCCGAAGACATTTTCGCGCCGACATCCGATGCCGCGGCCAAGGAAGCGGCCAAGGACGCGGCCGACGACGTCGAAAAAAGCTGATTTTCCTGTTCAACCGTTACCGCCCCAAGACGCGGGCGGCAAAGCCCCAAACGCCGGGTTCGAGTCACCCCTACCCCTTGCGCTGAGACGCGTAGCCGATCCCTTGCAGGGCTTCGTCCATTTCATCCAGAATCGCCGGATCGTCGATGGTCGCCGGCATCTTGTATTCCTCGTTGTCGGCGATTTTCTGCATGGTGCCGCGGAGAATCTTGCCTGAACGGGTCTTCGGCAGACGATCGACGACGGTGGCCTGCTTGAAGGCGGCGACGGGGCCGATCCGTTCACGGACCATCGCCACCACCTCGGAAACGATTTTGGCGTGGTCCTTGGTGACGCCCGCTTTCAGCACCAGGAACCCGACCGGCAACTGTCCCTTGAGGTCGTCGGCGACGCCGATGACGGCGCATTCGGCGACGTCCGGGTGGTTGGCCAGAACCTCTTCCATGCCGCCGGTGGAAAGCCGGTGCCCGGCGACGTTAATTATGTCGTCGGTTCGGGCCATGATATAGAGGTAACCATCCTCGTCACGGTAGCCGGCGTCCGCCGTTTTGTAGTGGCCGGGAAATTCATCCAGATAGGATTCGACGAACCTTTGGTCGGCGTTCCAAAGCGTCCGCAGGCTGGAAGGCGGCAGCGGCAGCTTGACGCAAAGGGCGCCGATATCGCCGGTTTTTACCGGTTCGTTTTCGGCATTGAGGATTTGCACGTTCCAGCCGGGCGCCGCCTTGGTCGGCGATCCCGGCTTGACCGGGAATTCATGCAGGCCGACGCAATTGGCGGCGATGGCCCATCCGGTTTCGGTCTGCCACCAATGGTCGATCACCGGCACGCCGATCTTTTCCTCGGCCCAATGGAGGGTATCGGGGTCGGTGCGTTCACCGGCCAGGAACAGGTAGCGGAACGGCGAAAGGTCGTAATTCTTCATCAATACGCCGTCCGGGTCCTCGCGCTTGATGGCGCGGAACGCCGTCGGCGCGGTAAACAGCGCGTTGACCTTGTGATCGCTGATGACCCGCCAAAAGGCGCCGGCGTCGGGCGTTCCCACCGGCTTGCCTTCGTATAGGATGGTCGTGCAGCCGTGAAACAGCGGCGCGTAAACGATATAGGAATGGCCGACCACCCAGCCGACGTCCGACGCCGCCCAATAGACGTCGCCGGGATCGACGCCGTAGACGTTCTTCATCGACCACTTCAAAGCCACCAGATGACCGCCGTTGTCGCGGACCACGCCCTTGGGCTCGCCCGTGGTGCCGGAGGTGTAAAGGATGTAAAGAGGATCGGTCGCCAAAACAGGCACGCAATCGGCCGCCTCGGCGCCTTCCATGGCTTCGCTCCAATCGAGATCGCGCCCCTCGGTCAATTCGGCCTTCGCCTCGGGGCGCTGCAGGACAATGCAGCCGTCGGGCCGGTGTTTGGCCAGGTCGATGGCGCCGTTCAACAGCGGCATGTATTCGATGACGCGGCCGGCCTCGATGCCGCAGGACGCGGTGACGATCAACTTGGGCTTGGCGTCGTCAATGCGCACCGCCAGCTCGTTGGGGGCAAATCCGCCGAAAACGACCGAATGAACGGCGCCGATGCGGGCGCAGGCCAGCATGGCGATGGCGGTTTCGGGCACCATGGGCATGTAGATGATGACCCGGTCGCCCTTGCCGACCCCCTTGGCGGCCAGAACGCCGGCGAATTTCGCCACCTCGTCCCGGAGCTCCCGATAGGTGAAGGTCTTGACCGTATTGCCGGTCACCGGCGAGTCGTAAATCAGGGCCGCCTGATCGGCGCGGCCTTCCTCGACGTGGCGGTCAAGGGCGTTATAACAGGTATTGAGCTCGCCGCCCGTGAACCAGCGGTAAAACGGCTTGTTGGCATCGTCGAGGACCTTGTCCCATTTCTTTATCCAGCGGACATCCTCGGCAATTTCCCCCCAAAACCCTTCGGGATCCTCGATCGACCGCCGATAGGCTTCATCGTACGCATTGGTCATTTTCCGCTTGCCTCCCCGTTATTACTCCGGTCTTTGCGCCGTCTTGCCAATTAGATCTCCAAAGTTTGGGCCAAAACGGCTTTTTTTGCAAAGCCGGTTTGTGGCACTCTAAAAAGCGGGGAAAGGCCAATGAGCAACGAAAATATTTTTGAAAAGGGACTGGAGAAAAAAACCGCCAATTTCGCCCCGTTGTCGCCGTTATCGTTCATCGGCCGCACGGCCGCGGTCTATCCCGATCATGTTTCCGTCATCCACGGAAGCAAGCGGTTTACCTGGGCTCAGACCCATGCCCGCTGCCGCCGACTTGCCGGGGCCCTGGCCAAGCGCGGGATCGGCGTTGGCGATACCGTCGCCGTCATGGGCTCCAACACGCCGGAAATGGTCGAGGCCGCCTTCGGGGTGCCGATGTGCGGCGCCACGCTGAATACGCTCAACGTCCGCCTCGACGCCGACACCATCGCTTTTTGCCTGAACCACGGCGAAGCCAAGGTGCTGATTACCGACACCGAGTTCTCGGAAACCGTCAAACAGGCGCTGGCCGACCTTGGGCGCGATATCGCCGTAATCGACATCGACGACACGGAGGCCGACGAAGACATCAGCCGCGAGCGGCTGGGCGAAAAGGACTATGAGGCGCTCCTGGACGAAGGCGACCCGGACTTCGACTTACATCTTCCCGACGACGAATGGCAGGCCATCTCGCTCAACTACACGTCGGGCACCACCGGCAACCCCAAGGGCGTGGTCTATCATCACCGCGGCGCCTATCTGAACGCCGTCAGCAACATCGTCGGCTGGAACATGGCCCATCATCCGGTTTATCTGTGGACGCTGCCGATGTTCCATTGCAACGGCTGGTGTTTTCCGTGGTCGATCGCCGCCGTCGCCGGCACCAACGTCTGCCTGCGGCGCGTGAACGCGGCCAATATCTACAACGCCATCGCCGATCATGGGGTGACGCATTTCTGCGGCGCCCCCATCGTGTTGAACTTCGTCGTCAACGCCACCGACGGGGAACGCCGGGAAATCGACCATACGGTCAACGTCATGACCGCCGCCGCGCCGCCGCCGGCGTCGACATTGGAAGGCATGCAGCGCCAAGGATTCAACGTAACCCACGTTTACGGGTTGACGGAAACATACGGCCCGGCGGTTATTTGCTCATGGCACGACGAATGGAACGGCCGCCCCCTCGATGAGCAGGCGGCGCTGAAATCCCGCCAGGGGGTCAACTACCACATGCTCCAGGGGTTAAAGGTCATCGACCCGGAAACCATGACCCCGGTCCCCAATGACGGGGAAACCATGGGCGAGGTCATGTTCCGGGGCAACATCGTCATGAAGGGGTATCTGAAGGATGAAGAGGCCACCAAGGACAGCTTAGCCGGGGGCTGGTTCCATTCCGGGGACCTGGGCGTGATGCATCCTGACGGCTACATACAGCTCAAGGACCGGTCCAAGGACATCATCATTTCCGGCGGCGAGAACATCTCGTCCATCGAGGTCGAAGACGTTCTCTACAAGCATCCCGCCGTGCTGGCCGCCGCCGTGGTCGCCAAGCCGGACGAGAAATGGGGGGAAACGCCCTGCGCCTTCATCGAATTGAAGGAACACGCCGAACCGGTGACCGAAGACGGCTTGATCGAGTTCTGCCGCGACAACATGGCCCACTACAAAGCCCCCAAGACCGTGGTTTTCGGCCCGCTGCCGAAGACATCGACGGGAAAAATCCAGAAGTTCAAGCTGCGCGATATTGCTAGAGCGCTATCCGGCTAATTAGAACCATTTGACCGGGATGAGTTTGCGGCGTGGCCAGGCGCGCTTCGCCTGGCGATGCGGCACATCGGCAAAGAAGCGCAACGCCGCCACGGCGCAAAAGCACCCGGCCTTTGGTGGGGCTAATCGTCTTTCCGGGAGCGTTGCGACGCTCGCCCGATGCCCCACATCGAGCATCGCGCCGCGCCTGCCCGGAAACCCGATTCGCGCCCATCAAATTGATCCTAATTAGCTGGATAGCGCTCTAGGACATGTGACGCCTGCCCAGGGACTTCGGGGGGCCACGGGGGAACTTCGAGGTGGTTGTCACCTGGGCAAGAACGGGGGCACCCGGGCAAGAGGGCAAGCGAAAGCCCCGGCCGCGAAAACCGGAAAAACCAGCCAGGGGATAGACGTTACTAGCTGGTTATGGTCGCGATTTCGTCTTTGATTCGGAGCTTCTGTTTCTTGAGACTGGCGATTTCAATATCGTCGGGGTGAGGTCGGTGGATTTGTTCGTCGATAGCGGCTTCAAGGGCTTGATGTTTGGTCTTCAGTTCGTCGATCCTCTCCTCCAGGCTCATGGCGTACCCTCCATAGTCAAATAATCTCCCGCACCCTCATCATAAGTCACTGCCGGTTAAAAATCCACCCTCCTCGGGGCGCCGCGGTGTCCTTATGGGAAGGAAAAAATATGGAGCAAACGGAATACCGGTCCCGTCCGGCGCTCGCCTACCGTTCAAGCCCGTAATCTGCTATTATGAAACATTATTTAACAGACATCGAAACCGATGGACGAAACCGAGGCTCTAAAGAAGAAACTTTCGGACTTGAAGGCCGAACACCGCCAACTGGACGATGAGATTTCCGGCCTGCTGAAATCCGGGACCTTCAATCAGTTGAAAATTCAACGGTTGAAAAAACGCAAGCTGTCGCTAAAAGACGAAATCCTTCAGGTCAAAAGCCGGCTTTTACCGGACATCATCGCTTAGAGCCTATCCGGGGAAGGGTTGCGCCTTGACGGCGCTTGCTTAGGGCGGGCGGAAACCTATAATTGCCCGCTTTCCCAACGGGGCCTGACCTTTCAAGGGCCCCAAAGGCGAATAAACCGAGGAAAGTCACCATGGCCAGCGACTCCCCCCTTGTCGGCATCATCATGGGCAGCCAGTCCGACCTTGACGTTATGCGGAATGCCGTGGAAACGCTGGACGAGCTCGGCATTTCCAACGAAATGAAGATTCTGTCGGCGCACCGCAACCCCGAACAGGTCAACGAATACGCCGCCACCGCGCGCGAACGGGGCCTGAAGGTGATTATCGCCGGCGCCGGCATGGCGGCGGCGCTTCCCGGCGTCGTCGCCGCCGGGACGCCGTTGCCGGTTCTCGGCGTGCCCATGGAAACCCGGGTCATGGGCGGCATGGACAGCCTGCTTTCCATGGCCCAGATGCCGGGCGGCATTCCCGTCGGCACCCTAGCCATCGGCAAGGCGGGAGCGAAAAACGCCGCCCTCCTGGCGGCGGCGATCCTGGCGCTTGGCGACGAGGGAGTAGCCGGCCGGTTGGACGCTTTCCGCAAAAAGCAGAACCAAGCCATCGCCGAGGTCCCGGCCAAGTGAGGCCGGGAAAACTTCAAGCCTGATCGGCCCTGGCCATCAGGCTGCTTTCGATGTCTTCCATGGAAAGACGGCGGAGCTTGAAGGCCTCCAACAATTCGATTTCGATGGCCGCGTTCTTGCCGAGTTCGGTGGCCACCATGTACTTGACGAATTCGATCATTTCCCGGGCCTGGGTGGGGGAGGCCAGGATGTTGGTCAACAGTTCGCGGCGGATGATCGGCGGGTATTTCAGGATTTCAAGCACCAGCAGCTTTTTCACCTTCATCGGGATGCGGAGGCTGCCGAACATGCGGTCGAGACAGAAGCTGTAAATGCCGAAGTCCAGCTTGCCGGCAACGACCAGGGTGAAATCGCGGAACTCGTCAAGAAACGGCCCGGCGGTGATGTTGCGGCTCATCAACTGTTTGACGACGTCGAGAAAAGCCCGGTAACGGATACGGGCGGGGTTGAGCTTGTCCCCCAGTTCCGCCTCAAGGGCCCGGATTTCGACGCTGCGGAAGCCGGCAATCAAGACCTCGTGGGCCGATTGCCGGACCACGCTGGAAAGCGCCTGTTCTTCGATCAGGGCGAACAGGCGTTCGTATTTCTCGCGTTTCCGGGGCGACATCTTGTGCACCGGCGCCCCCAGCGGCAACAACGCCGATTGCGCGACCAGCAGGTCCTTGGAAAAGATCGAGGCGACGGCGGCGGCTTCGGGCTGCACCGGGGCGTCGCGGAAATCATCGGTGATGACGAACCGGCTGCCGTCGGAAACGGTCAAATACCGGCCCATCTTCGAACACCAAAGAAAATGATCGGCAAGGTCAAGACTCCGCTGTTCGGCCACGCCGACGGGCGCGCCTGGCCGCAGGTTAAGATGATTCAGGTTGGTGGCGGTGTTTGCTGCCATTATTCCACTCTGGCCCTTCTCCCTGGGGAGTATCATCATAGGCGAGACGAAGGAAACACGCCAGGATTGAGGCTCATACCAAGAATTAATGATAAAGACCCCTAGCAGTTTGCTGAAAAAGTGGATTTTCTCCACCAATCCTTCGAGACGCCGTCCGCTGGCCGGCTCCTCAGGATGAGGCTTCGACACGCTCGCTTGCGCTCGCTNCTCAGGATGAGGAATTACAATACCTTATGCCTCACNCTGAGGAGGACCGGAGGTCCGTCTCGAAGGGTAATTGCTCCAGATCGTGCGTTTTTCAGCAGCCTGCTAGTCGTCCTTTTCCTGGTGTTCGGGTTCGTTTTCCAGGTGGCTGCCGCCGGCCTTGAGTTCCCACCAGAAGAAAAGGATGGCGATGCCCAGAATCAGGATGGTGACGATCCACAGATCGGGTTCCTTGACGCCGATGATCACCACGCCCATGAAGGCGACGACCCCGAGCATCGATACGGCGGCGAAAACCCTGTCCAGCATTTGCTTATTGTCCTTTAACCGCTGCTGAATTTTATCCACTGGCGCCTGATTTACAACACCCGCGCCGTTGACCGCAAACAGTTCCTCAGCCTTCTTCGGCGCCCGAAATCCGGTCGGTCAGCCAATGGGCGGTGCGGAGCAGCCGGGCGTCGTCGCCGCGGCGGCCGACCACCTGCACGCCCACGGGAAGGCCGCTAGGACCTTCCATCAGCGGCAGGGTTATCGCCGGCGCGCCGCAGTAGGTCCAAAGGGTGCAGAACACCGGGCTGCCGGTGGAATCGAGCCCGGCCGGCGCTTCGCCCGCCGCCGCCGGGGTGATGATGGCGTCGTAGCGCTCGAACACCTTCTCGAGGCCTGAATTCAACACCTCGCGCCAATCCACGGCCCGGTTGTAATCGACGGCGGTGGTTTTCCGGCCTTCCTCGATCATGCCGCGGAGCGTCTCGGTCAACTGGTCCTTTCCCCGTTCGTAGTAGACGGCGAAGCTTTTGGCCAGGTCCGCGTACATGATGGCGCGGTGCCATTCGACGGCGCGGTCGAACGGGTCCGGCAGGTCCAGGTCGTCGCACCCCTCGCCCAGAAGCTCCTTCAGTTCACCGAATGCGTCCTGGGTTTCCTTGTCGGCCTGGTCCCAGACCGCGGTCTTGGCGAAGGTCAGCATCGGCGGCAGGGGCGGGTCCTCGGCGGCGATTTCGGCCATCGGCGGACGTCCCCGGGGCGCCGTGTCGGCGTCGCCGGGGTCATGGGCGACAAGCGCCTCCGCGCACAGGGCCGCGTCCTCGACCGAACGCGCCATGACGCCGATGGTGTCCAGGTATCTCGATTGCGCCAGCACCCCGGTGCGGGGAATCAGCCCGTGGCTGGGCTTGAAGCCGACGACCCCGCAATAAGACGCCGGGCGGATCACCGAACCGTTGGTCTGGCTGCCGATGGCCAGCGGCACCATGCCGGTGGCGACGGCGGCGGCCGAGCCGCTGGACGATCCGCCGGGGGTGTGATCCGGGTTGTGGGGGTTGCGGGTCTTGCCCGGCCCGTAGACGGCGAGCTCCGTCGTCACCGTTTTTCCCATGATGACGGCGCCGGCTTCCTTGAGCAGGCTGACGGCCTTACAGTCCCGGTCGGGCTGGCGGCCGGCGTCGAGAACGGTGCCGTTCTCGGTCGGCAGGCCCTCGGTATCGAAGATGTCCTTGATGCCGATCGGAACGCCGTGCAGCGGCCCCGGGGCTTCGCCCGCCTGGCGCCGTTCGTCGCGGGCGCGGGCCTGTTCGAGGGCATAGTCCCTGTCCAGGTGCGCCCATGCCTGGACCTCGCCGTCGATCTCGTCGATGCGTTCCAGGCAGGCCGTGACCATGTCTTCGGCGGACAGCTCCCCCTCGCGCAATTGGCGGGCGGCCTCGGTCGCGGAAAGCTCTATCGGGGTCATGGTTTTGTCTCTGGGCATGATGGCTTGAAACCGTCGGCGCGCGGGGCCGTCAACGGCCGTAGACGACCTTCGGCAGGTAAAGCGCGATCTCGGGGAATGTATAGAGAAGGAACATGGCCAGGAACACCATCGACAGGAACGGCATGCAGCCCTTGAAGATGGTGATAAGTTGCACGTGTGGAGGCGCCACCCCCTTGAGGTAATAGGCGGCCATGGCCATGGGCGGCGTTAGGAATGACGTTTGCAGGTTCAGCGCCACCAGGATGCCGAAGAACAAGGGATCGATGCCGAAGTGCGGCAACATGGGCAGGAAAATGGGCACGAAGATGATGATGATCTCCGACCATTCCAGCGGCCATCCGAGAAGGAAGATGATAACCTGGGCGAGGATCAGGAACATAACCGGCGTCAGGTTCATGCCGAGCACGAATTCCTCGATCAGGCCGTGGCCGCCCAGATACGAGAACACCGACGAGAACGTCCACGAGCCGACGAACAGCCAGCATACCATCGCCGACGTGCGCACCGTAAGGTAGACGGATTCCTTGAGGCCGTCCTTGTCGATGCCGCGCCAAGCCATATAGCCGATAAGGGTGGTGAAGAAACTGACGTCGAACGCCCACCAACTGACCTCGTGGTCGGTGAAGGTCTCGTTGAGATCGAGCACCGTAAACATGAGCAGATACACCGCGCCGAGCCCGAGCCCCACAAGCCCCGCCTGTCCGCCGAAGGCGTAAAGGGGCCGCAGCCATCGCGAGTGGGGCTGGAAGATGGACAGCAGCGGCGCGCCGTCGCCCATGAATCGTACGGCTGCCGCGATCGCGAAGGCGATGCCGACGCTGATTCCGGGCGCCATGGGAAGGGTGCGCTCGGCCGGCATCGGCATGTCGAACCACCAGGCGGCGAGGATTCGGAACAGGTAATAGGACAAGTAAAGGATGATGGTCGCGACGCCGCCGACGCCGATGGCGTAGTGCCAGGGGTTGTATTCATCGACCTTGCCGTCGCCGTCGACCCATTCCGGTCTGATGTCGTGGGACCGGATCGAGCCGATGCGGTAGCCGGCGGCGAGGATGATGCCGCCGGTGGCGCCCATGGAGGCGGCCTCGGTCGGCGTCGCCAGACCGAACAGGATGGCGCCCAGAACCGACAGGATCAGGAACGCCAACGGGAAGAAGGACGTCAACATCATGATCACGATGTTGCCGCGCCTTGTGGCGTCGATGTCTTCCTGGCGGGGCGGGGGGGCGATTTTCGGATTGAGCGCCGCACGGCCGATGACGTAGATGACGTAAAGGCTCGCCAGCATGAACCCGGGCAGGATGGCGCCGGCATACAGCCGCACTACCGACATGGAAGCCGCCGCCGCGTAGACGATCAACATGATCGACGGCGGGATCAGGATGCCCAGGCAGCCGCCGGCACAGATGACGCCGGACGAGAAACCGGTATCGTAGCGGGCCTTCAGCATCGCCGGGAACGCCAGCAGCCCCATCAGCGTCACCACGGCGCCGATGATGCCTGACGCGGTGGCGAACAGCGCGCAGGTCACTAGCGCCGCGACGGCCATGGACCCCGGCAGGCGCCGGGCCGCGATCTGGAGGGTGGAAAACAGCCGGTCGACCAGGTTGGCGCGCTCGACGATATAGCCCATGAACAGGAACAACGGCACCGCCACCAGGACGTCGTTGGCCATCACCGAATAGGTCTGGTTGACCAGAAGGTCGAAGACCCGGTTGTCGAAGATCGATTGCATGCGCTCGGGGTCGTAGTAGGCGAAATACCCGAAGAAGACGCCCATGGCCACCAGGGTGAAGCAGATCGGAAAGCCGAGCATGATGGTGAGAATAAAAAGCCCCAGCATGAACACCGCGATTTCGGGATTGGTAAAACCAAACATGTTCCTGTCAGCCCCTGTCCTCGGCTGTCATGCGCCGGGCTTCCCGGCCCTCCTTGGCCGCTTCCGCGTCCTCTTTATCCTGCAACAGGGCGACTTCCATTTCCTCGACGTCATCAAGGTGAGCCGGCCATTCGCCGGTCTTGATGCAGACGATGCAGCGGCAGACCTGGGCCAGGCCCTGCAGGAAAAGCAGCGCGCCGGCGACGGGAAGGACCGTCTTGAATTGCGAGATCGGCACCCCGGCGGGGCTGTTGATGCTGACCTCGCCGCGGCCGTAGTTGTACGACCATGATTCCAGGGCATAATCGGCGCCGGCGAAGACAAGGGCCAGGATGCCGGGAAAAAAGAAAAGGAAATAAACAACAAGCTCGACCGTGGCCTGGGTCTTCGGCTTCCACAGCCGGTAGATGACGTCGCCACGGACGTGGCTGTCGCGGGCGAGGGTATAGGCGCCGCCCATCATGAACAGCGAGCCGTACATCAGGTAGCTGAGGTCGAAGGCCCACGAGGTCGGGTCGCGCAACACGTAGCGAACGAAGACCTCGTAGGCGACGCCAACGGCCAGCAACAGGATCATCCAGGCGAATGCCTTGCCCACCCAGGCCGTGAAGCTATCAACCAAAAAGATGAAACGGTCCATGTAGACCCTCTAAAAGAAGTGATTTTGTTATTGACGCGGGAGGGGCGGCGCTGTGCGCGCCGCCCCCGTTTTCCAACTGAAAAAGTCTTCTCCGCGTATCTTGGTCTTAGGTAAACTTCGGCAGTTTGCCCGGGAAGTAGTGCTCGTAGGCGAGCTTGTAGTCGGCCGAGTTGACCAGGTCGTAGAACGCAACCTTCTCCGACCATGCTTTTTGGCTCTTGACGACCTTGGCGAAAAACGGATCGGCCGCGTTGAGCTTTTTCAGGACCTTGTCCCAGGACCTGAGCTGGGCGGACATGATCGACTGCGCGGTGCGATAGACGTTGACGCCCTTCTCTTTGATCAGAATCTGCAAGTCCGTGGAATACTGGTTCATGGCCCAGCCGTAGTTGGCCGTGTTGGCGGCCTCGGCGCCATATTCGAGGATCGCCTGGTGCTCCTTGGGCAGGCCGTTGAACAACGACCTGTTGAACTGAAGCTCGAAGAACTCGGCCGCTTGGTGGTAGGAGCCCATGTGGTAGTGCTTGGACACGTCAGCGGCGCCGAAGCGCATATCGGCGGTCGGGTTGTTGAACTCGAACGCCTCGATGACGCCCTTCTCCAGGGCCGGCACGATCTCGCCGCCCGGAAGCTGGGTCACCTTGAGGCCCATGCCCTGCATGATGTCCGTGGCCAGGCCGACCGTCCGGTACTTCAGGCCCACCATCTGCTTGGCGGATTTGACGTGGAACTTGAACCAGCCCAGAGGCTGCGTCGGCATCGGCATGGCGAAGAAGCTGCGAACGTTCAGCTTCAGGATCTTGGTCTGCAGCTCGTCCAACAGTTCCGCGCCTCCGCCGTATTGAATCCAGGCCAGGATCTGCGGCGCGTTGCAACCGAACACGGGGCCGGTTCCGAACAGCGACGCGGACTTGTTCTTGGAATACCAGTACGCGGTAACCGTATGCGCGGCATCGAGAACGCCCTTGTGGACGGCGTCCTGCACCTGGAACGCCTTGACGACGGCGCCCGACGGCAGCAGGTCGATCTTCAGGCGCCCGCCGGCCATGGAGTCCACGCGCTTGACATACTCCTTGGCCATGTCCTGGAACGGGCTCGTCGCACCCCAGGACGACTGCATCTTCAGGGTCTTTGTTTTGGCCATGGAAACATTGGGCATAGCCAGGGTGGCTGCCCCGGCGCCCGCGGCGATGGCGCCAGTCTTGAGAAATTTACGCCGCGAAACTTGGGTCTTCTTGGTGGCCATAATTGATCCTCCCTATGGCGTTGCTTGGTAAAAAATGCGAACCATCAAACCCCATCAGGCGCCCGAAGCGCCGCAATGGATATCAGACAATTGCGGGAAACCTGCGTGGAATTTGCGCCGGCCCCCCGGCTACGCCGGCCGTTCTTTAAAATATTCGAAGGCGACCGTTGCTGCCGGGTGCTTTTCAGCATTCCCGACTGGATGGCAAGGCTTTTCACGCCCGCCAACCGCCCGTCACGGATACGTGACAGCGGTTGACTTTCCTCCCTTTACTCCTCCCTTTGTTGCCTGGGCCTTCTTGGCGGCTCGGGCTTGTTTATTCCCGGAACTCAACCCCTGAAATGCGCCAAGTGTGGCATACTAAATACCTTGGCTGCAATAGCCTAATTTCAGCTCAGCGCCGAAAAATACACTTACACAAAAGGTAATGTATCCCCGAGGGACCGTGCCTTAGGCGACCCGGTCGCTGGGCTCGTCGCCGGCGAAAAAGGCGTCCAGGTTATCCAGCGCCCGGAACCCCATGGCGTCGCGGGTCTCAGTGGTGGCGCTGCCGATATGAGGCATCAAAAAAGTGTTGGCAAGCTTGGCGAAACGGGGGTCGATAGTGGGCTCGTTGTTATAGGCGTCGATGCCGGCGGCCTTGAGCTTGCCCGATTGCAGGGCCTCGATCAGGTCGTCGTCGACATGGATGGCGCCCCGGGCGGCGTTGACGAAGATGGCGCCGTCGGGAAGCAGGGCGAAACGCTCGGCGTTCATCAGGCCCGTGGTTTCCGGCGTCGCGTTGCAGTGGATGGACAGAAAATCACAGATCGGCAGCATGTCCTCAAGGGTTCCGTGATATTGGGCGCCTTCCTCAACCTCCGGCGGTAGGCGGCGGACGTCGTGGTAGTGGATTTCCATATCGAAACCGCGGGCGCGCCTGGCCGTCACCTGGCCGACCCGGCCCATGCCCAGGATTCCCAGCCGTTTTCCCGTCACCTGGGTGCCGACCATGAAGGCCGGGCTCCAATCCTTCCACTCGCCGGTCCGCACTAGCCTTTCGCCTTCGCTGGCGCGCCGCGCGGCGCCAATCATCAGCATCATGGTCAGTTCGGCGGTGGCGTCGGACAGCACGTCGGGGGGGTTGGTCACCACCAGGCCCCGTTTCTTGGCCGCCGCGATGTCCACATGGTCGAAACCGACGGAGAAATTGGCGACGATCTTGACCTCCTCGGGCAGGCGGCCGATCACCTCGGCGCTGAAATGCTCGGTATGGCAGGGTAGGATTCCATCGGCGCCCCGGGCGCGCTCGATCAGTTCTTCCTTCGAATAAAGGGTGTCATCGGGGTTGAGGCGGGCCTCGTAATCGCGCTTGAGCCGGGCCTCCACCGCGTCGGGCAGCTTCCGGGTCACCAGAATGACGGGCTTGTCGTTCATGGTTGGCAGTTTCCTCCTTGAAGTCCGTTCCGTTTATTTGATGAAGTTGTAACACATAGGCGTCGGGAATCGAGACTTGGTTTTATGTGAGTGCGGTGCAAAAAGAAATACCTTCACTCTTGCGCTGACAAACAATCTGCCTCATGTTCGCAGGTGCGGAATCGAATTTGTCGTCCCGGACGGAGGCGGGACCGGCGAATTCCAAAAAATTCAATAATTTTTACCAATCGAAATCGCACGAACCCAAGGAGACACCCATGAGTTTCACCATCGTCGAACAGTGCACGCCGCGCCTCAACCGCAGCGAACTGGCGGTGCCCGGCTCCAACACGAAATTTCTCGAAAAGGCGACCGAGAGCAAGGCGGACGTGATCTTTCTCGACCTTGAGGACGCGGTCGCCCCGGATGACAAGGAGCAGGCCCGCAAGAACATCATCGAGGCCCTCAACGACCTCGATTGGAGCGGCAAGACCCTGTCCGTCCGCATCAACGGGCTGGACACCCATTACATGTGCCGGGACGTGATCGATATCCTTGAGCAGGCACCGGGCAAGCTCGACCTGATCATGATCCCCAAGGCCGGAACCGCCGCCGACATCTACGCCGTCGACATGCTGGTGACCCAGATCGAGGACGCCACCAAGGTCGAAAAGCGGATCGGCTTCGAACTCATCATCGAGACCGCGCTGGGGATGATGAACGTCGACGAATTGGCGGCCTCCAGCCCCAGGTTGGAATCGCTGCATTTCGGGGTCGCCGACTATGCCGCCTCGACCAAGGCCCGGACGACCGTCATCGGCGGCCCCAACAAGGACTACCATGTGCTCACTGATCCCGACGGCGACGGCAACCGCGACGTTCACTGGGGCGACATGTGGCATTACCCGGTCGCCCGCATGGTCGTCGCCGCCCGCGCCCACGGGCTGCGGCCCATAGACGGGCCGTTCGGCGATTTTTCCGACCCCGACGGCTTCACCGCCCAGGGCAACCGCTCCGCCACCCTGGGGTGCGAGGGTAAATGGGCGATCCACCCGAGCCAGGTCGAACTCGCCAACGACCTGTTCAGCCCCAGCGAGGAAGACGTAACCAAGGCAAAACGCATTATCGAAGCCATGGAACAGGCGCAGAAGGAAGGCAAGGGCGCCGTCGCCCTGGACGGCCGGCTGATCGATATCGCCTCGATCAAGCAGGCCGAAGTAATGGTGCGGAAAGCCGAGCAGATCAAGGCCGCCGGCTGATTGCGCGGGCCAAGATTTTAGGGCGGCGGGGATACCCTGCCGTCCTTCGCTTTTGCCGTTTGCCGTACTGTGTTAGACATCCCCCATGCATAACTATCTCGATTTCGAGAAGCCGATCGCCGAGCTTGAGGGCAAGATCGAGGAGCTTCGCCACCAGCCCGGGTCAGAAGACGTCAATATCGCCGACGAGGTTTCGAAGCTTCAGGCCAACGTCGACAAGCTTCTGGCGCAGACCTACGCGAAGCTGACGCCGTGGCAGAAGACTCAGGTGGCCCGCCACCACGACCGCCCCCATGCCTTCGATTACGTCACCGCCCTGATCGAGGACTTCACGCCCTTGGCCGGCGACCGGCAGTTCGCCGAGGACCCGGCGGTGATCGGCGGTCTGGGCCGTTTCAACGGCGCCTCGTTGGTCGTTATCGGCACCGAAAAAGGCGCCGACACCGACGGCCGCGTGAAGCACAATTTCGGCATGGCCCGGCCCGAAGGCTACCGCAAGGCGCAACGGCTGATGAAACTGGGCGACCGCTTCGGCCTGCCGGTGATCACCCTGGTCGACACCCCCGGCGCCTATCCCGGCGTCGACGCCGAAGCCCGCGGCCAGGCGGAAGCCATCGCGCGCAGCGTCGAAACCTGTATCGGCATCAAGGTGCCGCTGATCAGCGTCATCATCGGCGAAGGCGGGTCCGGCGGGGCCATGGCCCTGACCGCCGCCAACACGGTGTTGATGCTGGAACACGCCATTTATTCGGTGATTTCGCCGGAAGGCTGCGCCTCGATCCTGTGGCGCGATGGCGACAAGGCCATCGAGGCCGCCGAGGCCCTGAAGCTGACCGCGGACGACCTGTTGAAGATGGGCGTCATCGACAGGATCATCGCCGAGCCCCCGGGCGGGGCGCACCGAGACAAACAGGCCGCCATCGCCGCCGTCGGCGGCGCCATCGAGGACGCGCTTGGCGATCTGGCCGGGATAGACGGCGGGGTGTTGAAGGCCCGGCGGCGCGAGAAATACCTGGAAATGGGCTCCAGGGGGTTAAGTTAGTTTTCGCCATGACGGATTCCAATAAACCGCTTTATTCACTGGCCGGAAAACGGGTCTGGATCAGCGGCCACGGCGGCATGGTCGGTTCGGCCCTGATGCGCCGTCTGCAATCCGAAGATTGTAAAATCCTCAAGGCGACCAGCAAGGAACTGGATTTGCGCCGCCAGGCCGAGGTCGAGGCCTGGATGGAGGCGGAGAAACCCGAAGCCGTGTTTCTGGCTGCCGCCACCGTCGGCGGCATTATGGCCAACGACACCCGGCCGGCGGAATTCATTTACGACAACCTGGCAATCGAAGCCAACGTCATCCATGGCGCATGGCGGAGCGGAGTCGAAAAGCTCCTGTTCCTGAGCGCCGCTTGCGTCTACCCCCGCGAAGCGCCGCAACCGGCTCCCGAAGACTGCTTGTTGACGGGCCCGCTGGAGCCGACCAACGAAATGTCGGCCATCGCCAAGATTGCCGGCATCAAGATGTGCCAGGCCTACCGCCGCCAATACGGCTGCGACTTCATTTCCGCCCAGCCCCTCAACATGTACGGTCCCGGTGATAATTTCGACCCCGAGGACTCCCACGTCGTCGGGGCGCTATTGGTGAAGGCCCATGCCGCAAAGTCCGAAGGCCGCCCGGCGATGACCGTCTGGGGCAGCGGCAAACCGGTGCGGGAGTTCCTTTACGTCGACGATACCGCCGACGCCCTGGTGTTCCTGATGCGGCACTATTCCGATGATCGGCCGTTGAACATCGGGCCGGGGACGGTGCTCAGCATCCGCGAGCTGGCCGAAACCGTGGCCAAGGTGGTTGGCTTCGAGGGCGAATTGGTTTTCGACGCCGCAAAGCCCGACGGCATGCCTTCCAAGACCCTGGACGCGGCCCGCTTCGCCGCCCTCGGATGGAAGCCGACCACAAGCCTCGAGGACGGCCTGGCCAGGGCCTATCAATGGTATCTTGAAAACGTCGCCTGACGGGTTGGCTAGGCGCGGGTGACGCGGGTGAAAAGGCGGTTGTCGGAGCCGTCGTCCGGCAGATCGGCGGGCTTGAGCCCGCATTCCCCCAGCAGCGACGTCAGCCGCGCCTGTACGGCGTCGTCATGGGTCAACATCTCGATCAGGACCGACTTCACCCCAGGCCTGGAAAGCAGCGACTTGGCGCCCTTCAGGATCGCCTCCTCGATGCCGTCGACGTCTATCTTGACCTGGGTCGGGGCGGGGAATCCCTCGATCGCCGCCAGGTCGTCGAGGCGGAAGGCCAGGGCCTGGAGGCCGATGCCGTTGCCAATCGGCCCGCCGGCGGCGATGGCATGGCCGACGGAGCCGGCCTCGGTGCCGTTCACGGACAGCACTGTCGCCCCGGTTTCGGCGCCGGCGGCCAGGCACAGCGGCAACACCCGGCCGGTGGCCGCGTTGAGGTGAAGGTTATGGACCAGCACCCGGTACGAGAACGGGTTCGGCTCAAGGGCGACCACCGGCACCGAACGCGCCTTGGCGGCATAGAGGGTATAGGCGCCGATATTGGCGCCGATGTCGTAAAAGACGTCGCCGGCGCCGAATCCGTCGATCCAGGACAGCGTATTGGGCTCGCTGTCGAACCCGTGCCGGGGCCAATAGACGGACGTGCGGCCGGGGACCAGCAGGATCAGGTCGACGCCGTTGACGGTGACGGTGGTTTGCGGCGCCAACCCGTCGTGGACCCGGGCCCGGACGGTCAGTTTCCGCCATCGGCCCAGGAACCCCGTCGCCAGATTGACGAGGGCCACCAGGAGTCGCGCGAAAATCTTGGTCATGGTTTCAGGCCGGTGGCATCGGGCAGGGTTAAACCGAAGGCGTAGTCTACCCCGAACCCCGGCCCCGTTTCATCCGATAGTTTCCCGGCCCGACCGCAACTTTAAAAGCCGGGAATGGTTGCAACCGTCCGGCGTTTCGATAAGGTCTAAATCATGGCCGTCGAAAAGCCCGAGGATTTTTACAAGGTCTATGCCGCCTTCAAGCGTTACCGGACGCCGGGGCTGAAGGACAAGCACGTCAAATGGTACGACCGGGAATTCTGGGTTCCGGCCCGGTGCACGGCGGAGACTTCGGTTCTCGAAATCGGTTCCGGCACCGGCGAATTTTTGTCCTACCTGAAGCGCAAGGGTGTCACGCGCTTTCACGGCATCGAACAGGATCCGGAAGCGATCCGGGTCATGGAGCCGGGGCTGGAGGCGCAGGTGAGCGTCGGCGACCTTTGGGATTACCTGGACGGCGCCGGGGCCGGGGAACCCTTCGACCGGGTGGTGATGCTGGACGTTTTGGAGCATTTCACGGCCACCGAAGGGGTGCGGCTTCTAAACAAGATCAAGGACGTGCTGCGGCCCGGCGGGCTGGTCGTCGTCCGGGTGCCCAACATGGGGTCACCGTGGGGTGGCATCCATCAGTTCGCCGACCTCACCCACCAAAGCGCCTATACGGCGCGAAGCCTGGAACAACTGGCACTGGCGGCCGGGTACAATGCAAGAGCCTTCCTGCCGCAACGCCGCGGCAGCCCGTTCCGGCGCCTGGCCGAGGATTGCCTGCATGGGGTTCTGTCGAGGATCCTCACCACCACGCCCATCGTCTGGACGGCCAACATCATCGCGGTGCTGGAAGTGGACGGCGGCGGAGACTAAGCAGGTTGCTGAAAAAGTGGATTTTCTCCAACAATCCTTCGAGACGCCGTCAGCTGGCCGGCTCCTCAGGATGAGGCTTCGACAGGCTCGCTTGCGCTCGCTGCCCGGGATGAGGAATTACAATACCTTATGCCTCACCCTGAGGAGGACCGGAGGTCCGTCTCGAAGGGTAATTGCTCCAGATCGTGCGTTTTTCAGCAGCCTGC
>NZAZ01000029.1 GCA_002686255.1 Rhodospirillaceae bacterium
GGGCGATCTGGGTGCATCGGCCAAGGCCGGTTCGGCGCTGGGCGCCCGCCAATCGGAAACCCGGAGGGACGGGCGTTTTTGCACCAGTTCCGGGGCAAAGAATCTTGCCCGGATTCGGATACGCGCTGCGCTTCCTTGCTTGATCCTGGCACAAAATCGCTCCGTCAGAATGGTTCAATTTGGGCCGGAAAGACCCTAGGAGCCGAAAAGTCACACGGCGCGGGAATGCCGGGCTTCGCCGGTTTCGAGGTAGCGGTCGAACACGGCCGCCGACGTGCGCATCCAGGGGCGCCCCCGTTCGGTGACGTGCAGCCGGCCGTCCTTCAACTCCACCAGCCCGTCGGCCGCCATCGGCGCCAGGGCGGCGCGCTCGGCGGCAAACGTCTCGTCCGACCCGGCGGCCGCGGCCATGGCCGTCAAATCGGCCTCGTACCCGCACATCAGTCTTTCGATGACGGCGCGCCGGAGCCTGTCGTCGGCCGTCAGTTTGATGCTGCGCACGACCGCCAAATTTCCGTCCCGGATGCGGCGCCCGTAATCGCGAAGGGGCACGGCGTTCTGCACGTAGCCTTCGCCGAGGCTGCCGATGGACGACGCCCCGAAGCCGAGCAGCACGTCCGCCCCATCCGTGGTGTAGCCCTGGAAATTGCGCCGCAGGCGCCCCTCGTCCAGGGCCACGGTCAGGGCGTCGCCTTGGCGTGCGAAGTGATCCAGCCCGATGGAGCGGTATCCCAGCTCGTTCAGCCGCTTCGCCGCGGCGGCGAACTGGTCGATCCTTTGGGCTGGGCCGGGAAGGGACTCCTCGTCGATCATCCGCTGGTGGGTCTTCATCCACGGCACGTGGGCGTAGCCGAAAACCGCCAGCCGGTCGGGGGTCAGCCGGTGCGCTAGGTCGACCGAACGCACCACGTCGTCGGCGTTTTGCTCCGGAAGCCCGTACATGAGATCGAAATTGACGGCGGTAATGCCGGCGTCCCTGAGCCACCCGACGGCCTTTTCGGTGACCTCGAAGGGCTGGATGCGGTTGATGGCTTTCTGGACGTGGGCGTTGAAATCCTGGACGCCGAGACTGGCGCGGTTGACGCCGGCCCCGGCCAGGGCCACGGCCATGTCCCTGGTCAGTGTCCGGGGGTCGATTTCCACCGCCACGTCCGCATCGGCGGCGAGGCGGAAATGGTCGCGCACCGTATCCATCAGGACCGGGAAGTCCTCCACCGACAGCATGGTCGGCGTGCCGCCGCCCCAATGCACATGGACGACGCGGCGCGACGACCTCAGCGCGCCGGCGGTCATCGCCACCTCGCGGCCGAGCAACTGGGCGTAATCACCGACCGGCCGGGTGCGCTTGACGATTTTCGTGTGACAGCCGCAGAACCAGCACATTTCGGCGCAGAAGGGCACGTGGAAATACAACGACAGCGACGACTCCTGGCCGATATTCCCGAGCCAGCCCCGGTAGGTATCCGCCGTCACGCCGGGCTGAAAATGGGGCGCCGTCGGATAGCTGGTGTAACGGGGCACCGGGGCGCCGTAACGCTGGTAAAGGGACTCATTCATGGATTCAGTCTCGCCCGGACAGGGCGGGGACGCCTTGATATCTGTCAACCGCCCGGCCGGCGGCCGTCTTCATCAGGCCACCCATCGGCCGTTAAGGATTGGTTTCGTCGGCACCACCCTTCAAAAGGACACGAACCTCGTCGTAAATCAACATCCAGGTTACATGCCCGCCGCCCTTGCCGGCTTCCTGGAGTTCCCTGGCGCGGCGCTGGGCTTCGGCGGGCGCCTTGTCGCCGAAACGCTCGAGGAAATTCCTCGCGGCAACGGTAATATCGTTGTTGTCGTTCATTACACCCCCAGATGGCGAACAGGGCGCGTTACAAAAAAACCCTGAAATTGCAGAACTGCCCCTTGAAGCCTTGTCTGCCTGGATCGGGCCGCATCCTCTTCATCCATCAGTTCATTCGGTTGCGAGCCTAGAGGGCCGTGCGCCGAACCACCTTGACCTTCGTTAAGTTACAGGAACCGGGCGGCGGCAAAGACCATTTGGAAAAAAGGTTTGTTATCGGGGAATCGCCGTATTACCGTTTTTACCGGGACCCATTGGCCGAAAGGGCCGGAAACCGGGGCGCATCAAGCCCAACCCCGATGGCGGCGGATGATGGATTGCATGAGGGGCCATCGATGAGCGTGAGCGGCAAATCCTCGGATTGCGGAAACTGCTTCACCTGCCAGACGCGCGGGAAGACCGAGTGGTGCGTGCTCACCGACGAAGAACTTGAAATCGTCAGTCAGGGCAAGGTGTGCCGCGAATACATGCCTGGCGAGGTGATCTTTCACGAAGGCGATGACTGCCGCGGCATCCATTGCATCGAACACGGCCTGATCGGCGTCCGCAAGATGGACGCTGGCGGCAACGAGGTCCTCCTCCGTATCAGCCATCCAGGCGACACCATGGGATACCGGTCGTTCCTGGCCGGCGACGATCACAACAACTCGGCCGAGGCCCTGGAGCCGTCGGTCCTGTGTTTCATCGACGGGTCCACCGTGCATTCGCTTTTGGAGATGAACCCCGCCCTCGGCCTGCGCTTCCTCCGCCACGCGGCCCAGGACCTGAACATGGCCGAGGAGAAGGTCCTGCAAAGCGCCACCTTGCCGGTGCGCGCGCGTTTCGCCCATCTGCTGCTGGTGCTGAAGGAGCGCTACGGCGTCGTTGATGACAACGGGAGCCTGGACCTGGAACTGCCGCTGTCGCGCCAGGACATGGCGGCGATGATCGGGATTCGCCCTGAATCCATGTCGCGGACCATCCGCAGCTTCGAAGATGACAACATCGCCCGTTTTTCCGGCCGCCGGGTGCAGGTGCCTAACGTCAAAAGCCTGTTTGATGAACTGGATGTGCCCGAAGAACTGTAAGCCGCGCAAAAAAACACGGGACCACGGAGGTCCCGTGAGTTTAACAGGGAAGCTTATCGTCGGGGGACGAAGGGCTTGATCGCCCTTATCTCGGGGTTGTGTCCCCGAAACCATCATCGATGTTAAACACTCCCTTCGGCCCCCGCCTTGATTTTGGTCAAGTGCCGGAAAGCCGTCGGGGTAAGATTCGAACCCTTAGCGTTCCCTGAGCGCGGTCTGAAAGGAACCCCGGAACGGGTCCGTGAGGTACGCCAGCACCGAGCGCTGGCCGGTGCGGATGGAAGACATCACCAGGACCCCCGGCACAAGCCGGTATTTGACGCCGCGGCGTTCGAAGAAGTCTTTTTCCATGGCGATGCGGACCTTGTAGAAAGGCGCCCCGCCGGCGCTATCGATGGCGTCGGGGCTGACGTGGACGACCTTGCCCTCGATGTTGCCGAAGCGGATGGCGTCCGCCGAGGCCAGCATCACCAAGGCCGTCTGCCCGGGATGAACGTAGCCGATGTCCTGGGTCGGCAGCCTGGCCTCGATGATCAGGCGGTCGCCCGCCGGCACCACGTCGGCGACGGTGGCGCCCGGCGCCACCACGCCGCCGATGGTAACCACGTAAAGGGTCTTGACGACGCCGTCGACCGGCGAGCGAAGCACCGTCCGCTTGAGGGAATCCTCGTATTTCCTCAACCGGTTGGAAAATTCCTCGAACTCGCGGCGTTTCTTCTCCAGGTCCTCCTGCGCCTTCTCGCGGAAGGCGTCGCGGATGGAGCCCAGTTTGTTCAGCGCCTCTTTCCGGGCCGCCTGGGTCCGTTTCAGGGCGGCGGTGTCCTCGCCGATCCTGCCCTTCAACCCCGCCGCTTCCTTGAGCAGGTTCAGGTGCTGCATGCGGTTGGACAACTGTTCCTTCAGCAACTGTTCGGAAATCCCGATCTGTTCCGAAAGCAGCGTCAGCCGATGGCGGTTGTTCCCCAGCCGCGCCGTGACCTCGTCGATCATTCGTTCCTGTTGGGCGATCTGTTGGCGCTGCCCGGCGAGTTGGTTCCTGATGCGGCTGCGGCGGGTGTCGAACAACGCCGTCGCTTCCTTGACCAGTTCCGGGTGATTTTGAACGAGGTCCTCGGGGAAAACCGGCGCTTTCGCGCCTCGGGCCTCGGCCTCCAGGCGCGCCACCCCGGCCCTCAACGACGTGACGCGGGCCATCAACTCCTCGACGTCGGCGCCGGAGGCCAACGGCTCCAGGTTGACCAGGGGCTGGCCCTGCTTCACGGCGTCGCCTTCGCGGACCAGGATTTCGCGGACGATCCCGCCTTCCAGGTGCTGAATGCTCTTGACCTGGGACGACGGGATGACTTCGCCCAACGCCACCGAGACCACGTCCAGCCGGCCGACGGCGCTCCAGATGAAGAAGGCAAGGACAAGGGTGGCGCACAGGGCGAAGAACAGGTGGGTCCCGCGTTCACCGTCGTCTTCGGGGAGTTTCGTCCCTATCAGGGATTTCAGCTTGTCCGGAATCGGGTTCATGACCCTGACTCCTTGGCCGCCGTCGGCACGGCCTCAAGCGGCACCGGGCCGTCGGGGTCCTTTTTCTTCCTCACCAGCTTCGGCGCCGGCTTCGAATCTAGGTCCACGTATTCCGACGCCGCGGCGAGGATCTGCGGATCATGGGAAAAGACGACGATGGTGCGCCCGCGCCCGGACAGCTTGTTCATGGTGTCGATGACCAACTGGGCGCCTTCCGTGTCGAGGCCCTCGGTCGGGTCGTCGATCACCACCAGCATGCCGTCGGTGGCCAGCGCCCGGGCCAGCGCCAGCCGGCGGCGCACGCCCAGCGACAGGTTGGCGCCGTTGTTGGTGAGCGGGGTGTCGAAGCCTTCGGGACTTTGGTCGATGAAGGATTTGAGCCCGGCGGCGCGGGCCAGCTTATTGAGGGCGCCGTCGTCGAGGTCCGGATTCCCGGCCATCAGGTTGTCGCGGATGGAGCCGTTGAGAAAACCCGGTTCCTGGGGCATATAGACGATCTGCCGGCGCCACCATTCGGGCACCATCTGGGCCAGATCGACGCCATCGGCCAGGATCTTGCCCCGCGTCGGCTCCAACAGCCTGACGATCAGCCGCGCCAGGGTCGTCTTGCCGGCGCCGTTGGAGCCGGCGACGACCAAAAGCGCGTTCGGTTCCAGTTTCAGGCTCAGGGATTCGAAAAGCGGCACCCGTTGTCCGGGATAGATGAAGGCCAGGTCCTGGAACTCCAAGGCTCCCTTGTATTCGCCGAGCGCCGAGCCTTCGGTCCGTTCCCGGGGCACCTTGTCGAACTCGTGGAGCATGGCCAGCGCCTGACGGGCCTTGGCGAATGACTCGCTCATCTGCGCCAGCTTGATAATCGGGCCGAGCCCGCGGGCGGCGAGGATGTTGGCGCCGATCATGCCGCCGACGTCCAGTTGGCCCTGGACCACGAGGACGGCGCCGGTGGCGATGACGGCGACGGACATCAACCCCTGGGCGCCGGTGCTCAGCGACTGCACCAGGCCCTGGCGTCCGGTGACGGCGCGGTGCAGCCTCTGGAACAACCCCGATTCGTGGCGCCACTGGCGGCGGATGAAATCTTGCGCGTTGAAGGCGCGGACCGTGTCGGCGGCCGAGATCGCGGAGCCGACAAGGGCGTTGCGGCGCCCGCCGGTGGCCACCATGTCGCGGGTGGGAACGCGAAGGGTCGCCATGGTCATCAACGCGACGGCGAAGACCAAGCCTAAGAACACGGCCACGATCACCGCCAGGATCGGGCTCAGGAGAAACAGCACGGCGACGAAGATCAACGCGAACGGCACGTCGAACAATGCCGCCACGTTGGGCGCCGCGTAGGTGGACTGGATGGTGTCGGCGCCGGAAACGATCTGTTGGCGCAGCCCCGGCGCCAGGGACTCGCCGGCCGTGGACTTGGCGCCGGTCAGCACGGTGAAGGCGGAATTGGTCAACCCCCGGTCGAAGGGGGCGTTGACGCTCGCGGCCAGGCGCAAGCGGACCTGACGGAAGCCGAATTCCAGCAAAATGGCGATGATGGTGCCGGCGGCCAGGGTCGCCAACGTCGCGTCCACCCCATGGGCGATATAGCGGTTCAGCACCTGGATGACGAACAACGGCGTTGCCAGCGCCAACACGTTGGCGAGCAGCGAGGCGGCGATCATCTCGGCGAAGATCGGCGGCCGGGATTTGAGGCGGGCCAAAAGCTCCTTCATGCGTTTCCGTCTTCCCAGGTTCGCCTGCGGTGGACCCGGCCTGCGGGCCGGGGAGCCGGAGCATAGCACGGCTTATCACCGATCCTTGGTATAAGGGGAAAAACCTGGTATCCGCAATGATTTAGATGGGAATACGGGGGCAGTTTACTTAATTCGCGGAGCGTTTGACATAGAGTGTGGATGCGCCCGGGAAGGAAGGAATTAAGTAAACTGTCCCCCGATTTCGCTGTCGATTTAAACAGAGTTAACGGTGTCGACGGTGGACAGGTCGCCGTCCTGGAGCACGTCGTCGAAGGTGGCCAGCAGCGTCAGCTCGTCGGCCTCGACGGTGGTATTGCCGGCACCGGCGTCGTCCTGGTTGGTGTAGAGGTAGATGCCGGACTTGCCGGTGCCGTCGGTGACGACGAAGATGGCGTCGTTCTCGGCGTCGGCGTCGGTCGCGGTGCCGGCGGTGACGGCGCCGATGGCGGCAATCACGTCGGCGAAGTTGGCCGTGGTCAGATCGGCGGTGTCCACGGTGCTGGAAATGAACACCACCTCGGCGGTCGTCAGGTTGGCGTTGCCCGCGGCAACGGTGCTGAATACGTAAACGCTGTCTCCGGTGTTGGAGACGTCGTTGAAATCGGCGAGGTTGCCGTCCTGGGTGAAGATGATCCTGTCGCCGTCGGCGCGGTCGAAATTGCTGATGACGTCGAAATTCGCGTCGCCGCCGGCGGCGGCGGCGGTGTCCGACTTGCTCGCGAAGACGATCGTGTCCTGGACCGTGTCGGATCCGAGGTCGATGGTGTCGCCGCCGCCGAACCCGAAGATGGTGTTCTGGCCGGTGGTGCCGGTGATTGTGCGGCCGGTGGTATCGTTGAAGTCCCGGATCGAGCCGTTGACGGAATTGCTGGTGTCCAGCCCCAGCGCGGTGACGTCGGCGTCGCTGTTCGTGACGCCGGAAAGGTTGAGGCCGCCCTGGCCCTTGAGGGTCGTGGTGCCGGCGGATTGGATGGTCTGCAGGGACTGGAAAAAGGTGTTGGTGGCGGTCAGCGTGACGCCGGTCGCCGTGAAGTCGAGGGCCTCGACGCCCTGAATGATCACATCAGTAATGTCGTAGGTGCTCGAAGCCTTGCTGAGTCTGATCGTGTCGGCGTTTTCGCCGATGGTGGCACCGGTGCTGTCGTCGGAGCCGGCGGCGGTGCCGCCGTTGATCGGGCCGGTCAAAGTCCCGGATTCGTTCATGATGATCGTATCGGCGCCATCGCCGCCGAAAACGGTGTCGCCGTCCTCGCCGCTTTTGCCGATGGTGATGGAGTCGACGCCGGCGCCGCCGTATAGGATGTCGGAGCTGGCGGTGCCGATGATCGTATCGTCGCCGGCGTTGCCGAAGATGATGCTGCCGAAAATGCGGTCCGCGGCGTCGTAGAGATCGCCGCTGTTGTCGACGGCGACCGTGTAGCCCAGGCTCCCGCCGCCGGTATAGGAATATTCATTCAGGTCGGCATAGGTTGCACTAAGGTTCGTCCCATTGGCGACGGTCAGCTCTGTGCTGCCGGTGTCGGCGCTGGCGGTGCCGACGAGGATGTAGCCGAACCCGGTGCCGTGCGCCAGTTCGATCGGAAACCGCACCCGCGCTTCGGCGCCGTCGTCGACGTAGATCTGTTCGATCGAGTCCATGGTGACGGTGCCGGTGATCGAACCGTCGGTATTTGAATAACTACACACGCCTTTTCCGCCGTTGGCGGCGGCGTCGAAAATGATGGCCATGCCCGAGAGGCTTTCGAAGGCCAGCTCGTCGGTGCCGGCGCCGCCGTCGATGGTGTCGACGCCGCCGAGGGTCGAGCCCTGGACCATGGTGAAGCGCGTGTTGCCGGTGCCGCCGGACCGGCTATCCGCGCCGGTGGTGAAATTGGTGACGAAATCGCTGAAAGCGGAAGCGGTGACGAAGGCGGTATCGTCCTCATCGAGGAAGAACGGGTTCTCGTCGAAGCCGAGGACGCCGTGCTCGAACTCGAACGGCGTGAAGACGTCGATCAGGAAATCCTCGAAGCTGAAGTCGAAGAAATCCTCCTCCCCTTCTTCGGGGCCGTGCCCGTCCATGAAACCGTCGAAAAAGCCAAAGCCGCCCTCCAGGTCGTCGAGGTCGCCGCCGATGGCATGACCGACCCCGTCCTCGAAGAAATTATCGGTGAAGCGGGTATTGCCGGCGCCCCTGCCGTCGCCGGCGCCCATGTGGTCGATTTGGCCGGTGACGCCGATGAGAAAGTTGTCGACCATGCGGTCCATGACGGACTCGCCGGAGTGTTCGCTGCCGAAGGCTTCCGGGTTGTCCGTCAGCACCGCCTCGATCTCGGCTACCGCGGCGCCGTCGATGGCGGCGGCCATGGCGGCGTCCAGGTCTCCCGCCGCCAGCGCCTGCTCGAAAGCCTGGGCCGCAGCGGCCTCCGCCGTGTCGGCGGGGGTGTCGGTGGGCCCGCCTTCGGTCGGGCCGCCTTCGGTGGGGCCGCCTTCGGCCGGCGCATCCGTCGCGGGGCCGGCCTGTTGGGAGAATACGGCCTTCGGCGCGACGACGGCGGCCTTGGCGTAGAACTTCTGCAGGGCGGCCGGCGGAAGCGTCACCGGCCGCGTCGGCGGCACGTAGGCGCTCGTCATCTGCGTCGTCTGGCCGGGCAGGTTCATGACCACCGGCGGGCCGCCGCCCAACGTGGAGACGCTCATCTCGCCGCCGAACAGCGAATAGGTGTTCGGCGTTCCCTCGGGACCGGCGCGGCCGCCGCCCTCGGTGCCGCGGATGCCGATCAGCGCCACCGGGGTCTTGATGACCATGGCGTCGACGCCGGTCTTGGCGATTTGGCCGGAAACGAAGGTGAACACGCCGGTGGCGACGTTGAGGGCGGATTTGCCCTGCTGGGTGCCGGGGTCGTAGACCATCTCGTCGATGACCAGGGAACCGGCTTCGGCCAGCGAGAAGGTCGAATCGTCGGCGAAGGTGATGCCGATGGCGCCGTCGGCGCCCGTTTCCACCAGATCGCCCTGGAAGATGGGGGTGCCGTCGGCGGCCGGGACCTTGGTGCCGTCGGTGCGGGTGATGGTGACCGTGCCCTGGAAGGCGGCGATCTGGCCGATGGATTCAGCCCCGGGCGTCGCCGCCTGGGCGAGTTCCACGACCTCACCATCGGTTGATTGAGGATCGGGTTCCGGCGCTTCGGGGGATTCAATGAACATCTCGGCTCCTAAGGCTCATGAAAACCGCCCCTCAAGAGGACTTGGGGTGTTTTTGTTATCGGCATCCGGGAGAGTATATTTTTTTTCGGCCTCCATTGCCAATTTTCTTACGAAACCGGTGAACAATGCGTTAACGGCGCCATGCCGCCGTGGCGCGCCTCCTCCTGTTGAGGAAACGGGAAAAACGATCGTAGGGGTTCAATTTGGCTGACGCAGGCCACCAGCGATGTGAAAAGAAATTAACCACCAAGGCACAAAGACTCTAAAAAGGGTGTTTCTCAATCCCTTGTTATTTTTCTTCGTGTCTTTGTGGTTCAAGAACACGGGAATATGGGGTCAGGTAAAAAAGTGAACCACCAAGGCACAAAGTAAAATCAGTAAAAGAAGAAAAGGGGAAAAATTTCTTCTTTGTGTCTTTGTGGTGAATCCCTAGGGCGGTTTTCGACCACAAGGAATCAGTGTTCAAAAACGGCCTCATCCTGAGCTTGTCGAAGGATGAGCCTGTCGAAGGATGAGGGGCGGGCTGGTGATCCGTTCTGATCGGAAACCGCTTTAGGGACCGGTTTACTTTATCACGTCGGCTTCCAACTGCCCCATGATGTTGAGGAGGCGGAAAACGTCGAGCATGACGTCCGTTTCGACCGCCGTGGCGTCCGAGTTGGCGTTGATCAGCGCCGTCTCGCCGGCCAGCACGTCGATCAGCGAACGCTTGCCGAGCTGGCGCTCGCGGCGGGCCAGCTCCAGGAACTCGGCCGCGATGCTGGCCTGGTTCTTAAGGAACTCCGCGTTAAGCCGGTCGCGCTCGAAATCGCTCCAGGAATTGCGTGCCTGCTCCTCGAACGAATCGCGGGCGTCGATGTAGCGGTCGGTGGCGGCCAGATGGTCCTTCCTGGCGGCGCGGATGGTATTGAACTCGGTCAGGCCCAGGTTGAGGCTGTAGGTGAGCTCGACCTTGAACAACTGCTCGGTGGCCTTGCCGATAGTGCCGCCGACGTCTTCCTTGCGCTTGGTCTCGGCAATGGCGTTGATCGACGGGAACAGCTCGTCGGCGCGGGTCTGCCGTATGGTCTGGCGCAGGATATCGGCGTCCAGCTTCGAGGACCGCAGGGCGGGGTTGTCCTGGTACATGACCCTGATGACCTCGTCCAGCGTCTTCGGCAGCAACTCGTACGGCACCCGGGGCTGTGTCAGGTCCTCGACTTTGCCGGGATCCCTGCCGA
>NZAZ01000030.1 GCA_002686255.1 Rhodospirillaceae bacterium
CACCGAATCTGTCCCTTGCCAACCAAAGTTGGGATCTTTCATTGTCCCATATAGCGAAAGCAAACATTCCCACTGCACGCTCCAGAGTCTTGCGTACCCCCCAGGCAGTCACACATTCAAGAAAAATCTCTGTATCCGAATGTCCCCGGAACCCAGAGTGTGGCGTCTTGAGATCAGTTAAGAGGGACCCTGAGTTATAGATCTCACCGTTGTATGTGATCGTCCATCGACCATCCGACGAGGTCATCGGTTGGTCACCTGCCGGTGACACATCAACTACGGCCAGACGTGTATGTCCGAAGGCGACCTGTCCATCTGTAGCCACCCACGTGCTCAAGCGATCAGGGCCACGATGACGAAGCTGTCGAGCCATCATCTCAACGCAGCGGTCAAGATCGATCCCCTCAGATCCACCCAATCGCAGGACCCCGCTAATCCCACACATCGCGTCCTCTTCGCCCTACGCGCCCAGCCCAGTTAGCACACACTGACCTGCCAACGGGAACTAGCGCTTTCAACTAAGACGTGATGGCTCATAGTAGGTGATCCGTGAGCCGTCTGTAGCGAATCTCGATCGTAGAAATGGCAGTGGGGCGAGCTCATCAATGACGGCCGACTGATGGTCAGATTCAACGTAGAACAACAAGAAACCACCACCTCCCGCACCCAGGATCTTGCCACCAGCTGCACCAGCCGCGATTCCTCGTTCGTAGTACTCGTCAATCAGAACACTCGATACGTCAGACGCCAGTGACCGCTTCAGCATCCAACTTTCGGCAAGCATTGGGCCAATATCGGAAACTTCACCGCTACCGGAGAGAATGTCGGCCATCGGCTGGACGAACTCCTGCATACGAGTGAGAAGATCGATCGTACTGGGGGTAGCACAGTCCTGACTCTCTAGAATCTCCGATGCATTGCGCTGTTGCCCGGTGTAGAAGAGCAGGAGTCGTTCCTCGAGCATCTTGAGTCTGGATGATTCAGAGAATACTTGCCTGACCTCAACCGTCTCATCCTGGTTGAATACGTAGGTACTCAGCTTGCCGTAGGAAGCAGCAAAGTGGTCCTGCTTACCCATGACGCGACCGAGAACATCGATCTCAAGGTGTGCTGCCTCAGTTGCTAGGGTGTGCTTGGTGACGCGTTGGTGCTTAAGTGCATAAAGCGCGTTGACGAGGCCGACAGCAAAGGTGCTCGATGATCCCAGGCCGGTTCCAGCTGGGATGTCCGAGAACGTCGTTAACTCCAACGGGGAATCGATCTTGAACATCCGAAATGCCTCGCGGACAACGGGGTGTTGGATCTCGTTGATATCGCTGCAGAACTCCACCTGACTCCAGTTAATGCGGTACTTGTGCTCTACAAAACCGACCTGTTCTCGCAACACGACGTAGAGATACCGGTCAATGCCAGTGCTAATCACACTGCCAGGCCGCTGCGAGAAGAAGGAGCGCAGGTCCGTGCCACCTCCGAAGAAACTAACCCTCAATGGAGTTCTGCTAATTATCATCTCTCAAATTTGCCATAGAAGGAACTGATGGTGGATACAGCCTCACCAAGGGATTCAACCGTCCACTGAGGCATCGTGGAAACTGGTAACTCCTCAGTCTCACCGTTAGGACTAACGTAAACCATCCCACAGCCCGCGTTAGCAGCCGCCTGACAGTCCCTGATGTCGTCACCAACGTAGAGAACTCGATCAAGCCGGAACCCGAGTTCTTTTGAAGCCTTAAGAAAGAGTCCTGGATTCGGTTTCCGGTCGTACGAACTCTCATTCCAATGGTGCGGTGAGACAAAGACTCCTGCGACACCTACCCCTTTCTCCGCAAGAGCCTTGACCATCCTCACGTGGATTCGGTCAAGTTCGGATTGATCAACAAGCCCCCTGGCAACCCCAGCCTGGTTGGTGATAACAACAAACTGAAATCCCTTCTCAGCCAACTGGGCCATGGCATTAACACTCTCATCTATCAACTTGAAGTCTTCCCACCGAGTTATGTACTCACCTTGTGGCGGCTTTTCATTAATGGTCCCATCCCTGTCAATCAGAAGAATCCTTTTGGGTGACAGGAACTCCCTCGAAAGCTCAAGTCGATCTGGATCTGAGATGCTCTGGTATCCACCGTGTATCTGGACCGCACCAAGGGATCTACTGTCTGAGAGTGAAACCAGGACGTCAGCGAAGTCAACATCGGGTGCATCAACCAGCAGATCCATTGCGGCCAATACCCGATCGCGCTCAACGATCATGTAACCAACTTCAACATGGGCACACTCCTCTGAACGATCTCGGCTGTAGACGACGTGACCATCGCCCATAGCAACATTTCCTCCATTCTTTCGAACGGTAGACAGTGTGATCGTCGCTTCGGACCTAAGGTGCTGGTCTAACAAATTAGCTAGTTGGAACATCGCAAAGTTGTCTGAATACATGAGGACAAATCTCTCATCCAGCATGGCCCGCGCCTCAAAGAGTCTGCGACCTGTAGACCAGGACCCTGGTCCCTTTGAGTAAGTGATTTCTGTCCCGACCCCCGACCCATCTCCGAAATACTCACTGATACGGTCACCGAGGTAACCGGTGCAAAGTACGAATCTCTTGAGCCCCTGTTCTCCGAGTTGTTCAATGAGGGAAGCTAGGAATGGGCGCCCCGCAACTTCAACCATGGTCTTGGGAAGTGAGTCAGTATATGGACGAAGCCGCTCACCCCGGCCTCCGCAGAGAACCACTGCCTGATCCACCATCAGGCACCCATTACGAGCTTGGAAAATACAACCAAGGCCGTCAGGCAACTCTCTTCAAATATCCGCCACGAGCAGAGGTCACCATTAGGCGGTTTGTAATCAAGTGATCAACTTCGAACCGCCCTGCAGCAGAACCGGCTAGGAAAGCATCTACAGCAGTTCCAGGACTATTTCCTGGTTCCCATGGTCGGCCCGTGGAGGCTAAGTAGTCAGTCGAAAGTTGCTCGATAAGCGTGTCGAAAACGATGCAATAACTCCCCACACTCACCATGGGTGAGTAGATTTCGAGTTCGCTCAGAACGTGAGTGTGGGTGTGGTTGCTGTCGAGACAGACAAGGACTCTGTCTACAGTCTTAGCAAGTTCAACTACCTGATCTATCACTGCAGGTGCCGTACTGGAGCCCTCGATCATTGATATCCGATGAGACAACGGATGGTCTTCGATAGACGTCCGATTGTGATTGCGGATATCAACATCAATGCCTACGACCTGAGCTTCGGGGGAGCCCCCACAGGACGCATTGAGCTCCAACAAAGAGGCCGACAGGATGAGTGACCCGCCGTGAGCAATACCAGTCTCGATTATCAGTTCCGGTTGAACTGTCCAAACAACCTCCTGCATTGCGACGATGTCTTGTGGGAATTGAATGATCGGCCGGCCTAACCACTCAAAGTGGTAACTATAACGGTGTTCCATCGCACGGCTGACCCACACCCGCTTCTGTTCTAGAAATTCATCGTCTGCCCCTTGGTTTTCGACCTCCGTTTCGCATTCGCTCCTAAACAACTCGTATTCATCCACCCGAACAGTCCTCCTCAGCCTGACGCTGTGGGCCAGTCTCACTCATTGCACGCCATGTCCGTCGGATCCCTTCCCCAAGAGGGACCAACGGCCGCCAACCAAGGGTGCTTGAAACAAGTTTGAGTGATGCATACATCTCATGATCTGAACCTTCCGGTGGTGCGGGTAAGAGGACCGTCCCCTCCTCAGAAGATCCCGCAACTAGTCCAGCCGCGACATCCCTGACATCACTAAGGGATACGAGAAGACCGCTACCGACATTAAAGGTGCCGGGCGAGAAATTGTGGTTCACAGCGCGCCTGAATGCTTCAACAACATCATCGATGTAGACAAAATCCCTAGCAGCATCAGGATTGATCAGAACAGGCTGTCGTCCGGCAAGTAGATCCTTGAGTAGTGACGGGAGGAGTCCTTCGCTCCTCTGGCCTGGGCCATAAGCGAAGAAGATCCGGAACCAAACCACATCAACTTGGGACACACTCGCAGCAAGCAGCAGATAGCGTCGCAGCGACTGCTTGGCCCAAGCCAAGTAGTTAGTTGGTGCCGCTTCCTCATCTTCGGAGCACGGGCCAACATGATCGCCGTACTCAAGACACGTGCCCGCACCGACAAACCGACAAACCGACTCGATCGCAACTGCTTGATCAACAAGCCGAACCTGCTGTTCCAAGTTGAAGATGCTGCACTCAGGTCCATAATCAGGAATCCCCGACCAAGCCAGATTCACGATCACTGTCGGTCCCCACTCCAGCAGATCTGCGGGGAACCGATCACCAACCGACTGGAGTGAGACTCCATCAAGTCCATCTGGAAGATCATGCTCCTTACATGCTCTTCTACTCATAGCCCAGACCTGGTGGCCATCGGCCAGAAGAACCCTACATAGGGGACTACCGATGAAACCCGACGCCCCAGTGACCAAGACTCTATGAGTAGGTGGCAACATGGTGGACTCAGCCGTCACAACCTGCCATAGCACCGAGAGGCAGCGGCAAATCCAAATGTCTTGGTTATGAGACGAAACCCATGGACCTGTTCGTCGCACCACAATCGGCCTAGAAGCCTGTCAACACTAAACAGCAATGTCACGACGACTTGTCTATCGTTGAAACCACTCAGCGCCTCCCAAATGACTTGATTCAAAGTCCTCAAAGTTAAGATCTCGTTCCGAGACCAGCACTGGCTGACAGGGCCACTCAACGGTGACAATCAGGTCGTTGTAGCGAAGCCCCTCATTCCTCTTAGGGTCATAGAATCCATCCATGTGATAGATCACGACGGTGTCGGCAGCTGTGGTTAGAAATGCACTAGCAAGTCCTTCCGGGACCAACACACCGTGTTCGACTTCGGCAGACAAATCAAACGTCGCCTTTTGAAGAAACGTCTCAGATTCTCTCCTCATGTCAATCACTGCATGGAAGATTCTGCCTGAGACAACTGTGATGATCTTCTTTTCGGCGCTCGGTGGCCGCTGATAATGGAAACCACGGAGCGTGTAACACGTCGGGTTAACAGACACGTTGGTCTGGCAAACCTCAAAGTCAACACCATGCTTGTCGAACTCGCGCTTACAGAACCCTCGGTAGAACTTCCCTCGCTCATCTGAGAACGCTTCGGTTTCAACGAGATACAGCCCTTCGATAGCCTGTTGGACGAGCCTCATATCACCCTCGGATCACCTGGCAACGGGACCAGTACCTCACCCTCAAAACCCTCGCGTCTGAGATCCTCAACTATCTCGGATTCGAAGTTCCAAGCAAGTAGAAGAACCGACTTCGCATCAGTTAGATGCGCCCTCCCATCCTCAAATGAAACAATGGGAAGGTCAGAACCAGGCGTGAGACTGCCTTGCTTGATTTCATTTCTGTCAATTATCACCGATAACTGGTTACCCGAGATGCCTGCGGTGTTCAACAATGTTGAACTCCTCGCTGAAGCACCGTAACCAATGACAGGTCCTGCCTCCGCGTGATCGCTCACCATGCTGGCAAGTGCCTTCGAATGGGACAGTGCATGATTGCCAAATGACTTCCAGACCTCTTGAGAGTTGAGCCGTGACTTCGACTCAGCGCATGATTCAGCCATTAGTCGTTTAGAGGGGGAACATGGTTCCTTTGAAAACAAGAGAACCATTGCCCCGCCACTCAAGGGACTCTCAAACACGTCGAATGCGTGTAGGCCATGCGAAAGAAACACAGACCTGAGCGTCTCAATCGAGAAATAGAAGAGGTGCTCGTGATAGATCGAGTCATACTGAAGGTCCCTGAGGATCGCTCCTGCGTAGTGAAACTCAACTACAGCCAGACCCCCTTCGTGAAGGAGTTGCTCGATGGCTGACACAACCTCGTGGATATTGGCTACATGTGGAATCACGTTACGAGCGATGACGATGTCCGCGGCCCCATTTTCTTGGCGGATGTTGTCAACCGTCGATTGACTGAAGAACTCGCACAAGGTCGGTATGCCGTTTGCAACAGCATGGGTGGTGATGTTGCGCGCTGGATCTACACCGAGTACCTGACATCCCTTCTTCACAAAAGGAGCAAGAAATGTTCCGTCGTTACTTGCAACTTCAACTACAAGACCAGGCAGGCCAGCCCGATTGCCTCCAAGAAAGAGCCAGCGGCTCAAGACCTCCCGCGCGAAGATCTCACTAAAGGTCCTCGTCACCGAAGCCGTGCCGGTTACCCACACATATTCAGAAAACAACTCGGACGGTGCCACCGTCGCTGTCAACTGGCAGGTTGCACACGAGTTGCAGATCGCGAGCGCAAGTGGAACTTGTCCAGGCTTTGGTTCGCCAGGAAGTCGAAGGCAGTTAGCTGGTGGTTGATTTCCAAGGTCCAAGACCTCCACAAGCTGGCTACTCCCACAACACCTACACCTATCAGTCAGTTCGAAGGTGACCGACATCTAGATACTCCACACAACCATCGTCACCAAAGGTCAAGCCGGTTGGTTGCGCCAGTAATCAAGGGTGTCATCAAGAATCTTCTCGAATCCAAGATTCGGCTGCCAACCGGTCAGCGAGGTGAACTTGCTTGCATCGCACAACAGAAATGGAACCTGTGTAGGTCTTACAAACCTTTCATCCGCCTCATACCGGATGCCATTGACGGTCGACCGAGAAATCATCCCTTCGACCGCTTCCTTGAATGTGTGGATATCTGATTCGTGGTCGGACCCGATCAGATATAGCTCTCCTGGTTCGCACAGGTCAATTGCCAACTTGTAGGCACTGACCATGTCCTCTACATGGGTAAAGTTTCGGAGGTCATCAACATGGCCGACCTTAAGCGTCGGCTCCTGCAAGCCTCGTTCGATTCTTACCACCTGATACGCGTACCATGGAATTCCGAACACATGGCTTCTCCGGGGGCCTTCATGGTTGAACGCACGTGTCCTGATCACGTTCATTCCATAGGACCGGTGGTACACGTGGCCGATCATGTCCTGGGCGACCTTTGTGACCGCGTAGGGGTTTACCGGCCTTAGGACAGTCTCTTCGGTGATCGGCAACTCATCTTCGTGTATCTCTCCGAACTCCTCACCGGAACCCGGGATGAGAACACGCGGATTGATGTCATTCGTGAGGCATGCCTCAAACAGGTTCACCGTCATCTTGTAGTTGGCATCCATGTAGAGATGTGGATGGTCCCAAGAGGGACTCACGAAACTCTGGGCCGCCATGTGGAAGATCCGGTCGGGAAGTACGAGGCCGATTGCCTTTGCGACCGCCTTCTGGTCTGTCATGTCACAGTCG
>NZAZ01000031.1 GCA_002686255.1 Rhodospirillaceae bacterium
GCGCAAGCGAGCGTGTCGAAGCCTCATCCTGAGGAGCCGGCCAGCGGACGGCGTCTCGAAGGATTGTTGGAGAAAATCCACTTTTTCAGCAGCCTGCTAGGGCGCGTCAAGTTTGAATGGAATCATTCGGACTTGACGGGCTCTGGTTGCGGCGCATGCGGCAACCCGCCGTCAGCGGGTGGCCGGGAAAGGGTGTTCCGCCGGGCCTTGCTAATAGATCAACTGGGCCAGCAACTGCACGTAATCCATGGCCGTCAGCGGCCGCGGCTCGGGCTTCAGTTCGGCCATGATCGGGGCCTCGGCCGGCGGGTCGACCATGGCCATCGACCACTGGCCCGGCTGCACCCGGATCGCCCATGAGTCGGTGATGCCGGCCCGGTAGATGGAGCGGTGGACGCGCTTGGCGTCGCCCTGCTCGAAGGGCCCGACGACGACCCGGAAAACGGTGCCCCGTTCGAGATTCGCCGCCAGCACCGACGGCGTCAGGATGCGGTATTGGCGGCGCAGCTTCCTGGCGTTTTCGCGTTGGCGGAAGCTGCCGATGACGAAATAAAGCCCGGCTTCGGGTTCGTTGCCGAGTTCCCGGCCCGGCTCGGGAAGGGCGACGACGGCGGTTTCGTCGACGACGGGCTCGGAAAAGTTCGACGCCGGCTCGAGAGTCTCCCCAGGGCCGGATTCGGGGCTGAATTCAGGGCCGGCGGCGGTTTCGAAGTCGGCGAGTTCCTCGGCGCCGGCCCCATCCTTGGACCCTTCGCCATTGGCCGCCCGGGCCGCCTGGCGGACCGGCGCCTCGGCGGCGGCGATCCCAAGCGGGTATCCGGCCAATTGCGGGCCGTCCTCGAAAAACACCGGCGGCCCTTCTTCGAAAAACAGGGGCTGGTACGTCAGGGTGGCGGCGATTTCGACGCCGCCGCCGATGATCGGCCGGGCGTCGGTCGCGGCGGAGGTTCCGGGCACGGTGTCGAAATCGGCGGCGTCCTGGTGGTCGGTCAGCGCCGCCAGCTCGTCACCGCCGGACCCGTCGTCCCCGCCGCCGATGGGCGCGAAACCGGCGCCGGCGCCGCTGTCGGCGACCATGATGCCGGTGTCGTCGTAATCGCGGCAGAATTTGCCGTCGTCCAACAGCCCGCGCAGCACCGCGCAGTCCTTTTGCGCGAGGACGGAGATGCCGTGATCGGCTATCGTTTTTTCGGTCATCAGGTAGGAAAGGCCGTCCAGCGCCCACGACGCCACCTGCACCGGCAACGGCAGGGCGCAACCGCCGACAAGGACGGCCACGGTCCCCAGAACCATTATTCGCTTCATCGCTTTACCCTGACCCTGGCTTTTTTTCTGTCGTCACAGCCGTTCGGCGTCCGGACCGCAATCCGTCGACGGCGCGCCTTCAAGGCGCCCGCCGTTGTTGTTGTTTTGCGGCGTTAAGTTCTTGCCGCCCTAGGTTCGGGAGCGATTTTTCGCCAGCCCCCCTTCCCTTTCGATCCGCATATTATCAACTGTTCAGGATTATTTCAAATTCTCGTTTCGGCCTTTTTAAATCTTTTTATCTTTGGTTTTTTTCGTTTTCGGCAGGCTGAGCTTGAGGTGAAGTTCCTTCAGCCGTTCCGGCTCGGCCGCCGCCGGCGCCCCCATCAACAGGTCCTGGGCCTGCTGGTTCATCGGGAAGGCTATGACCTCGCGGATGTTGGGCTCGTCGGCCAGCAGCATGACCATGCGGTCGATGCCGGGCGCCGAACCGCCGTGCGGCGGCGCCCCGTAACGGAAGGCGTTGAGCAGGCCGGCGAATTTCTCTTCGACCACCTCGGCGCCGTAGCCGGCGATCCCGAACGCCTTGATCATGATGTCGGGACGGTGGTTCCTGATGGCGCCGGACGACAGCTCGACCCCGTTACACACGATGTCGTACTGCCAGGCCAGGATAGAGAGCGGGTCCTCGGTCTCCAGCGCCTCCATGCCCCCCTGCGGCATCGAGAACGGGTTGTGGCTGAACTCGATGTCGCCGGTTTCCTCGTTGATCTCGTACATCGGGTAATCGACGACCCAGCAGAAGCGGAATTCGCCAACCGCCGACAGCTCCAGGCCGGCGCCGATTTTCAGCCGCGCCGCGGCGGCGAACGGGTTGAAGGCCTTAGGGATTCCGCAGACGAAGAAAACCGCGTCGCCGTCAACCAGACCCAAATCGTCCCTCAGCGCCCGCGTCCGCTCGGCGCCGATATTCTTGGCCACCGGGCCGGCGCCGCCGCCGTCGCGGAAGAAGATATAGCCCAGTCCCGGCTGCCCCTGGTCCTGGGCCCAGCCGTTCATGCGGTCGCAGAAGGCGCGGCTGCCGCCCCCGGGCGCCGGGATGGCGTGGACGCGCACCTTGCCGTCGCCGTCGATCATCGAAGCGAAGATCTTGAAGTTCGAGCCCCGGAAGGTGTCGGTGACGTCGCGCATCTCCAGGGGGTTGCGCAGGTCCGGTTTGTCGGTGCCGTATTTCAGCATCGATTCGGCGTAGGCGATGCGCGGGAACGGCGGCTTCTTCACATGCATGCCGCCGGAAAATTCTTCAAAAACCCCGGCCAGCACCGGCTCTATCGCCGAGAACACGTCGTCCTGGGTGACGAAGGCCATCTCGAAATCGAGCTGGTAGAATTCACCGGGGCTGCGGTCGGCGCGCGCGTCCTCGTCGCGGAAGCACGGCGCGATCTGGAAGTACTTGTCGAACCCGGCGACCATGACCAGTTGCTTGAACTGCTGCGGCGCCTGCGGCAGGGCGTAGAAGGCGCCCGGGTGGTGGCGGCTCGGCACCAGATAATCGCGTGCGCCTTCCGGCGAGCTGGCGGTCAGGATCGGGGTCTGGAACTCCATGAACCCGGCCTCGGACATGCGCCGGCGGATCGACGAAATGACCCCGTTGCGGAGCCGGATGTTCCTTTGCATCCGCTCGCGGCGCAGGTCCAGGAACCGGTAGCGGAGGCGTAAGTCCTCGCCGTAGTCCTCGTCGCCGGCGACCTGCATCGGCAGCACCTCGGCCGGGCTTTCGACGACGATCTCGTCCATGGTCAGCTCGACCTCGCCGGTCGGCAGTTTGCGGTTGATGGTGTCGTCGGAGCGCCGGACCACACGCCCGGTCACCGTCAGCACGCTTTCCGGCCGCGCCGCCTCGGCGACGGAAAACAGCTCCGAGGACACGTCGATCACGCATTGGGTAAGGCCGAAGGAGTCGCGCAGGTCGATGAACAGCAGGTTGCCGTGGTCGCGCTTGCGGTGTATCCAGCCCGACAGCCGCGCCGGCTGGCCCTCGTCCTTGATCCTCAGTTCGCCGCAGGTATGGGTGCGGTAGGGGTGCATGTTTTAATTCTCAATCTTCTTTTTTTAACCACAAAGACTCAAAGAAAAAGGGAAAGATGGGTTAATTCTTTTTCGCGTCTTTGCGCCTTAGTGGTTTATCTTTTTTTCACCACAGAGACACAGAGGAGAAAGAGGGAAGAAAATTTTTAAAATTACACCCGCCATGTGTGGGTAAATTTTTTATTCTTAAATCTTCTCGGTGTCTCGGTGCCTCCGTGGTTCTCCTTCTTTTTCGGCCCTCTTGAAAGGCCCCGAAGCGCGGCCAATGTCAAGGGGTGCTTCGTTTTCGGACGGGAAAAGACCCCCCGCCGGTATTATGGCCCGGCGTTATGGAAAATTCCGGTCCGATTGTCGGCATTCGTCGGCTTTTGCCGGCTTTTGTCGGCAAAGGCCTACATGCCGGCCGGTCCGGGTCCGGTCCGCCGTTTTCTTCTCTTCCGGGCGCCGCCGGTGGGATGGGTTCGGCCTTGCCGTCGATGATCGGCGGCAGTTTCGCCATGGCGGCGAGCTTGGCCTGCAACTCGACGGCGCGGGCGGCGGCGTAGAAGTGGTGGTACTCGATGGCGCGCCGGTAGACGATTTCCAGTTTGCCGAGGAGCACGTCCATGTCGCGGCCGTAGTCGGCGGCGTGGGCCGACTGGATTTCCCTGACGCGGGCGCGGATGCGCGGCGCAAGGCGGGGTCACAAGGCGGGGCTAGGTCTTGAGAGGACACTACCCAGTTTGCGTTGCGCCGGCCACGGCAGGGCGGCGTAGCATCGATGTACAGTAGTAGGCGGGGGGCCGTTCCTTGTCGGCCTTGAGGATGTCGAGAGCCTTGGCCAGCATCGCCACCGCTTCGGCGTGCTTGCCGGCCTTGTGCAAGGCCTCGCCGTCGAAGCGCGAGACCATGACTTCGGCATACTGATCGACGCTCAGATCGGAACCCGCGGCCAACGCCTTGTCTATGACGGCAACGTCGCTCGGGCAGTGGAAGGCCAACGCAGGCGCGGAAAGCAGAACCAACGCACCGGCGACTGCCAGGATGCGTGTTTTCACGGCCGCCTCCTTGATAAAAACCATATTCCCCGGAACACCCGGTACAACCAGCAGGATACCATCCCGACGGCGGCGGCGGGAAGCAGCGCCGACACCCCCGCGGCGCACCCCATCGTTGCGGGAACGGAACGGGATTCCTCTTTTGATCCGAGATTTCCCGGATAACCTTCAAATCGGCTCCAACCCTACCCAAATCCCACCACCATTGGAACTGGTTTCCCTCCGCAGCGGCCTGACAGCTAGATTTTGGTGATTTGACCGTGTTAGGGGGATCGCATCATGAGTGGACATCGGTGCCAATCCGAAAATGGTCTGTTGTTAAGGGTAGAGCGGACTTTATCGCTTGGGATACCGTCCTGTCCCCCGAACGCCCCCAACCGCCCCATAATCAACTGTATTCAAACGAAAAATACCCCCGCCCCCTTTTTTCACAAAATGTGACGGCGGTCACTTCCCGGCACTTCCTTATCGCCTAAGGTGGCGCTTGAGATTTGCGGGTGGACAGTCCCTATCGCCTTTAGATGACGGGCCGTCCGGTTTCCCCCGAAAAGGCAAACCACCGGAAACGGTGGGACGCAAAACAACCGGCCTACGGCGAAAGCCACGGCGGCGGCGTTACCGAAAGGAGAAACAAAAATGTTAATGAAGTTCCAGTATATGGTGCTCGAATCTTGGGGGACCTGGAGCGGGCTGTTCGAGCCCCTGCCTTACGGCGACCCCTATATCGCCACCATCGTCCTGTTTGCATTGACCGCGGCGGCGGCCAAGCTGATCGTCGGACAGGAGACGGCCTGATGGAAAATTCATCGACCGGAACCGACAGGCGGCGGTTCGAGCGCCATATCCTGATGCTCGAGGCCCGGGTGACCATCGGCGGCGAGAGCTTCGCCGCGGTGATTTTCGATATCTCCGCCGGCAGCGCCAAGGTGCGGTTGAAGGACGCCGGGAACGCGGCCGAAAACGCGACGCCGAAAACCGCCGTTCTCGACATCCCCGAATACGGCGATTACGAAGGCGGCATCGTCTGGACCGATGACGATTTCATCGGTATCGATTTCCACGAAAACCACAAGACGATGTTCAAGCTGATCACCGGCCAAAGCGCGGTGACCGCCGCCTGATTCCCCCTGGCTGATCCCCTGGGGCTTTCGGAGAGACATCCACGGCCTCGCGGCCTCCCCCGGGACCCCTTGTTCACCCCTTCTCGACACGGTTCTTCAGGCAGCCGACGCCCGGCCATTCGATCTCCTGCTCGGCGCGGATGGACGGATAGGTCTCGGCCAAGCCGCCGGCGGCCTCGATCAGGCCTTCGTCCATGTAGACGCCCAGGCGCGGACCCCGGTTATCTCGGTAACTTGCCGGTTTCATGGATTCCCCTCCCCTGTCTTCGCCCGGATGATATGTTATGGGTCATCCTATTCAAGGAAGGACCCCGAGCGTTGAGCGACATCATCCTCCATCACTATCCGCAATCGCCGGTGTCGGAAAAGGTCCGTGTCGTCTTCGGCCTCAAGGACCTGGACTGGCGCTCGGTGACCATCCCCAGGCTGCCGCCGAAGCCCGACCTGATGCCGTTGACCGGCGGCTACCGGCTGACCCCGGTGATGCAGATCGGCGCCGACGTCTATTGCGATTCCCATTCCATCATCCGCGAACTCGAACGCCTGAAACCCGAACCGACCCTGTTCCCCGGCGGCGTGGCGGGCATGGCCTGGGGCGTCGGGCAATGGACCGACGGGCCCTTGTTCATGTCGGTCATCGCCCTGGTGTTCGGCGACGCCGGCGATGACCTGCCCGACGATTTCAGGGAAGACCGGGGGGCGCTTTATTTCGGAGCCGGCTACGACGTCGCGCGGATGACCCGCGACCTGCCCGCGACCCTGGCCCAGATCCGGGCCCAGCTTCAATGGATGGACGACCGCCTGAAGACCCGGGACTTCATGCTCGGCGCCGAGCCGGGCCTGCCCGACGCGCTTTGCTATTACCTGGTGTGGTTCATCCGCGGGCGCTATTCGAAGGGACCCGGGTTCCTGAGCCAGTTCGAGAACCTCGTTGAGTGGGAAAAGCGCATCGAAGGCTTCGGCCACGGCCGTCCCGCCGACATGGACTCCACCGAAGCGCTCGCCGTCGCCAAGGCGGCGGTGCCGGATGTGCTGGAAATTGTAGAAACGGGGGAAGGCGACCCGTCCGGGCTCAAGCCCGGCGACGAGGTGAAGGTGGAGCCCATCGGCGTCGGCCTGCCGAACGCCGTCGCCGGGCGCATCGTCCGCATCGGCGCCCAAGAAATCGCCATCGCCCGCGCCGACGAACAAGTCGGAGACGTGGTGGTGCACTTCCCCCGCGTCGGTTATCGGGTATCAAGAGGCCCCGGGGGAGGCCGCGAGGCCGGGGGTGTCCCCCGATAATAAAAAGGGCGCAGCCCGGCCCGTCCGCCGAGGGCTTCGGGCGATAGTCCGGACAGGGACACAAAAAATAAACAGGCGGGAAAAGAAGATGAACCACCAGGGCACAAAGACACGAAAAAGAGTTAACCCATCTTTTCCTTTTTCCTTGAGTCTTTGTGGTGAAAAAATCAACAGGCCCCGGGGGAGGCCGTGAGGCCGGGGGTGTCCCCCATTAACAAATGACCGCAGGCTGGGGGAATCGACGCGAGAGTACGCTCGGAACTTGGGGAACTTGGAACTCGGGCCGCCGGACGGCTGCGGAGGTGAAACCACTTCAATGGTGGTGAATTTTGGATTTGGTTGGAGTGGGTTTGAAGGTTATCCGGGAAATGCCGGTTTACGACTATTGTCAGTCTTGTTGGATTCACTTAAAGTTTCGTGGGTATAAGGTCTGCACCAACTTTTGATTGAACCTGGCGCCGGTTTTTTGGGCCTTTTTCGTGGGGTAGACGTGATCCGAAACAAAACCAATTTCTTCGCCGCCGTGCTTTTTTCCGCACTTGGCGTCCTTGCCTTTCCCCATCAGGCGAAGGCCGAAGACGGATGCGCTCCCTTCCCGAAGTTTGAACTCTGGGGCGATTTGACCCACGGCTCCGTACGGACCTACGTCAAGGACAGGTTCGCCGGGGATTGGAGCGCTTATATAGATAGGCTGGAACGAATCATAACCGGGCTTCAAAGAATCCACGAACGCGGCAAGGCCGCGGTCATTAAGTTGAAGGGCCGTAGGGTGACGCTGAAAGGCGCCAAACTCGGCAATTACCTGCAACTGTCCAACGCCCGACTGAGTGTCGTCCGCTGCCTTGCCAAAACGGCCGAGATCAAAGATCCGCAGAAGGCCACCACCCCGGCGGGCGAAACCGACGCCAAGGACGCTTCTGATCTTCCGAAGCCGGGCGCCAAGCGCGAAGGTTACCGGACGTATGTGACGCTTCCCAAGAGCGTCATCGCCAAATTGCGCAAAGAGGCCGCCCGCCTGAGCCTGATCGAGGGCCGGAAGGTTTCCGTTAACGACCTTATCGTTCGCTCACTGATAGACAGCTATGGCGGCCGCGACGAATAGCCGCCATCCAGGCCACTAGCAGGCTGCTGAAAAACGCACGATCTGGAGCAATTACCCTTCGAGACGGACCTCCGGTCCTCCTCAGGGTGAGGCATAAGGTATTGTAA
>NZAZ01000032.1 GCA_002686255.1 Rhodospirillaceae bacterium
CCGGTTAAGGGGGGCAGGCCAGCGACGGATGTTCCAATGAGCGCGAACGCACTCGCCGACGAGATCAGCGCCATTCACAAGTTCAATCTCGCGGATGGTCATGCCGTCCCCCCGATCATGTTTGCCCAGTCGATGTCCTCAATTCGGTTGGCCAGGGCAAATAGCCCGTCCCGTTCCGATTCTTCTGCGATCTCGATCACCTTGACCTCATGGGCGTTCAAGTGTTGCTCGATGGCTTCACGGACCAACTGCCGCATGGTCGCCGCCGGGATGGCCTCGGCCTCGACGGTGCCTCCCTTGAAGTCCTTGGCGTGCGTTGTCCTCTTGGGAGGCTTGGTCGGGAGATTCCAATTCCGTATCTGCTCGGGAGTGACGGCAAGGCGGGTGAAGGTGATGTCGGCATCGGGAGCGAAGCGGCGAAGTTCCGCCTCGATCTTCTCGGGGATGATCTTGCCCGCCGCGTCCCAGTCCCCGACGTAGTAGAGAAAAGCGGGCCGGTCCTCGGCTTCGATCTCTTTCGCCGCTTGGTGGAGATACGTTTTCGACGCGAACCCCCTCGATACCATCACTGAAACGCCGTAGCGGTCGCATTCGTTGAAGATCACGCCAGCGATGGATTCGGATTCACACCAAACCTCGACATAGGCGGGTGTTCGCCGCCACAGGTCGCGCCGGTAATTTTCTGCTAGGTATTCCAGGGCTTCGGCCCGGCTTCCGAATGACTGCCGCTGACGCCGCCAGCGAGTGCCATCGGATATCCATTCCCAAGGAACCCGCCCCGTTTCCCGCAGCTTCAAGAGGCGGTTTTGCACCGCCCGGTAGCCCTGTTGTGTCTTGTCAACGAGGCTGTAGGGCGAGCTCGTCAGCCTGTAGAAAACATGCCTCAATGATTGCGGGCGGTCCTGCCGCAGCACTTCAACGACGGCGTCATCGACGGCCGCGATCTCGGCCTTTGTGCGCCTGCACCGTTTTATTGTTCGTGGACGATAAGCGCCCTTTTTCCTGCTCGGCGTCATGGAGCCCTACGCTTCGGCGTGCCCGTCGCCGGCGACGTGTTCACGTTGGGCTGACTTCAAGTCGATCCAGGAAAGCATTTCCCGCAAGCGCCAAACGCAGCGGGAATGCGACAATCTGATTCTTCGGGGAAAGGTGGGGTCCGATTTCTCGTAGCGGTCGATCGTCGCCTTGCTGAGGCCGATAATCTCCGTCACCTCTTTTGAGGTGATTAGGCGCTCGGGCCACCTCTCCGTCGCCTCGGCATATGCGGAAGAGGAAGGGGTGCAGAGTTCAGTTTCCATCGCGTCATGGCTCCTATTGCAGTGCGTTGACGCGAGGAGTGTTTCATAGAGTTATTCTTGTGCGGAATAGCGGGTTGGATTTCAGCGCAGCTTATCGCGGGCGGCCGTGATTGTTATGTTGGCAACGATGCGTTCCATTGACAACGCATCGCGGTCGTCCCGTACATTGATGTCGCGCCCTTGTTTCTTGAGGTTGTAAAACCGTCGCCTAATTGACTGTGGGCTTAGTTCCAAGTGGGGAAGTTTGCGGGCAAGGTGGCCAGCAGCGGCGTTGATTGACTTCCCCTTATACTCTGCCAGGCTCAGGGAGAAGGTGATTATCAAGTCGGTGATAGCCCGCTCTGATTTCCGCCCCGACTCGATCACCATCTGGCATCCGGGAACGTGGTCATGTGCCAAGGCCAAAGCGAGTTCGCGCCACGACATCCACGACAATCGGCTATTGAGTTTCTTATCGTCGTACTCGATGCCGTAGTGCTCCATCAGCGCGAAGAAGCGAAGTTCAAAGAAACCCTCGGATTTGAGTTCTTCGTATGTGAATCGCTCTCCCAAGATTCCGTCGTATCGGGGTTTTTCTCTAGCCATGAATCTTCACCACCTTGTCGCCGGGATCGCCCTTAAGGATAATCCCCACCCGGTCGGCCCAGGCGTCGAGTGCGTGGCGCTTTTCGTCGCGGTAGTCGTGATGGTTATAGACGGCATCCAGGCCGCGTTGGGCGTGGTTCAAAACCCGCTCTGAAATATGCTCGGTAATGCCGATCTTGGAAAGGTTGGTTCGCACCGTGCGGCGAAGATCATGCAGTCGCCAGCCTGTCACTTTCGATTTATCGTCCAGGTTGGTTTTGAATTTCGAGTAGCCGCTAATCGGGCGGGGCTTGCCGTCGCCTGTCTTGGGGATGCGGCCCGACGTAAAAACGTAATCGCCGATGCGGGGGCTATTCTTGAAAATGTCCGCCGCCATATCCGAAAGCGGAACCTCGAAAATCCGTTCCGACTTATTGCGCTCGGCGGGAAGGGTCCACAACCCGGCCTCAAGATCAAGTTCATCCCACCGCATCCCGGCGACTTCGTTCCGGCGCTGGCCGGTCAGGATCAGCACCCGAAGGAAGGGGCCGAAGGGCCAGCCGATTTCATCGGCGGCGTTCCAAACGGCCTTTAGTTCGTCGTCGTCCAGCACCCGGTTGCGTTTGACTTCTTTCCCGCGAGACATACCCGGCACGATGGGCGTGACTTCAATCAAGGCCCGTTCCGCCAGCGCCCAATTGAGTAACTTTCGGATGGTGGCGAGAACACGGTTGGCCATGTAGGGGCCGTGATCGTCCTCGACCTGATCCAGCAGGGCAACAACGTCGCTCCGGGTAATGGTATCCAGGGGCCGATGACCCCAATACGGCGTGACGTATTTTTTGAACACCCGCTCATCCTCGGCCCACGTTCGCTTTTTCTTCTTGGCATATCGCTCAATAAAAAGTTCGGCAACACCCTCAAAGTTGTTGGGTTGCTCAAGGGCCTTTCGCTTTTTGAGCTTCTTTTCTTCGGCGGGGTCTATTCCCAAGTCCACTTGGTCAAGAGCGGCTCGGGCTTCCTTGCGGGCATCGGAAAGCTTGAGGGCGGGGTAGCGGCCAAGCGTCAACCGCCTCTGCTTGCCCCCGATCCTATAGAACACAATCCATGACTTCGTGCCTTGTTCGGAGACGCGAAGGGCGAAGCCGGGGAGGCGGAGGTCGAAGTGTTCTTCCTGGCCTTCCTTGGGCGGTTTCTGGTTCTTCACACCAGCGTCGGTGAGGTTCTTTTTCGACATTTCCTTGATCCTCTGACTAAAATCAGATGCTCCTGTAGGTAACAGCAGGTAACAAAAGTGCCTGATTTGGACTTGTTACCTTTGAGGCGACATGATGCGATAGATAGGCTCTAGTGTCAAGGTTTCTGCGGTTTAAAAAGGGGGGGCATCTGATCTTTGAAGCGACTTGAAATGATGGTGCACGCTACTTTTAATCAGAGGGTCACAGGTTCGATTCCTGTAGCGCCTACCAAATAAAACAAGGGGCTAGAGGTAATTCTCTAGCCCCTTGTTTCTCAAAATTACTGAATGGCAGGCAACGTATTACTGAACGGATTGGTCTGTGTTTTCGGATGTATGGTAGTGATGATTTTGAATGAATTCGCACGATTTATTGCCCCAAGAATGAACAATAAACCTATAGCGTAGCATCCCCCACATAGGAGGTAGACTTGAAATTGACCTACCAGAATGGCATCTTATTAATGAAATATAAAACCACGCTGCTAAATTTTTGTGGTACCCAGGACATAGGAAGGAACCTTTCACATGACCTCTAAGGTCTTGAAAGACGAACTTGCCACTTATGAAAAAGAGCGAAAGCGGCTCGAAAAAGAGCATTTGGGTAAATTCGTTTTGATCCACGGAGATGAAGTAATCGACACGTTCGACAATTTTCAGAACGCTGCCGACGAAGGGTTGCGTAGGTTTGGTGATGCCCCCTTTCTTATTCGTCAGATAGGCCGGGATGAAGCTCACTTGTCACCTGCTGTTATTTTTGGATTGACACGTGTCAATACTCCACACGTCACAGACGGATAAATCAGGAAACCTTTCCCCCTCACAGTTGTTGCCCATGAATGGTCCGACGATTGAGGTGTTTGTGGGCCGTGCAAATCCACCAGACGAAAGTGGTCAATTCACTCAACCAGAACAAGCAACTCCAGCGCTTATTGATACTGGCGCTACAGATAGTTGTATAGACGAAGATTTTGCAAAAACGTTGGGCCTTCCGATTATTGATGTACGTACGGTTGGTGGTGTTGCTGGAAAAAAACAACATAACGTTTACCTAGCTCACGTTTGGGTTCCAAACCTGAACACACAAAATCGAGGGCCATTTGTTGGTGTTAACCTTGGTGGGACGAATATTCTCAAACAAATGGTAATTGTTGGGCGAGATTTTCTTTTTAATTCGGTGCTCATTTACAACGGAGTAACGGGAGACATTACCCTCTCTCGTTAATTCAGGTTCGATTCCTGTAGCGCCTACCAAAACCCCCGTTAACTCAAAAGGTTGGCGGGGGTTTTTAACTCAAAAGGTTAGCGGAGGTTTTCGTTTTCCGCCCCAGACCTATATAACTCCACGACATGAACCATCTGCCGCTGTTTCTGGAAATCAAGGACCGCCCGGTGCTGGTCGTCGGCGGCGGCGAGGCGGCCGCACGGCGCGTCGAAACGGCGCTCAAGGCCGGCGCCCGCGTCACCGTTGTCGCCACCGAGGCCGGCCCGGCGCTTAAAGAGACGGCCAAGCGGGACGGCGTCGATCTGGAGGAACGGGAATTCCGGGCCGCCGATGTCGAGGGCCGCGTCCTGGTTTTCGTCGCCACCGGGGACGACGACCTGAACCGGCGCGTTTCCTCGCTGGCCCGGGACGCCGGCATCCCGGTCAACGTCGCCGACCGGTTATCGCTGTGCACCTTCATCATGCCCGCGGTCATCGACCGCTCGCCGGTCCTGGTCGCCGTGTCGAGCGGCGGCGAGGCGCCGATCCTGTCGCGGGTGCTGAGGGCGCGGCTGGAAACCTTCGTCCCCGCCGGCATCGGGCGGCGGCGGTTCTGGGAGGATTTCATCGACGGGCCGATCGCCGAATATATCCTGGCCGGGCAGGAAGACGCGGCCCGCAACCTGCTCGACGAAACCCTGGACAAGGCGGCCGAGGAACAAAAGGCCGGCCAGCCCTCCAACCCGGAAGGCGAGGTCTACCTGGTCGGCAGCGGCCCCGGCGACCCCGACCTGCTGACGTTCCGGGCGCTCAGATTGATGCAGCGGGCCGACGTGGTGCTGCACGACCGCCTGGTGCCGGACGGCATTCTCGACCTGGTGCGCCGCGACGCGGAGCGCATCTTCGTCGGCAAGAAACCCGGCGACCATACGCTCCGCCAGGAAGAAATCAGCCGCCTGATGATCGACCTGGCGCGGCGGGGGAAACGGGTGCTGAGGCTGAAAAGCGGCGATCCGTTCGTGTTCGGGCGCGGCGGCGAGGAAATCGAGGCCCTGTCTTCCGAGGGCATACCTTTCCAGGTCGTCCCCGGGATCACGGCGGCCAACGGCTGCGCGTCCTATGCCGGCATTCCCCTGACCCATCGCGACCATGCCCAAAGCTGCATGTTCGTGACCGGGCACATGAAGGACGGCCGGCTGGATTTGAACTGGCGGGCGATGGCGCAGCCGAGCCAGACCCTGGTCGTCTACATGGGGCTTCGGTCGTTGCCGGAATTCACCAAAAGACTCATCGCCCACGGCGCCGACCCGGCAACCCCCGCGGCCATCGTCGACAACGGCACCCGCGACCAGCAGCAGGTTATCACCGGGGCCCTGGACGGGCTCGCCGCCCTGGCCGCCGACGCCGCCCTCGCCGGGCCCGCCACCATCATCATCGGCGACGTGGTGACCCTTCGAGACAAGCTGTCGTGGTTCAAGCCCCGTGCGGGTGATAACGGTGGCGGATAGGCAAGGAAAAACGCCCCTGGCCGGGCGCTTCACCGTTTCTAAAATAGTTTATGGCGAACTCAGGCGGCTTCGGCGCCGTCCGCTGCCTCGTCCGAGGACCGCTTCGGCGGCAGGTCCATTTCGGGGCCGCCGACGCAGAACAGCTCGAACACCAGGCCCATCACCAGCTCGGCCTCGTCGCTCGACAGATTGTAGAAAATCTGCTTCGACTGGCGCCGGGTCGAGACCAGGTTGTCGGCCCGGAGCCGGGCCAACTGCTGCGATAGGGTGGGTTGGCGGATGCCGAGGATTTCCTCCAACTGGCTGACGTTTTTCTCGCCGTCGACAAGCGCGCAAAGGATCACCAGCCGGTTTTCGTTGGCCAGCGATTTCAGGAAAACGCTGGCCTGCTTGGAGCTGGCATGAATGTTTTCAATGATCATAAATTTCCTCCTGCCGACGATAGGCCCCTGTTTGGGAACAAATATAGCGGAATATGAATGTAATTACCATCCTTAAACACATAAAAAACTTGTATAATTAATAATGGGAGTCATCCTTCCTGTCACCGGAAATTGTCCATGATTATTTGAAAATAAAAGAAAAAAATAAAAGACGGCCGAACCCGCTCCGGGTTTCCGGTATATAAGAAAAAAGTAAATTAGGGTCCAGACTCATTCAAATCCAATAACAGATGAGCGCTGCAATACATAGTGCAGCCAGGAAGTTATTGGCGTTCTTGTCGTATCGTGTTGCG
>NZAZ01000033.1 GCA_002686255.1 Rhodospirillaceae bacterium
AAAAAAGCATGACACTGGATTCAAGTAGATGCAGTTTTTCCACGGACAGAATTACGGGGTCGACCGAGATCGACTCATCCATGTTAAACCGTATTTTATTGAAGCCACCGTAGGCAGCAGAGACCTGATCCTGTGATCCAACACTTTCACCCATAACTTTTTGTTCCACATTAATCGCGTCCATCGCCAATTCTTTCTTTGTGAGCGCGCGCCGTTGTAGCGCGCCAAGCGCGTGGATCAGGCCCACGACAAAAGAGGAACTTGATCCAAGACCTGAACGGGCTGGTAGGTCCCCATCATGATGAATTTCTAGTCCATACTCAATGCTCTGCCGACCTAGGATGCTCCGAACAGCAGGATGAGCAATTTCAGAATAGTGGTTCACGTTTTCTATTTTCGAGTAGACAATCCTGTGTTTGTGCTCGAAGAAGGGAGGCAGTCGCCGACAAGAGATGTAGCAGTACTTGTTAATAGCCGCCGCGAGCACTGCACCCGAATGCTTACCGTACCATTCAGGGTAATCAGTTCCTCCGCCAAAGAAAGAAATTCTAAACGGCGTCCTCGTTAGTATCACTTAGTCACCCAACAGCTTTCGCTTAAGTTTGAGCTTACTCATTTCTTCGACATTCACTCGTTCCTGCACACCAAAGCGCTTTTCAACAAGTGCAAGATAAGAAGGACTAGTGAAGTAAGTCTGCCAAGCATCATCTCTAAATTTCAGAACCTCTGCGGCAGACAAAAAATTAGTCTCGAGCGGCTCGCTCTCATAGGAAAGGAAAGCGTAACCTTCATAAGAGTCGGGCAGATTCCAGTGATTTTTTTTGGCGAGATGATACATTGGACTCCCAGGCAACGCCTGGCAGGGGTACATATTCGCCATTTCACTATTTAGTTCTAATGCAAGATCAAGCGTCTCCTGCATAGTGTCAAAATTATCGTCCGGGAAACCAAAGATATAGTTATTGATAAGGTACACACCGTATTCTTCGATATTTGAACAGACGTCACGGATATTGACCTCTTTAAACGACCCTTTTGAGACTTCTTGCCGAACAGATTGGTTACCCGCCTCAATTCCAAGTGCGAGCCAGTTGATTCCCGCTTTCTTAAACAACTCAAGCGCGTCTGATCGAACCGTATCTACTCGGGTATACGCCCACATATTGAACCCATAATCCTGATCAACTACGTCATTCAGAATAGGGGTGTAGTACTTCTTATTTAGACAAAACATCTCGTCAGAAATGCGCAGCGTTTTGACGCCAAGGTCAGCGAGCTTCTTCATTTCTCTACCCACCCACTCTGGGCTCCAAAAACGCATTCCCCGGGAGTGTGAGGCATTAATATCTGGACTGCTGTCAGCGCGGTTAACGATATTAATCATGCAAAAATCGCAGCCAAAATTGCACCCCAACGAGGTATAGAGCGCGGCGAAAGGTGTTCTTTTATCATGACTAAAGCCGGCATGCCAAAAATGCGCACGATACAAATCAAGCGGCTTTTCCTTGAAGGGGAGTAGATCCCATGCATAACCGGGTAGATCGAAATCCATGTGGCTCTGTGGCACGACAGACTCGGGGTCGTTGAGGATCGGTTCCCTTTTATTAGCGTTCGATCGATCTTTAAAACCAATCCCACGAATGCTAGACAAATCACTTGATAGGTTGCTTTTCAATAGGTTATGAAGCGCATACACGCCTTCATTGAGAAGAATAATATCCACGCAATCTAACTGAAGAACTTCCATTGGCAATGCGCTGGTGTGCGAGCCGACAAAACCGATCACTGTGTTGATTGAGGATTCCTTAAGCGCTGTGGCGAGGGCAACAGCACCAATCATGCTCGTGGTGCCAGAGTTAGGATTCTGTCCGTAAACCACCATTAGGGCGAGGCGTGGCTTCGCCTCTGCTACTCTCGACACCGCCTGTTCGAGGCTAAGCCGCTCTGCATCGCAGTCCAATATACCGACTTCAAAACCTTTTGAGCGGCATGACTCGGCAAGAAGCAATGACCAAGTAGGGGGTTCGATTGCTGAGTAAGTTTCAGCCAAAGCCTGATAGGCTTTTTCAGACGAATCAGGATTTATAAAAATAGCGTCCAACGAGTTCTCAGTTTCACAAGAAATGAAAGTGCCGGCGAAGATGTGGTTAATTCGATGTCAGTATTTTACATGAGAAAGCCAAGTCATTGCGGTTGCGGCTTATCGGCCAACTGGTGGCGCCCAAGCTATTTTGCAGCGAAATATATGAAAATCATGGCTACCGGATTATTGCGGTTAACCCGAACGATGTCAATATTGATATCTTGGATGTGTTTCGACGGGTTGAGAAGGCCCCCGCGCTCGCACGCAGCGCGGTCGCAATCAAGGCAAAGGTTCTCTGGCTGCAATTGGGGCTTATCAGCGATGAAGCTGCCGATATTGCCTGTCAGGGTGGGCTCGATGTCGTAATGAATCACTGTGTGAAGATTGAACATGGCCGCCTGATGGGCGGGCTGAATGATTCCTGCGGGTCGCATGACGGATATCACGATCTGCCTTCTCAGCACTATCTTGATGGACGCTATTCTTCGTATTCATCATTAATACTCTGGGGTAACGATGGACTGAAACCCTCTCTTAGACAATCAGATTATTTGGTCCAACTTGTGCTGGCGGAGTACAGCCGATGAAGAATAATCTTGACGCAGATGTGCAAGTAGTTGCGTGAACAAATAACACCCGGCTTATCGCGTATGTTTGCAGTGTCAGGTTTAATATCATCAAAATCTTTGGAAATGGCGACAAGCATGTTATCTTGCCCATACAAATTGTAACCAAGAAATGAACCGACGCTGTTACTGTAAGCGGTTACAACTTCATTTTTTGTGCTGGCGAAAATCAGCATTTTCAAGGTCACGAGATCTTCCGCTTTTGGTATATCTTTCATCTCGTCCTGCGTTTTCTTTGTTATATCGAACGGGCCAAGAGCTGTATCAATTCCATAAAAATGCCCGCCATAAGCAACAAGATTGTGACCAAGATACATTGCCTCGGCAATAAACGGGGTTTTATAATCTTCAGCTTTGCTCAATTTTAATGGTCGGCCCAAGAACTCCTGCGTGCGAGTTGAGAGTACCGGATTGTTTTGAAAACTTCCGTAGCCGTAATCCTCCATGAAATCTTGAGGCAATGCTTCAAATTTGGCCTGCGCATCTGCTGTAAAACTTTCGGCATATGTACCAGCTTTACCTTCTCGGAATGTCGGACTCGCACGATCGGATATTTTTCCCGCAATTTCTTCCGGGCTTCCTGGCACCTGCAGCTTCAACATAATCGACCAGACTAGCTTCAGTTGAGCCTGTTTAGTACTGCCCCCTGCAGACCCAACCATTTCCTCAAATGAGACGGGAATTACATTAGGGAAATCAAGCCATGGTGCAAACATGCCCACCCGGTCACGAATACTGCCAAGCAGCCATGTGTCATCCACCAATCTCGACAGGCGTTGATCGAATGAAAGCGCATCAAGATAACCGGCAAACGGGGTTTTCCCGTCCTTATGGTAGTAATTAGCTTCTGAAACCACGACATCAAGCGGATTACGGTAACTGAAAAGAGCCGGCGAACGCATAAACGGATGAGCACGATTGCCAAAAGGGGCTCGCAAAACAGTGTCATTGAAAAACTTTGTTGCCGGCGTATGAGCATTGGAATGTTCAACATAATACCAATGCCCGGCAATGGGATTATCAGGACAAATGCCACCTTCACCAAAACCCAGCGCTTCTGCCAATCGGAAAACCAAATGGGTTCCTGATTTGGGAATGGAGATAACAAACAACGGACGATTTCGCCAATACAAGTCCGTCAAAGGCGCAATGATACGAATGTCTGGCTGATTAACATAGCTCAAAAGCGCCGTGGCGAGTTTATCCGGGTTCTCTTCCAATAGCAGCACTACTTCAGGATCTCCATCCTCCTTCATGCCAACGCCCGGTGGTACGGCTACGTCGCCGGAAACATTAAATGCGATTAATCCGGTTGCCAGTTCTGCGGCAATTTTGTTGACTGTTGGTGCCGTTTGCTGGTTCAAAGGTTGCACAGCAATGGTTTCAACGCCATTGCGACGTTCTCTGCAGGCGATGTCTAGCCATTTGCATGGACTTACATTTTCTACAAAATTCAAATTGTGGGAGGGGTGATAGTCAGACATTATTTCCGAAACATCAGTTTTTCCTCACGGCGTTTGTCAGCAGCATTCCCAGATTTAACCTTTACCTGGTGTACTGCATCCCTGTAATTACTCGTAACAAACGCTCCGGGCAAATCGTCAACGGATTGAGAAGCCAGATCAACCGGGCCAGTATTATGAGGAATACAATAAAATTTCCCCAGGTATGAAACAATATTGTGATCGCAAAAGGCACGAACAAGCCGAGGCTGCGGATCACTGACAGCGCAAGTTGATGGTTTGTACAATTTTCCTCCCTCTTCTTCCAAAAACTGTAATAACTGGTCCATGACGGATTCATGGGCCTTGGGCATATTAGCCTGAAGAGGTTCTGCGGCTACACCAAGGGCAGTTAACTCGCCCTGTAGATTGCCAGACGATTCATATTGAAACGATAGAATAGTGTCGAAAAAGTGGTTGAGTTCACCAGCTGCCTGGTTTGCCTTTTCCCAAACAGCAAATACAGTATCTTCATCTTTGAAGCTGGAACGCTCCACCTTGGTATGCTCTCGTTCGTCATAGCGTTTGAATGTAAATTTTTCTGAATCCAGATTGGACTTGTTAAAGGCAAATTCAAATAAGTCGCGGTCTTTGTATTTGGGAAATATCTTACCTTCAGACAGCATACCTGAAACCTGTTGCTGAAACGGGGTGTAAGAACTTTCATCTAATTCTGGAATACCTTGATAACCAAGTTCTTCAATAATTGGTGCAAAACCAAACTCTTCTATGATTTGAAGATGTTCATTCACCATCCAGTTTTTCCAGTCACCAACCTTACCCCCGCCTTTGCGCAGATTATGCTGATGAGCACCAGTCAGGTTAACGTGATCAAGACGATGCCATATTTGCGCGGCATGCTCTTCATCAACAGGTAAATCGATTGCTTTTGCCAGATCAACAATGGTTCCGACCGGATCGACGATAAGATTTTCCCACCGCATGACAATATAACGATCTCGCACCGGTAAGAATTCATCGAAAAACCTCTTGTAAAAGCTGGCAATGCCTTTGAAAAAATCCAGATCGGTAAATTTGTAAAGTGCAAGCTGTTCCCGAAGTTGGTGATTATCCTCCTCGGGCGGCAAATATCTCTGGATATACTCGCTGGTCAGCGCGTTGATCGAAAGTATTGACGAATTGATGATGCCGATGGGGTTTCGCACTGAGGCGAGCTTGGTGAACTCCTTGTATCCTGGTTCTTCCAGCCACCGTACCGGTTGGATATGAGAATGTATGATGTCATCACATTCCAAAATCGCACGCGGATGATTGATGATCAGCGTAAAATCACCAAGCCCGCGAACGCCAAGATACTTACGCACACAGGCTGTATCAGCTCGATTGTCATGTAACCATTTGGGACCACCGAGCAGCTGACGGAAATTATCATTGAAAATCAGGCCTTCACCAACCCCAGCCTCGTAAAAAGCATCGTCGATTGCTTTGCTGATGTAATGACCAAATCCCGTTGCCGCGATACGTAACAGGCGCTGCCTTCTATCCAGATAGCGGGGCCGCATAACTTGCAAGTGTGATAATACGCTGCACAACAATGCAAACCCGCTCCGCGGCGAACCGACAACTATAGGTTTCATATTGCTAACTGATGTCCTCCAGACAGACGTTTTTTGCCCGCCTCCAGAGGTGCCTTCGACCAGCGGTAATACAGATTCTGGTTGACCCCTTCTTTGCGGCACAATTCAACAATACTGTTTTCACCGCACAGACCTTGTAAAACAATACGGATCTTCTCTCTCGCTGAATAATGCCGTCGCGTCGAACGACGAATGTCATGAGCCGCCTTCTCAGCACTGTCTTTTTGTGTTCGATTCTTTGTATTCATCATTAATCCTCTTCGGTTAACGATGAACTAAAACCCTCTCTTAGGCAATCAGGCTCTTTGGTCCGACTTGTGCTGGCGGGGTACAGCCGACATCAATCAGGCGATATAATTCAAATTCCTCAATTTTGTAGATCATACTATTTCACATCTTTTGACGACTTACAATTAGCACTTCAGTTAATCAGTCCACTGGCAACTTTCGACAAACTACAAGCAAATTATTGATAGGATTATGACAAAGTCAGTTAATATCGTCATCGGCAACCATGCTGGATCACGTGGGATTTCGGATTACGTACATTACCTACGATTCACGCTCACAAAAATGGGTATCAATGTCACTGAATCTATTTACCCAAAAGTCCATGTGGATGCGAATTTCTGGATCGAGGACTTCGGATGTTCTAGCGGAGAATTTCTCAAAGTTAATGCCGCAAAATTTCCACCTTCTTATCTGGTGTGTACCGAATGGCCAAGTCGACTAAGAACTTTCAACTGTTTTAGCTTTCAAGAAAAGATTTTTTCGGCTGTGCTTTTCTTGCTTCCTGTACGTTTTCTGGTGATGAATATTCTTCTTAGCAAAGGACGCTTCACAAGGCGTATTGCCCAAATGGGCGTAGGGTGTCTGATCTCCTTCGGATACCTTCTGGGGTTTGATAGCCGAAAATCCTTCCAACAATTGGAGCTTTCATCCCGATTTACTGCTTTGAAAAATATAGCCCAAAAGTGGTCCGGGTTCATCGTAGTCAACGAATCACTAGCCGACGCCTACAACACGCATTTTCCTGACATCCCGACGCATGTACTTGCCCCCTTACTTAAAAAATCCTGGATGCCACTGGCGGATAATACCGAGCGAGATCGAAAGTCCGCCGCTTGGGCCTTTGTGTCCGGAAATGTAACACGCCATCGAGCGCGCTGGATAGATCGCGCTTTGCTTAGACAACAAAGCGTTACGACTATCCCTCCTTATCTTTCCAGAACTTTTGCTCGTACTGACAAAGAAAACCTTGAACAACGATCTTACAACACGGAGCTAAAAAATATTTTTTGTTTGGGTTCGGAATGCTTACAGAACACGATTTTCCTCGGATATTATAGCCGTGCATCCTTTCTCGACGAGATTGCTAATACTTTACCGGAGATGGCCACCGACAAAAGTAATAGTGAAGGCGTTAGATCCGCTGAGTCGCTACGGATTCAATATGCGCAGCAAATTATTTTTCTCGAAATCTATGTTGGGCAAACTAAAAAATGGTATTTCTCCAGCCCAATGCGGGATTACCGCGCTTTGAGAAAAGGGTATATTCCGATCAATTCCGGATCATACCAGGGCCAGTTATTTGAGAATTTGGTAATAGCTGCCCCTAAGAAGCCG
>NZAZ01000034.1 GCA_002686255.1 Rhodospirillaceae bacterium
CAGTCACTGGGCGATCTGTCGCCAATACAGTTTTTACAACAGAGAGGATTTGACCAATTTTCTATTTATGCAGTGTAGGATAATTGGGGGGTGGACACTTCCAATTCGCTGTCGAACGTAACTCGAAAATTCAAGTCATAATTACTTACATAAGGTCGGCGAACATAATCTACTAATACGCGGGGAAGTAAACGATGGCGAATACTAGAAAAAACAAATCTCTCAATAACTTCGTCATTGGAATATAGCTTTAATAATTCAGCATGTCGTTCAGGATTTTCAAACAACGCCAAATGCTCGTGGTTTAGTTTTATTCGATTCTTATATGTTCGTTCAATAAATCGACCCTTTTCCTCCAAATATATGGGTAATCTATCTTCTATATTTCGGTCATAAGTTCGGACTCTGAATTTTTTTCTTACGCGAACACCATCGATTTTTTCATAAAAATGAGTGGCCTCCGTGTTATCAAAATACAGCGACCGAACATAATAACTACTTTTTAGATCGATGCGCACATGGCCATCATATTCCATAAAGTTCTGTACTTCGTTTTCAACTGATTCTCGTTGATTGGCGTTTAAGAGATACTTGAATTCGTAGCGTGAAAATTCGTTTTCGCTCGACGGCGACATTAAATCAGGAAGAATCATTGTTCTACGCCACGCCTTCTTAAATCGCTTTTCAGGCCCCAATTTCCCAATTCAGACACTATTTCGGGATGAAATTCAGTTTTCGCATCAACTTTGTTGCTGAGACTGGAGGAGTTCACATCTATTGTTACATTTTTAGATTTTCCGATATATGGCGGAGATACTATTGAATCATACACCAAAATTTCTGATTTTTTATCTGCGGTAATTTTATTTCGAAGGGCTCTTAAAATGGATTTGTCTATGATTAATGATCCTCCGCCACCGTAACGCCAATTTTTCTTATAGGCGTTGAACTGGATTTTATTATTTATAAAGTTACTGTTAGATACCCAGGCGTTGGAAGAATCTTTCGTTTCTATGCCTGTTGCATTCTCCGTCAACTTAGAGCGGTATACAAACACCTTAGAATTCTCACCGATTGAGATACCCTTGTCGCCGGCTCGTCGAATTTGAGTTCCCGAAACTAACGCGTTGGAATTCATAAAATCAATCGCATCATTGCCAGATACATCGAATGTTGAATTCCTAATCGTTATTTTAGATATATCAACGTCAAGCGCATCAGAAAATGAATTAGTAAATAAACTATCTCTAATATGAATATTATCACTATAAAGTACATGCATCATATCGTCATAGATGACATTGTCGCGTAGCTGTACGCTATCCACTATAACATCTTGCGTGTCACGAATTGAAAGCATCGCAGAATAATGGATATTCTCGACCTTGCCGCCACTACCACCTGATATATTTACATTTCTGAGACGAGAGCCGGAGGCGCCGGAACCTAAGATGGCGACTGTGCCCCAAGGTTCGTCTTGATGTTGCCGACGAATAACAACGGGTTGATCTTTTTCACCTTCGATCATGACACGGTTCCGAAATACCAAACTAACTCGACCGGCAATAGCTAGTTCGGCGCCGGGCAGAATTCGAACCGGATAATCGATTATTTGATCTTTATCGATTGTGATCAACCCTTTCCAATCTTTCATTGGAGTTGGTTTTTGCTGAAATATGGGCTCATTATATTTTGAACGACTCATTCCGGCAGTTTTATTTTTGGGTAGACTAACCCGTTTTCCTGTAAACTGATTTGAAGCTGACACAGCCTTCAAATTAAGTTCAAAATTGGACAAAATTCCGAATTGAGTCGGGACGTCCTTTATAATACCCACCGCTAAGGCTTTAAAATGATAAAATTTTGGTATCGTTGAAGTTAGAACTGAAACTTTATTAGCCAACCACGATCCATCTAATGCGATTCGATTACCGTCAACATGATGCGAGATTTCAATATCAGCGTCCGATATTTGACCATCGTCATCCGCATCCCAAAAAAATTTCTGCCCCAACTTTGCCGGACTATCGAAATCAAGAGTCAAATTGGTGAGTGGATTTGATCCGCCAATGACCAGACTCATACTAGCGCCCGTCGTCCACCAATTTGCTTGCGGTGAGGTTTCAAGTATCGTCTTCAAAGCCGCGTGCCAAAGACGGAAAGATTTTGCGCGCCTTTTTAGTTTTCCAATTACTGCCGAGATAGATAATTGGCCGCTATCGATATGTGTCGTTTCGGCGATCTGATTGCGAAATGGATCTCGAGTGAGGGATTTTTCAATATTTGGTAGGATATCCTCGATATGACTAGCGGCTTTAATTAAAGTTCCGGATTCGATAAATTTATACAAATATCCATATTTTTTGACGAGAAATCTGCTTGAGCGATGGTATAAGTCCAGCAGTGCATGTGATTGTTCATCTAACTTAGGCATGGCATATTTTTCAACGCTGCTTACATAAGTCTTTGGGAGCGGTATTGCCGTGCCAGTGTCATGGAGCACCGGCTTTATCGTACCGCGAAGTGGATCGCTCACCAGCCTTTGATTGTGGACAGGTGAGTTATGCCAGCTCCGAACAAGTGTCTGAAAAGCCGAGAATTTAGCCCAATCTTCAAATGTTGCAATTCGTTGGAGGCTGTCAAATGCCTTGGAAGAGGTCATCGCATCGCGAATCATATCGATAAAATAGGCGAGATCAGAATAATCGTCCTGATCTTGTTGGTTAAATCTAGAAATCTTTTTCCATAGATATGGATTACCAAACAGAAAGTTGTCGATGTAATTCAGCCTTTCAGCATTGTATTGTTCACCCTTATAAATATTGACAGGCATAAGGTTTCTTTTACGCAAAAAAACTTCGTCAATATGTTCCGCCCACAAATAAATCCCGTAAGGTTTATCGTTTATCCATAATTCAACCAATTGGGCGTACGGGGATAAAATACCAGCTAACTGGCCTAGGTAATAAGTTAGATAATCGTCGGCGATACAGGCATAACAGGATACTATCAAATTAAAGGTGCGCAACCCATCAATGAGTCTTTTCTTTTTAGTTTTTATGCGCCAAGATTTTTTCTCGTACGCCCAATTCAACGGATTGTCTCCGCGATGTCGCACTTTGACGGGGCGGACTCTATTATTGGGATATAACAAATAGGCTTTTTGCCAATCCTTAATATGGGTCGGCATGTCTTTCATTAGGGCTGTTTGATTTTTTTTTGGAATGTACAATTTGACCTGCTTTAAGCCAGGTTCGTTGTTTTTGACAAACTCGTGTGTAATCTTTTCGATGGTTGTGACGGTGGAATATTTTACATAATTAAGATTTTGTCCGCTTTGCCATAAAGAGAGAAATCCTAGACGCCACTCCTTACGCAATGTATCGGCGCCCCAAATAATTGTGGCCCCCATAATCGAGAGGAGAAAAACCTTAGCATAAACTGGTTTGAAAAAATGAGGATTAATCAACTTTTTGACAGACATCGGGGCTCGTTAGTTTCGCCCTACTAAAGTTCATATTCAAGACAATTCGGTCAGCGTTGCCAAATGGCTTGTTTTGGCCATGCATTTCGACAGTTTCTCCATCAATTGAGGTGGTCAAAACATCTCCGTTCTCCAAATGGAATCCGGTTTGGCTAGTTAGAACCACTTGATTCATATCAATCGCACGTTGGGAGCTACTTCGAAATATAGTCATTTTTTTAAGAGCAATTTTTACGCCTGGGATGAGGCCAAAATGCAGAATTAGTCGATCAATTGAAAGGGGCTTCTCCAATTCAAAAGCGTAATCACGGGCCTCATTCAAATGGATACCCTTATGCCCAATAATTTGTCTTTCTCCGGTGACGGCTCGAACTTCCATTGCAAAACGTCTAATATCCGATCCGAGAAATAAATTATTGTATTCATATGAACGGCGTCCGCCAAACTGGGCAATTTTGTATCGGGCGCACCATTTTTTTACCTCGTTGGATAGCCCCTTCCTGATTGCGATATTCAACGCAATTCGATAGGCCCTGTCATCAGTAGACGCCAACCGAATAGCTGCTTCGGCGTGTTTTAAGGCCAGAGAAGCATTATCGTCACTCAAGGCGCGCGCCGACCAGATTCTCGCCGGTAACAGATCAGGTTGGGATTTTGCCAATTTCAGAGCGAACGGCTTGATAGCTCGCCATTCTTCCTGGAATTGAATACGGTCTATGACATAAGTGGCATTTTGAACCAAACCAGGTAACAAAATGTTGTTGCGTACACCGAAACTGTCGGACAATTCCAGCTGCCTGGTTAGCCATTTTTCAGCTGTGGAAAAATTTCTCGATATAACATGTCGCCTAATCATGAAATAGAAAACTTGCGTTGGCGCCTCAGAAATATATCGGAACGTAACATGCCTGAGTTGAGGAACCGTCAAGAGCACAGTTATAGCAATAAAAACTGGCAAAAGATAGGCCAGCAATGCTCCCATCAATATTCGGCGCATGTTAGTAGTTTTCCTTTATGATGCAATATGTGAAAATTTTGGGTAAACAAATCATTGAATTTAAAAGGGGCGAACGTAAAGTAATGCTGTTTCTAACTAAACCTCAACCACAGTCACATTGGTATTTCCATATTTATCGCAAGCGCCAACGCCAATGCGCCGGACATCCGCTAAGGGTAAAGTGTCGGCATGAAAGGCATAATGCCAGCGGTTTCCCTCACTAGAAAAGTCCAAGTTGTCGTGAATGAATTTCCTCGAACATGTTTCAATCGCCAAAAATGGCTGAGGTCCGAAAACTTTTCCTTTGATAGTGGTTATTTCCAAATTGGGCACGTCATTGGCGGGGTTGCGGTTCAAGGTCAAGGAAAGTTCTAGTGGCTCACCATTCTCAGCGTCTAGCCCGAGGGCTAAGCGGAAGGCAGTGACGCCATCGCAATACTTGAATTTGACGTCGGGATACTTTTCCTGGGACTTGGCAATGAGGCCGCGCACAAAATCAACTTCTGGATCCAAGTCTCTATAGTCGTGGCTGCACAAGCCAACCAGAGCGATATCTCCTTCGTTTGCTCGCGCGAAGGCCTTATCCATTTCGATCTGATCAATAGAAGCAATCCGACTCAACACATTCAGGGCCCTGCCTATAGATCTTCGACAATTCCCTGGAATTTGATAATCATCAGGGATAGGAATTTGCTTTTAGCAGAGGTGAGGGATTGCACACCATCAGCGGCCCTCGAAACCCTGTCGTTGTCTGTTTCACATCACTCCTGCCATACCTAATAGCCATCTCATCCCCTCCTCTTTCCTGTTTTCATTCACCAACACGTAATTTGCCCTAGTTGGCGATCGATGTGGTCGTGGTGGTCTTCCCACCAACTCTGGTGATCTTGAAATTCTTGTTACTGGTGTCTGTGACAGTCTTCTTGGTTCTTGATGTGATCTTGATCTTGTAGGCGCTACCGGTAGCAACAGAGGAAGGAATCTTCCAAGTAAAACGTCCATCATTCTTAGTTCTCTTGGATATCCACTTATAGTGTCTGCCTGATCTCAACAGTTGAATCTTAACGCTTGCACCGCCATTTCCTTTGTCCCACTTGAGTGCGTATCTCTTGCCCGTTCTCCACTTCTGCCCTCCATTGGGGGTAGTAACCTTCATCGCTCCGATCTTACTACGCGAGATCTTGAATACTTTGTTGCTCCAATCGTACTTGGGATAGATTATATGCCACGGACTTATAGGTTGGATCAAGACGATATAATCTGATCGTGACTGGATAGTTGTTGGAATTTTCCAACTATGTACACCATCGTTCCACGTATTTCTAGCAATAGTCTTATAAAAACAGCTGCACAGCTCACAGCTAGCTGTTGGATAGTAAAGGAGGATGTGCACCATACATTTCTTATAGGACCCGCAAATGAGTGCAGGGCTCCACTTGATTTTGTAGGTATTTCCTTTTCGCCAATGCTCGCCACCATTTGGAGACTGCACAATATTCGATGGCGAACTACACGATTGAGGTTTTACGGATTCTTTTGTACCTACATCATGTTGTCTGCCTGCAAGTGATGCGGTGCCTCCATCTCCACAAGAGGAAAGAATAGACGTAAAAAGCAACAGGCTCAGCAGAATGCTAAGTCCAAATACCCAACGTTTTCTTGGCCTCGAATTCATAATACTTCCGATTTTCTAGCCCGTATCCTACTCCCATATCTCCTTTAGGTGAATAGGTCGGATTTAGCCCGGAATTTTAGGTTTCCAAGGGAAAAAAAAACTGGTGTGATTGTGGATGGGCCCCGATAACAGAACCGGGGACAGTGGATCGTTCCATTAGAATCTGGGATTGACCTTTGGGGATTAGGGGTTCCTTTTCAGGGATAGGAATTTGCTTTTAGCAGAGGTGAGGGATTGCACCATCAGCGGACCTGAAAACCCTGCCGTTGTCTGTTTCACATCACTCCTGTCATCCCTAACCGCCATTTCATCCCCTCATCCCTTCTGTTTTTTATCCACAACTCAC
>NZAZ01000035.1 GCA_002686255.1 Rhodospirillaceae bacterium
ATATTGGTGAATGCCATCTCATCATACTTTAAACAACAAAAGCCAAGTTTAGCTTGGTTATCATAAGGTTTTACTAGCAAGCCCCTGTGAACGGGTACCCTTATTTTATATTTTCTCAGGTTCTCATTATCTTGTTGCTATGTGTTTTTTTAATAGACTCAACTTGAATAAACTCTTTAGGGATTTTATATGTATCAAGTTTTTTTAAACAATGTTTTTTTAGCTCTAATATATCAAATTTAACATTATCTTTCATAACAAGTTCAGCAATGGGAAGCTGTCCATACAGGTCATGTTGTTGTGCATATACTCTTGCTTCTGCTATATTGTCATAAGTTAATAATACCTCTTCCACTTCTTCTGGGAATATTTTCATACCTGCAAAATTAATAACATTTTTTGATCTTCCTGAAATAAACAGATATGACTCTTTCAAATATCCTATGTCACCAGTATCAAACCATTGTGTTCGTTTTTTCCAGGGAGAAATGTAGGCATGATACATTCCTTTTCCTCTAAGCAATATGTCACCTTGCCCATTATCATCTGGTTTTTTAATTTTTAAATCATATCCCGGTAGAATTTTGCCAACAGAACAGACATACTCATCATCAAATCTATTATTAATAAAAGGAAGTCCTACTTCTATAATACCATATGCCTGACTCAAATGGATTTTAAACTTTTTAAAAAAATCTTTATCTGTTTTCTTATTTAATGAGACTGCTGTAACAACTGCCATGCGTACATCTGATAAAATATCTTTAGATATATTATTATTGGTTACGAGCATATTATAATGAAAAGGAGATGCATACATAAATGTGGGCTTGTTTATCTCAAAAGAATTTAAAATACCTGCAGGAAAATTATCCTGGGCTAAAACAATGTGAGCTCCTTTTTGTAAAAAGAGCAGGATGCTCACAACAAAATGGAAACTCATTGATAAAAACCAGCCAATTGTATCCGTGGATGATATATTAAGTATTGCATCAGCAGCAGCAGTCCTGTCAATTATGGCCCTATGGGTCAACAGCACACCTTTACTGGTTCCTGTTGTACCTGATGAAAAACGAATAAAAGCAGGCGAATCAACCAGCATATACTCTTTTGAGTATTTAATGTCTTTATTGATATTATAAATATATAACTTATCATTATGCTCTTTTGATATTACAGAGTAATTCTTAAACTCTTTTTCAGATACAAGATATCTTACTTTGATGCGTTTACATAACGATACTAATTCATTGGAGGATAAAGAGGGAGAGACGGGTACAATAACAGCATTAGTACCTAATATGGCAAGAGCCATGACTATATATTCAACAGAATCCTCACAAAAAAGCGCTACACGGTCATGGGGTTTAAAACCTATTTCAGCTAATTTATTTTCTTGTTTTTCAACTTTTTTTAAAAGCTCTGAATAAGTTATTGAATCATGATTTGCTCTGCTGACAGCAACACCATCTTCTCTTTGTTTAAAGAGAGTTCTAATGACATCAACAATATTGTCTCTTTGTTGTTGATTACTCGTCATATAAAAATCCCGCCTTTTTTGATGCATCAAGTAGTTTTTCTTTTTTTTGTTGATGCATTGATTTTGGATAATCCTTAGATATGCTGTAAAGGGAAAAAACATATCTTGTTCCAAAGACAATAGCTCTGAAGAAATCTTTTATAGGGACTTTAATTTTGTTTACACGGAGTGGATTCTGACGCAATGCAAGTGCATACAAACGCCCAAAGTGCTGATAAAATCTTTTTAGTGTCATGTTTGTAGGAATCACAGAATGCATGCAATCATAATATTTAAAAGGATCGCATATAAATTCATTTTTATGATTCTCAAATAATTTTGTCCCGGGTGAAGGAGATAAAACTGTAAAAGTTATTTCAGCAGGGCAGAGATCGACAACATCTTTTTCAAGCTGCCTGAAATCTTCTTTTTCGAAATTAGGGTGTACAATAAATGCAGCATGAAGCATTATCCCACAACTTTTAATAATTTTAATGGCTTGTTTATTATTTTCAAAGCCCGTCTTTTTGTTGTAATCATCAAGTCGTTTTTGATCCATTGATTCAAGCCCAACATATACGACTTCAAGTCCAACCTCTTTCCAGAGTTTAAAGACTTCAGGGTGTTTACAAATAGTGTCACTTTTTGCCCAGCTTATATATTTTTTCTTTATGTTTTTTTGTTTCAACAGCTCAGCAATTTTTGTAACCCGTTTTATGTTAATGAACATTTCATCGTCAACAAAATAAATATGATCTTCTTTTAAGTTTTCAATCTCATCCACTACTTCTTCAGGAGTACGCTGCAGATATTTTTTATTCATAACATGATGTATGACACAAAAAGAGCATGAAAAAGGGCAGCCTATTGAAGTCCTGAGACTTGCTACCTGTGGGAAAAGTCTGTCTAATTTTCCTGTATCACTATGGGTCCAGATACAGAAATATTTTGATCTGTCTACCAAATCACGCCGTGGAAGAGGAATATCTTTGACATCAACATAGGGTGGAACAGCATCTCTGGAGGTTTTCTCAAAGTCAGGATCTGATGGAGAGAGTATATTTGCGCTATTGCTGATTTTTTTGTCATTTTCAATATTTTCAATGATATTTGATATTGCATTGGCGCCTTCACCCCTTACAATTGCACTGAAATATTCTTTATTAAAATCAAAAGGGCGTAAAGTTGCATGTATGCCACCAACAATTATGTGGGAATGTGGCAGAACTTTTTTTGTTTGTTTCGCAAGGTCGTTAACAATATAAAGCCCTGTGCTGTAGGCAGAAAATCCTATTAAATCAGGTCGGTATTCTTCCAGAATTTTGAAAAAAGTTTTTCTTGGTTTCTTTTCAACACTAAGGTCTAAAATTTTAGCGTTATGTTTCTTGTCAATTCCTGCGGCAGTAATTTCAAGTTCAAGCGGTTCTAGATGCAAAAAGCCCTGTTGGAGTCTATTTGCAACTTTGAGTTCAGTATATGGTTTTACTAAAAGGACTTTCATATCAGTTCTCTTTTAAAGATTTAAATGCACTTATTGAGGCTTGCTCACCAGTCGCAATACAAACACCCATTACCCTTGCTGATGCCTGAATAAGTTTCGGAACTCTTATATTTTTACCTGCAAGAAAAAGATTATTATATTTTTTATCTTTTAAAGCTGCAACAGGAATGCAAAAAGGGTTATCTTTTTTTATATATTTATATTGAGTGCCTCTATTTTTATCCCAGATTTCTGCAGGCCAATAGCTTTTTGCTATACATTCTTCATCAGTTTTTTCTTCTTTTTGGTTTGGGCCATTAAAATTAAGGTTATCACAGGACCTTAAATGAATTCTTTTTGAAGACGTAAGATATTTTAAGTTAGCCAATTCTTTTACATCACCTACTAATTTTTCATAAATAAAATGACATTTTTCTATATCTTGACCTTCTTGCACTGAAAATTTTAATACAGTCATATCAGATAAAAAGTTATAGGAGATGGTGACAAATTTCAGGTAGTTTTCAAGATTATACTTTTCTATAATTTTGCGTGCTGTATAGGGAATAATCAGCGATAACTCTTTTTTTGATTTTCCTTTTAATATAATTGAATACCCTCCAAGCTGGTCATTGTCACTCTGAGGGGCATCGGGCAAGTAAGTATCATGGCTTTTTTTAGATAAATCAGCACTTCCGGTTGCATTAATAAAAACATCAGCTGAAAGAGTTACAGTTTTATTATGTTGCGTAGTTATTAATATTTTTTCAACACATGTGTCTGTGAAGATGGTTTTTTTATGTTTAATATTTTTGTAAAACGAAAAATTGTCTTCCTTTAGCTGATTTAAAAAAAAAGCCCATAGATCTTCTTGGATAAAAGCAAGTACTTCAACTTTTCCAATCTTCACCAAAGCTTTATCACCATATAAGTCAAAGAAGTATTTATAAATATCTTTGCATAACCCTTTATTAGCAATTTCGAATGGCATGGTATCATCATTTTTAAAAAGGCCGCAAATGTAATTGTGGGAACAATCCCTTGCAGTACCTCCTGGGGCACTGTTTTTTTCAATAAGAGCTGTTTTCATCCCAAGCTTCATTGAGGTCAGAGAAGCAGAAAGGCCTGCTATTCCAGCACCAATGATTATATTGTCAAATTTTTCCATTTTATTTAATATTTAAACCATTACTAATTTCAGACGAAATATTATTCATTAGCGTTTTTCCAGTCTGAACAGATAGTTTATTATCATAAGTTGAAATAATCATATTCAATTTTTTATTAAATTTAGTAAAAAAAATTCCAACACCGGGGTTAACAGGCACCAATGGCATATGAAACAAATTAATAACTTCATGGCCAAAAACTTTTTTTAAAAAAAAAAGCCTGCTCGGCAATATACGAGAAAGAAAAAGAACATTGGTTTTTTTTCATTCTAAAGTTCATGAAAGATGTGAGAAGGTTTAACGGCATTATACGCATAAGCAGTGAAGCATTCATAAAATGATATGGAATTTTGTTCTTTACTTGAAAAACAAATTGTTTCTTCAATGATTGTAATGTTTCTTTTAGAGAAAAATTCTGATTAACTTTAAAAAGCATAAAAGAGACATTGTTGAAAAAAATTTTTGAATGTGTGAATTTTGTTGCACGTATATCAACATTAATTGGAATTAAAATATCTCCTGATGTTTTTAGTTTTTTAAAAAGAGAATCAAATTTTTTAGCAACAGCCGTCAGAAGATAGATACCATTCATAAGATATCCCGCATCTTTTATAGCATGTTTATCTATTATTGAAGTTTGATCTTTCGAAAAGGTGGTATAATAAAAATTGTGTGAGTTATTAGATTCATTGTTTTGACCAAGTACTGCGACTTCTATTTCTTTAGAATAAATTGATCTTAAAAACCGATTTATTTTTTGCCCTGAGAGAAATTTTTCTTTCCAGGAATGAAGCTTGGCACCCTGGGCTGGAAGATTATATTGTGTATCAACATTGTTTTCATCTAAAATATATTCAAGCAGAGCTTCCGCACCTCTTGCGTCAAACATTTTATGATCAAATTTCATAATTATGTAGGTTTGGTTGCTATGATGAATCAGATCAAAACCAAGAAGTGTTTTATCATCTATAAAAGGTTTTGTGGCGCAACTTCGAATAATTTTATTAAGTTGCTTTTCACTCTCGTTTTCTAACTGAAAATATTTCATGTCTGAAGGATTAAATTTTACAGATTCTGAAACCCAGAATGGAGCGAGATTCCATGCCCGTCTTATTTTGCCTTTAAGGAAATTGGAATCTGATAAAGTAATGCTTAGCTTGTTTGCAAAATCTTTTTGGTCAAGGTACCCCTTTAATATAAGAATTAATTGAGAATGATTGCCAAGCCCTGTATGTTTTTTGTTAAGATTATTTAAGGCTGCCATTACCCAGTCAATTCCATTTAAATAATAACGGTTTGATGTATTAATTCGTGTCATTATTTATTTAAAACCCTATAAATACTATTTGCCAATGAGTCAATCTGCATAATATCTTCCTGGGAGATACCAGATTCCATAAGCTGGATCTTAAATTCTTTTTCAATAAAGACAAATAGTTCAACAAGTCCCAAAGAATCCATACCAAGTTCATGCATCATCATGTCAGAATCAATATTTGCAGGCTCTTCACCAATGGTTAATGCTATCTGTTCGATAAGTTTTTCTTTTATTTCATTAATTTTCATCTCTTTAAAGTTTTTTATAACTCCTCTATAAACTTGAATGGGTTAAAGATTTTTTCAGGGATAATAATATCATTCCCTGTTTTAAGTAAAAGTGATGCTGCCCTGGTAACCAGTTTGTTTTTTGAATATGTTGGGAACGCACAATGTCCATGAATCATATTTAATGGTATAGACTCTTCATCAATATAGCATAATAATATTTTCTCAGCCTGTTTGAGTTCCAACCATGAATCCGCAAGGATTAATGCTTGCCTTAGTGGGTCCTCAAAAGTAGTCATTGTAAGAGATTGTCCTCTGATTTCAAGTTGCGAAGCAATATAGGACGCTGCAGCATTATGAACAGAGTGGGAAAACGTTAATGGGGAGACTGCTGTATCTGAGTAATCTATGAGGTTGTCTAAGAATTTAAAGGTAGTTGCATGGGGCCCAAATTGAGTGGATACAATGATTGCAATGTTTGTATCATTTTTTTTAAATTCAAAATCAAGGCATGCTTGCTTAGATGCTATCACAGACATTTTTGCAAAATTGTCAGCTCTCCTGATGCCTTTTATTTTATCATCCTTATCTGCAAAACCTTTGCCCAGCACTTTCATTTCATATTCTCCTGAAAATAACTGCAGAGTTCATTCCACCAAAAGCAAGGGAGGTTGACATAGCATATTCGGCATTATATTCAGTTGAATGAGCTACCGGGCTGAAGTTGATTTCAGGGTCTTGATTTGAAAAACCTCTGTTTTTTGGGAGCCACTGTTTTTTAAGGGATAGAATAGTTAAGACTGCATCAATAGCACCGGCAGCTCCTAAGGTATGCCCGGTGTACCCTTTTGTAGAAAGAACTTTAGTATTGTTGGAAAACATATTATTAAATACTAATCCTTCAGCAAGATCATTATTTTTTGTAGCTGTCCCATGGGCATTAATAAAATCAATCTTATTTGTGTCTAATTTAGCATTTGTCAAAGCTTTTGTAATAGCAGTTCTCAACCCAAGACCATCTGGTCTTGGTGCTGTCAGGTGATATGCATCAGAAGATGTTGCGTATGAGCAACATTCAGCTAAAATTTCGGTTTTACGTGCTAAGGCAGATGACTCTTTTTCAAGTACGAGAAAAGCTGCTCCTTCGCCAAGGTTTAATCCGTCTCTATCTTTGTCAAAAGGGCGGCACTGAGAATCACTGAGTATCCCTAAAGAGTTAAATCCTGCATAGGGTACATGGTTTAACTCATCAGCACCTCCAGCAATTGCTATGTCACATATACCACTTCTAAGCCATGACATTGCAATGCCGATTGCATCAGTTCCTGATGAGCATGCATTGACAATATTTATACCAGGGCCGGAAAAATTATTCTCTGAGACAAGTGCTTCTGAAATATTACTTTTAAGATAGAGTTTAACAGGATCATATGATTGAGCTTTTCCTGCTCTTAATTGTGTATAAAACTCAATGTCATTTAGCTGGCTTGCAACTGTGGTTCCACAACATATACCAATTCTTTTATAGCTACTGCTTTTTTTCTCTGTTTCGTACTCAGAAATATCGGCATTCTTTAAAGCCTGATAAAAAGCCACGTCAGCAAGCTGCTTTGTACGCATGCTCTCTTTTGAAATTTTGTATTTAGAAATATCTGATTTAAAAACAGGCTTATCTATTTTGGATTCAAAAGAATCAATTTTCCCGACATTAATTTTATTGTTAATTAATGCCTGAAATGTCTCATCTAAAGAGTTACCAAGGGCAGATGTAATACCCAAACCTGTTATAAAAATTTTTTCACTATTCATTTAAAGATCAATAATAATGTTAGGCATGTTGAAGAATGTGATTTGCCATTGTATCTATTGATACTAGAATATCTTTACCTTCCTCCATATTTTTTATTTCTATCCCCCAGATACGTTGTAAAAAAACGACAATTTCGACAGCATCAAGGGAGTCAAGGCCCAATCCATCATCTCCAAATAAAATTTCTTCATTTTTAATATCATCTGGTTCTATATCTTCTAGAGAAAGGTTCTCTATTAATTCTTCTTTTAGTTGTTGACGAATCTCTTCAAGGTTCTGCTTGGACATATGTTCTCCTTTTAAATATTATCTATCTTTCCACACATCATGAAATAAAAAGCACTGGTATGGATACTCAGCAAAAAAATTATTCAGTATATCAGCATATTGCTGTACCCAAACAGATAATTGCTCCTTTTTATTTTTACGACCTTTATACTCAGGTTTAATGATGTTTGTAAAGTCAACTTTATAATTTTTTAACCCTGTTTTGGATGATAAGCCGATGACAACTGGAACTTTTGTAGCAGCAGCTATGGCAAAAGCACCATATGGGAAAGAGGCTTTATCATTCATAAAATTAATTTCTACAGCTTCAAACCCGTAGGATCGATCTCCCATATAAGAAACTGCATTACCATTATTTAGTTCTTTCACAACCGGAACAACTCCTCCTAAATGTTCCTCAGGAGATATTATACCAAACGTGTTGTTTTTGCTATTAATATTTAATGCTTTTTGAACAGCTCTATTTTCTTCCTTTCGGATAACGAGGAATATTTTCTTTTTTAGTTCAGTAAGTTCAGCCATTGCAAGCTGCCAGTTTCCAGCATGGGTCATTAAAAGGATAAAACCTTTCTCAGAACTTGTGATCTTGTTCAGTATATCCCTTCCTATGAAGTCAAAATGAAATTGTGCTGCACCGGTAATATGTGCAAAACGATCAATTAGTTGTCTGCCTTGAGAATAAAACAATTTATATACTTTTAAGCGTATTAAGAGTTTGGAATCTGAAGGAAAACGTCTTTTTAGATAGGCAGTTGCGGCTTTTACAGCTTTTCGGTCAAAAAGCCAGTAGTGGAGCGAGACACCAGTTAATAATGTATATGCAGCCCATAAACCACCAAAACGTAAAAATATCTTAAAAAACCAGAATCCAATTTGGTTACCACGAAGAGTTTGATTAGAAGTTTTAGATATATTCATTATTCATCCATCTTTTTTTGTATTTTGCTTGCAATAAAATAGACTGCAAAATAAGCAACAATACCATATAGAGGTGCTAATACAAAAGAGCCAATAACCCAATCAAAGAAATAGTTATGTAAATTAAGTTTAAAATGTTCAAAAGACAAATCTAAAATAAAAGTACCAGTACGGATATAGTGGCCTGCTTCAATACAGACAAATGGCACAAATGGTGGCGAGTAGAGAACCTGTATGCTTAACGCCATTATTTTGTTTAAATGAAGGCGTGCTGTTACATAAATGATGGCAACAGAATGCAGACCAATAAGAGGGAGCACAGCTAAAATACTTCCAGTTGCAGCAGATACAGCAAGTTCCATGGGAGATGTGTTCTCTTTGAGAAGCATTTTGAAAAATTTTATCGGGTGTAAAAGAAGAGACTCTTTTGGTTTTTTATCATGGTCAACAAGTTGTTTATGGGGTAGGGGTACTAGTTTACGGCCTACAAGACGCGTATGCATTAAAGTTATACGCCAGTTGTCTTTTATTTTTCTAAAATGGGAAACTCGGGCATCTCCCTTTTCATAAACAACTGAAATATTAATTTCACGAATTGGAATACCTGCCCAGGATGCTCGTGCAATAACTTCAATTTCAAAATCATAAAAGGAACCATGAAGATTTAATTTAGATAATAGATTAACCGGATATGCCCTGAAACCGCTCTGGGTGTCACTGCATACTTTTCCTGTTTCTATTTTAAACCACATGTTGGAAAATTTTCGACCAAAACGGCTTGTACCTGGAATGGAGGATTGATTAAAATTCCGGGCACCTATAAACAGAGCTTTTTGATCAGTATGCACAGCATTAATAAAGCTTGGGATATCTTCGGGCAGGTGCTGCCCATCAGCATCCATGGTAATCATGGATTCAGCATTTTTTTTAGATAAATAATCTAATGCTGTTAATATTGCAGCTCCCTTACCCCTGTTATTTTCATGACGGATAATTTTTACTTTAGTATCCTTTAAAAGCTCAGTTAAATTATCATCAGTTGAGCCATCATCAATAACAAGGATTTTATTAATGTAGTTAAAACTTTGATCAACAATCTTTTTTATAGTTTTAGAATTATTAAATACTGGTATTACTAACCAGATATTCTGTCTGTTTTCCATTTTATTTTCTTTTATTGATTTTGCGTGCTCTTTGATTATTACGGCCTGGTATAAGAAGGTCCCACATAAGTCCAGTGTGTCCAAGTTTATGTAGAAACTTAACACTGTTCTCAAGAGCGTTGGGAGGAAAAACACAATGTCTATGAGGTTTAAAACCTTTTTCCAATGTAGTCTCAAGCCAGTTTTTATCAAGTCCTGGTTCAATATAATATACTGGCTCAAGAAGATCATCATTAATACTGATCATATTATGTTTGACAGCCATGTCATATAATTTTGTATTGGGAAGAATTCGTATACCCAGGAACATAAAAGAGACTGTTTTTTTTAAACTGATTATGTTGTCTATACCTGTTTTTACGGTCTCTTTATTTTCCCTAGGGCCACCAAACATAAAGAAGTTTGAGGTTGCAATATCTTTATCAGTAAAACTTTTGTTGCATGCGATAATATCATGGAACCTGAAAGATTTCCCAAGCCCGGCCAATGTCTCATCTGATGCACCATCCCCACCAATTTCAACGCCCTTCACCCCAGTCTTAATCATAAGATCTATTACAGAATCAGAGATTTTCTCAGGTTTAATATAAGCGGTCCAGGGAGCAACAATTTTTCTTTTAACCATAGTTTCTAAAAGCTCAATATATATGCCTTGTTTGTCATTAAATACTGAGTCAGTGAAGAATATCATTTTTGCTTTACACTCTTTTATAAGAAACTCTATATCATCTATTGTCTCTTTTATATCACGCTTTCTGAAAATATTTCCTTCAAGATATGGATATGAACAATATACACATCTATGAATACAACCACGCTTTGTCTGGACATTTGCTATGGATCCATTGTCAAGAAAATAATTCACCATCTCTTTATTATAAAGTGCTCTTGGAATCTGAATGCCTTCAAGCGTTGAATCGGCTTTAAAGATTTTGTTAGATGGTTTTTGATTGTTTTGAATCATTGAGGCAAGTTTGACAATTAATTCTTCACCTTCACCGACTATACCATAATCTCCCCCGATTTCTTTTAGAAGTTTTTCAGGGAGAATAGAAAAGGCGGTGCCCCCCAGAACAATCACAGCATTACTGACAGATTTTATTTCAGCAACTATTGATTTTACAATGGCAGTATATTTTTCTTCCTGAATGGAGTTGACATTATCAATGTTCCTCATGGAAATACCAACCATTTGGGGCTTTGCAGTTTCAATACTGGCTCGTAATCTTTTTAAAGAACTTTGGTTTTGCAAAAAATCAAATTGAACAACTTCATGGTCAGCTTTAATTAATGCATTGGCTATCATGCTCATACCAAGAGGATAAACAGGGTAGGGGGAGGTAGCAATATTTGCACCAACTAAAAAACATTTCATAATAACTTCTCCTGTAAAACAAGTGAAATTTTTGAAACGATTTTTTCTGATTTAAGTATTTTACCCTGTAAAATAATATTATCATTCTCACTATTTATGGTAATAAAAAAATTCACGATAGCATCGTTAAGTATCGGTTCAATAAATTTTGCCTGTTTTATCTGAGCCAGACGGTATTTTTTTTCTTTAAATAATTCATACATAACTGTCATGACTTTAATCATTATAACTCCAGGTAAAACCGGATTATCTGGAAAATGCCCACTAAAACCAACAAAACTTTTATCAAATTTGATTTTTGTACACAAGGTTTTATCATGATATTCTAAATTATTTTTTACTAAATCAGTAATTTGTTTATTGACCAGGCTCATGCCTTACTTCCTTAGTTTTAGTGTCAAGAGTATAGCCATATTCATAATTTATTAATAAAATATTAAAAGCAATCTCTTTTTCATTAACCTGCTTGTAATCATAATAATCAACAGACCATAATTTTTTATTATTCTTATACATTGATTTTGTTATTAATTTTAAAGGGGTTCCACTAAATGTATATTTAAAATCTTTATTGTCTATTTTTGTTTTAATTGTAACACCATCTTTATCAATATTGATAAGGTTATTATCGATATCAGGGGTACGGTTGAAGTAGATATTGCCAATATCTTTGCTTATCATGTCAGCTGCTTTGGTTAAATCATCACCCCCAAATTTGGGGATAACATAACTTGAAACAATTTTATTGTTTTTCACTTTTATTTTGAAAAGAGTTAGTCCCATTGGGCTTATGCCAGCCACAGAGAAACTATGATTTATAGAATCAAGAGCTGTAATACCAAGAGCAGACATCTTCTTTCCCCTGAAACCAAAAGTAATAGAGTTAAATATGTTTGCCTTTTGTAAGGATGAATTGTTATATTGATTTATCTCTTTTTTGGCAGATTCAATATCGATTGTATCAGGTAGAACAAGATTATGATCAGGTGCAACTGCCATACATCCTGTTAAAAAAATTAAAAACAGAAAAAAATATTTTTTCATTTAAACACCTTTTGAAAAGCCGGAATACAGAAGACAGCAGTAAGATATGCTGCGATAACACCACTTACAATGGTGATGCCAATGGAAAACATAACAGGGTGAGATGCAAACAATAATGCCCCTGCACCCATAATAGTTGTAAGCATTGAAAAGGTTGCAGCAAGAATCACAGATTTTCTCTCTTCTATAGAATTTGCACTTGAGATAAAAACACCATAATCAAGGCTGACACCTAAAATAATTATTAAAGCTATTAGAACAATTGCTGTAACCTGCATGGATATAAGGGTTAATATCAGGAAAACAAAAGAAATGGATGTAATAACAGGAAGTAATGCCAGAAAAATAATACGAGGTTTTTTTAAAAAGATAACTATGAGAATTATTATCCATAAAGATGCAAAGATTGAAATTTTTTTCATATCTAAAATCAACTGTTCACCTACTAAAGAAGAGAGTTCTCGTCTTGAAACTACATATGAGTTGTTTGTTTTTTTCATAACAGACTCAACTATATCAATATTTTTTTTTGTATCATCAAAAAATGAGAGAAGAGAATATGATTGTCTGTGTTTTATAAAGTGAGGTTCAAAAAGTTTTAAAACATTGGGGATTTGATCTTTAGCTTCGATATTTTCTGACTCTAAAAGAGAGAAGAAATTATCAAAAGATTTTTTTTGAAAACCATATGGTTCAAGTGCTTTATTAAAGTTAGTTTTAACACTTAAAATTTTCTCTTTTGACCAAAATTTTTTCCACTCTTTTAGATTTTCTTTTTGTTGATTGATTGAAGGGACAAGTATTGCAAGGGAGTTAAATCCATCAATTTTAGAATTGAGTTGATTAGCGATCAGTTCATATTCTTCAAAAGCTGTTTTGATACTTTCTCCGGTAGTAACAATCACACCCGGTCGTTTTCTGCCTCCCCAGACATTATGAAATCTCTCTTCTGTATCAAAAATCGATTTATCAGATCCGTCAAAGGTTGAAATATCAGTTGCTTCAGTGAAATTCGAATTAACCAAACAGATCATTGAGAAAGAGAATATCAGACTCCATAAAATTAAAACAAGTTTACTTTTTGAAAGGGATAATTCTGCAGGAATGTTAAAATTTTTTAAAGAACCTTTTCTACTCCAGAAGTGAGGTAAAAATAAAATAGATAAAACAACGCAAAATACAATACTAAGTATTGAAAAAATAGCGAGCTCTTTGTAGCCATAGACCGAAGAAATAAAAAATGATACAAAAACTCCCATAGTACTTAAAGAAGCAATGATCACGGGTTTAATAGTCTTTTTAAACCTTTCATATCCTTTTGTTTTCCACGCTGTAAAAAGATGTATTCCATAGTCAACTGAAATTCCGGCAATAACAGCTGCAAAGCCGACCATGAATAAAGATAGAGATTCGAAAATAAGGGTAGAGATAAAGACTGCAATAATAATGGCGAAAAATGGTAAAATAAATATTGATAATGCATCAAATGTTCTAAACATGAAAAGCATTAGAATAATAAATGCCAGAGTAACAATAAAAGTAGTTATATAGATATCTTTCTTGATAATGTTCTGATTACTTAAGGTGTGTTTATGACCGCAAACTACGTCAATATCAAGAGCTGGGAATTTTTCAATGACTTTATTAACAGCTAAAAGTAACTCTTCAGATCTGTCAGCATCTGTCACAGGGACAGATGTTTTTGCAATTACAAGAGCGTATTCATTGGTTTTGTCCACAAAATGATTGTTCTCAAGTTCAACATTAAAGCCCATTGTTTGACTTAATATCTTAAGTTTATTTAGTATATGGTTAGACCATCCAAAAGGATCAATGTTTATGGATGCCTGCATAAAAGAGCTGCCAGGTGTTGTTAGCATGATGAACATCAACTTAGCCTGATTCTCGATATATCCTTTTTTTTCAATATCTTTAAATAATTTATAATCTTCTTTTGAAAGTAAAAGAGGCATAAGCTTTGCAAGATCCAGTTTGATTTTAGATAAATCAAAATCTTCTACCCCGGTAACTACTTCGTTAATATTACTATTTTTTTTAAGTTCATCAGCAAAAGCATCAGTTAAGACTAATAAATTGTTTGTTTCTAATTTATTTGAATCTTTATTATAAGTTATGGAAAAGGCAATAGTATCAGACATCTCTGAATTGTTTATAAAATCAAAAGATCTGTTTATCTTTGGAGAATCAGGCAGCATAATTGAAATGTCGTTAACAAATTTTGCTTTACTAATTCTTATAACGGAGAGAATAATGACAATAAAAAACAGAATAAGAAGGATATATTTTTTATTATTGAAATAATGAAATAACTTATCAAATTTATTGCCAACCATTCTTAATTTAGTTCCCAGGCAGATTGAGCAATTGCTGTATTAATTTTAACATCATTAAAAAAAAGCTCAGTGGAATCACCATTTTTTTCAAAGAGCTGGATTTTAGTGATATAATTTTTGTCCTCTTTAAATGATAGGGTCACATTAGATAGCATCTTTGATGCAGGGTTGTGTTCTTTTGGAGAAAATTCTAACACGCAAGGTTCATCAGAGATAAGTTTGACATGGTAATCTTTTTTGCATGATGCATATGCTCCTGAAAACCAGAATGTGATTTGCGAAATCATCTCTTTAAACATAGGGTTCTCTTTAAGTGACATCTCTTGTGTCCCATTTGATTCATCCCATTTTTTTATTTTATCTTCTGTGATTATCAATGTATATTCAACAGGTTCTGTCACGATCCAGGCAAACATATGGGGGTTTTCTATGTAGAATTTTCCCTTAATTATTATTGGCATGTCAAACATTGACATATGTTTATTCTGGACAAATAATGCCTGGACAGTTTTGATATTGCTCATATTCTGCTCTACTTCTAATAAGATTTTGTCAACATCAGAACTTACAGCAGTATTTGCCATGATTGATAAAATAAGAGTTAAAAAAAATATTTTGAAGCGCATTATTGTCTCCTGGTATTGTTATTTCCTAATAGCTAATCAATATAGATCTTGTATGTTACATTTTCTTTAAATAAATATTGCACCCAATTTCTCAATTAGTATGATAAATTTTTATTTCACCCTCAGCTATTAAATCATTTTCATTTTTAATAGTGGCTGTAAGTATGCCAAAATTACCAAATTTTGCTGATTTATGCACATCAATTAGTAACTTATCTCCATTATATGTTTTATGATAAATATTAATTTTTTGTCCACCAATCAAAAATCCAGAAAAATCGGGGTCACCTGTATCATATTTTTCAAAACCGTTCATACAGGCTGCAGATTGAGCCATGATTTCCATATAAACGACCTCTTCAAGGCTCCCGTCTTTTTTAATAAAAGGGCATTTGTTTGAAAGAGTTGACTCAACCAGTGCTCTTCTCTCCCCAACTTTCAATAAACTTGTAACTACACGCATTGCACTTTTCTGAGGTATTAAATCTTTTGTATCCATGGGAAGATAAGTAATTTTATCAAGATGGTTTTGATTTTTCGGGCATAGAGGATCAGAACCAAGATAATCTCCTGTTAGGGCAAAGGTTCTGCCTCGACATCCAAAACAATTTTGAAAATCATCACATTCTCTGCATGGCCCTTTGATTCTCAATTCATGATTTTGTAAATTCTCAATAATTTCACTGTCTCTAACTATTTTTTTCAGTGATTCTAATCTGATATCGCCTAATGGTAGAGGTAATCCTACACAGGGATAGACGATCCCATATTGTGAAATAAAGCAGGAGTCTTTATGTTTTAAACAATTTATAACAGAGGGTTTCAAAGAAGACAGGCTTGACGTATTATTTGAATCTGTTTTAGCAGAAAAAAAAACAACCTTTGCGTCAAGTTCTTCTGCTTGTTTTATCAAATTAGATATTTCATCTTTTGAAAGTTTTTTTCTATTATTTTGAGGAAATAGCTCTCTTTTGATCTGAGCATTAAAAAAACAGTTAAACTTATATGCTTCACCTTTAGTATCTATCTCAATATATTTCATATCAGTTTAAGTGACTGTGTTGGTCAATAAATATTTGCATTTTTTCTCGAACATAGTTTTTTAATTCAAAGCTTGAAAATTTATTATATTCATCGGGACTTATGGCAGGGAGTGTGTGAATTTCAATATTTCCCGGATTGATCATCAGGCTTTTCCGTTTTGGTTTATCATGGTTTCCAAAAATGCATAAAGGTACTATCTTAAGTTGGTTCTGTTTTGCCACCCTAAATAAAGTACTGTGAAATTGTCCCATTTTAGAAGAGTTGGATCGTGTGCCTTCAGGAAACCCTATAATCGAAACTTTTTGTGAAAACAATATTTTGCATTCCTTAGCAAAATCATCAAATGGCATGCTTCGAACACTTAAATAGCCTGCAAGGTTTGCACATATACCAAGTATAGGGATCTTAAAAGGCCACAAATTTACGATTTGAACAAATTCTCCTCCAAGATGTCCCAACAAAAAAGGGTCTGAAGCTGATCTGTGGTTTGCCACGTATACACAAGGATCTTTGGCAGTTATATTTTTTGAAGAATCAATATATTCAACTTTTACAAGTAGTCTTGCAAAATAATCAGTAATAATTGTTCCATAACGGACAATTATAGATCTTAAAGCTTTTTGAGCAATTCTTTTTGAAGTAAAAAATCTTATAAAGAATAAGATAACAACAAAAACAGAAGAAAAGATTATTGTGTAAACAATAACAATTGAATAAAGAAGCAGATTTTTCAGAAAAATCATTAGCCCGCACTTTCAGATATGCTTTCAGATGCCTTTCCGCCCACGCCATCAGATTGTAGTTCTTTAATAAAATGTGAAAGGTCTTTTAAAGTCCTTATTTCTTTAATTCTCTCGTCTGTCCTGATTTCAACTTTGAATTTTTTTTGCAAAGCTACAACAAGGTCTACTACATCAAGACTGTCCAGACCTAAATCTTCAAAAATATTAGCCTCAGGTACAAGTTCATTTTCTTCAATCTCAAAAGATTCTATAAAAACTTCATTTATCATTGTCTCAATTTGATCACTCATTAAGTTCCCTCATATTTTTTACATATTATAGAAGCATTTATACCGCCAAAAGCAAAGCAGTTTTTTAGAATAAAGTCTATATTTTTTTTAAGTTTATCATTTTTTACATGGTTAATCATTTTGCAACCTTCATCAACATTATCAAGGTTTAATGTAGGGAAAATGATATTATTATTCATCATTTCTATTGCAACTGCAAGTTCAATTGCACCTGATGCGCCTAAAGTATGACCTAAATAGCCCTTTAAACTGTTGACAGGGGTTTCAGATCCAAAAACTTCATGGATTGCAGCTGCTTCTTCAAGATCTCCTTGTATTGTTGCAGTAGCATGAGCACTCACAAAGTCAATGTCATCGGGAGTTACGCCTGCATCTGATAAAGCCAGATTCATACATTGAACCATTGCCAGTCTGTCTGGTTGGCTCACATGGTTGCCGCTTCCACATGTATTATATCCTTTTATCTCTGCAAGAATTTTTGCCCCACGGTTTTTTGCATGTTCAAGCTCTTCAAGCACAAGGATTCCTGCACCCTCACCACAAACTAATCCATCTCTATTTTTATCAAATGGGCGGGGTGTTTTTAAAGGAACATCATTAAAATTCTTGGATGTGGCAAACAGTATATCAAAGGATCCGGTAACTGTGGGATGAAGCTCCTCTGCTCCTCCGCAAAGAACCATATCCTGTGTGTCATGTCGTATCAGATCAAAGCCTGTGCCTATAGCTTGCAAAGAGGATGCACATGCGGCTGAAGTTGCAATAACACTTCCAACAATACCGAGGTATTGGGCAATGTTCATGCTTACAGTGTGGGAAATCGATTTAAAAAACCCCATGGAGGTCAGCAGAGTAAGATCATGATCAGGTAGCATGGTTTCAAAAGTATCATTTAAAGCTTCAGCACTACCCATGGTGGAACCAGCAACACAACCATATCTTCTATTTTTTAAACTGTCTTTATTTATTCCGGCAGACTCAAGTGCCTCATTCACTGCAAAAATTGACAGCAGGCTCATTCGTCCCATTGAACGACGAAGTTTTCGAGGGATTGTTTTAACATCCGGCATGTCTGCGGGTGCACCCACAAGACTTTGTAAGCCCTTGTATTTATCCCAATTTTGCATCTTTTTTGTACCACAAATCTTATTTTCAATCGAAATCATAAGCTGATCCATTGAATTTCCAAGGGCAGAGACACTACCGGTTCCAGTTATTACGACTCTTCTCATTAATAGATTTGTTCCTTTAATTTTGTCTGTTGATAAAATTTTTGTAGACATCTTTGGTAAGAAGATAGCGGCATATAGTAAATCCTGACATCATTGCACCAATTATTCCGGGTAGAATTGCACTTTGTCCAGCTGCAAATGTATTTTTATACTGTACACGACCAATCAAATTGAATTGTCCAATTTTTTGTTTGATTCCATAGGCACTTCCATATGGATTGTTTAAATAATCTCGGAAAGTAAGCATGGATGCAGAATCGATCACTTCAAGAAAGTTTCCATATTCAGGAAAAAATTTAATTATACGTTTTGTAATTTGAGCAGCTTTATTTTTTTTATATTCTTCATACTCTTTAGATCTGTCGCCGGTGTAGGAATCCGCCCATTTTGCCACATCTTTGTAATGGGAGATCTCAAAAGCGTTGATAGTATTGATTTTTTTGTTTTTGACTGTTTCACAACTTCTGACCATCACTAAAGGAAAGTTGCCTTCATGGCCGTGAGTGAACATCTTCTCCATGTCTGTGTCAGGATAAAAAGTTATAACGGCTGGATCAAAGGGTTTTTCATCCTCTTTAGTAAATTTGATAAAAACATTAAACAGGCCTATTGATTCTTCAAATCCCTGCACTCTGTCTCGAAACGCTTTGGATGTATTTTCCTCTTTAAAAGTTTTCAGTATCTCTTGAGGATGTATAGTAAAAATACAATTTTCAGGGCTTAATTCAGTGCCGTCATTAAGGACAAATTTACCAACTTTTCTATTTTTTATGTTTTCACATGATTTGATAAAAGTATTAGTTTTAATATCAATATCAAATTTCTCAAACTTTTTTTTAAATGCTTTGATAAAAGCGTCACCACCATTTTTTATACGGGCAATGGATTCTGAAATAGTATAAGTGACTCGTGCATGGTCAGCAAAAGAAATTTTAGAGGGGTTGGTACCATGACACATTGAGTAGGCACTTAAAATGGTTTTAAGAGCCTGATTTTTTGAAAGGGAATCAAGCTTGTTCTTCAAACTGATAAAATCATCATCTAAAGGCTGCTGCATTTCAAACTCGGCATGAATATTCATTGCTTTTGTATTCTCTCGGATATATTTCATATTTCTGTAATAAGAAGTAATCGCTTTTTCTTCTTCAGGAAATAATTTGATCATGTCATCCCGGTTTTGATAGAAACCAAGGCGGCTTTCATAGGTTTCGCCGGTGTTTTCAAAAATAAATCTATTATTTTGAGGTTTATCAATAAACTCAGGTGTAATATCTTCATTGATCGATAAAACGGAAAGCATATCTGCAAGAATTAAATCATTTGCCAGACCACCTGTAAAATGAAATCCGGTGTCATACGGAATACCTTTTTTATAAAATCTTGATAAGGCACCTCCAATTTTAGGAGATTTTTCTATCAACAAAACTTTTCGTTTATTCATTCCTAGGATCAGTGCAGTGGTTAGTCCTGAAATCCCGCTACCTACAACAATGTCATCATAATTATCCATATAGTTAGCCTAATATAGCAAAAATAACAGATAATTTCCAATGCGACCTTTGAATATTTGTGAGTTTGAATATTATTCACAATTATTCAATGATCTCCCAACATGGAAGTTAAAGTATGAGGTTATATAATGAAGATTTTTAAAGTGCAAGTAGGAAAAACAACTTTATTTTTTTTTAGTGTCATGATAATTCAATCAGATGCAAAACAATCTTACAAATAATGATACTGTAGCTTTTTTACCAGTAAGCAATGCAAAGCATATTCTTAAGCGATAGGTTTTTGATGATATAAAAAAATATTTAACTTGAACGTTGATTTAACTAAAAATATGGAAAATAAGCTGGATTTCATACCTGACTCAAAATTAAAACTTATGGATCAGGTACGTCAAGTCTTGCGCCATTATCAATATTCTGAAAATACTGAAAAAATATATTGTGATTGGATAGTTAAATACATTCAATTTTTCAATGCCCGTAATTATTCTTCAAAGATGCAGGGTAAGGAAATAAATATGTTTTTAGATTATCTTGGATCTAACAAAAAAGCTTCACCTGCCACACAGAAACAAGCCTTAAATGCTTTAATTTTTCTTTATCAGAAAGTTCTTGCAAAAAAAATTCCTCAAGATATTAAAGATATTAAACTAAGCAGTACAAAAGCTCTTCCTGTGGTGATGAGCCAGGATGAAGTGATTCGTCTTTTCTCATACATGAAGAAAACTAATCTTTTAATGGCAAAGATATTATATGGGTGTGGATTCAGGCTTATGGAATGTTTAAGACTGCGCATTCAGGATGTTAATTTTGAAACAGGAAACATATCAGTACGGTCAAATAAAAAAAGGAAAGATCGAATAGTAATGCTTCCTCAATCAATTAGAGAGGAACTACTCTTACAAAAGGAAAAAATCAGGGAGATACATAAACAAGATCTAAGGAAAGGGTATGGCGCTATTGGTTTGCCTGAAACAATTTCAATGAATGCAGACTTTTCAGTTAAATCATTTGGCTTTCAGTATCTGTTTGCTGCAAAAAAGGTTGTAAAAGATCTTCGAACAGGGAAAATGAGACGGCATCATGCGCCAGAATCCGGACTGCAAAAGGCTGTCAAAACAGCTGCCAGGAAAGCCATGATAGAAAAGAAGATATCATGTCAGACATTCAGGCATTCTTTTGCTGCACATTTGCTTGAAAATGGAGAGGATATAAAAAAAGTTCAAAAATTAATGGGACATTCAAATCTAAAAATGACAAAAAAATATATCAAAGTTATGACGAAAAAGCCGCCCGAGGTTATAAGCCCACTTGATATAATTCAGGAGTCGATTTCTAATAATACAGGAATACTATGATAGATATTAACAAACTAGAAAAAATAAAGAAGAATTTTTTTCAGGGTTCTAAAGAATATACTAAGAACCAACCCGACTTTTTTTTACCACATAAATATAAACCCCTTTCCCCTTCAATTATTAATAAGTTTATGGAAGATTTTAAATTCAGCCTTATTAATGAAGAAAGATTATTGATTTATATTCATCTTCCTTTTTGTTTTTCTGAGTGCGTGTTCTGTAATACATTTCCATATAAAACCAATAAAAAGCAGCAGGAAATTTATTTTAAAAGCATTCTTAAAGAGATTGAGTTTTATTCTCAAACCGGGTTGTTTGAAAATAGAGAAGTGCAGAGCATCTATTTTGGTGGAGGTACCCCAACAACTTTCTCCAATGATAATTTAAAAGCAATCTTAGACAAAATTCATGATTCAATTGACGTGGTTAATGGTGCAAGTATTACCACAGAAGCCCATCCACTTACATTAAAAGATGAAAACAGGATAAGGGGACTGGCCGAAATTGGTATTAATAGGGTTAGTATTGGATGCCAGACTTTTGATTCAAAGATTCTTAAAATTTGTAATCGTACACATTCAATTGAGGAAATTAAAAAAATTATTACTACATTGAATGATCTCAACATACTTAATAATATCGATATGATGACCGGCCTTCCAGGACAGACTATTGCCAGCCTGGAACGCGACATGGAAATTCTTGAAGATATTAAACCAAAAGCCGTAGAATATATCCGACACGAAATTGTCAACCCTATTGCCATAGACATTTACAAGAAAAATCCTGAACTTATTGTGAAAGATGATGATTTGTTTCAAATGGTTTATATGATGCAAAGCTGGATGCAAAAGCAGGGGTATGAGCAAAATGGTTATTATGAAAATAAAGATTTCTGGGAGTATCGGTATCATTGGCTTAAAGAGACACCAATAATTGCATTTGGTTCCCGGGCAAGATCTTATTCAAAAACGATTAGTTATGATAATCATGAGGGTATTGAAGTTTATTCAAAACTTATCAATAAAAAAGTTCTTCCCATTGGAAGGTATATTCCACTTTCTAAAAATAATCAGATGTATCGGTGCCTTTTTTTAAATCTACAGTTTAAAAAAGGACTTAGTTTGTCTTCGTTTAAACAAAGGTTTAACGAAGATGCTTTGATTGTTTTCAAAGAGATGCTTAAGCTTCTAAAGAGTTTCGACTGCATTCAGATAACAGAAAATTATATTTCTCTTACAGAAGCTGGAGCTTTTTTTGTCGAAGATGTGTGCGATTTTATTATGGATTATACGTTAAAGCTTGAATCAAAAGATTTAAAAAGAAACCCGCATTCTCTTGGAAGTACTCTATCACGGCTATAACAATATATGTTGTGTTACCTGATGATTAAAAGATGTGGTTTATGCTGCAAATTGCCTTGTAACCCTCAAAAACTCTTTGATAGAAAAAGGCTTTACCAAAACAGCATCAAAATCATTTTGTTGCAACAACCAGGGAGTTCCAGACATTCCTACAACAGGTGTTAATTTGTTTTGAATATTTCTTATATACTTCAGTACCTCTTTTCCTGAAATACCGGGCATTTTCAAATCTGTAAAAACAAGGCTGTATTTGTTTGATTTAATTTTATCTATACCTTTTTCGCCATCGTCTGCAAATTCTACAGAATAGCCATCTTTCATCAAACTTTTGGCAAGCAGTTTTAGAATTTGTATTTCATCATCAATAATTAGTATTGGATTTGTCTTTTCGGCAGTAATCAATGGTTAACCATCCTGTCAAGTGTTAAGGTTAATAATCAATCATTTGTCGTTCACAAATTTCTGAGCTCATTTTAAATATTTTATATCAAAATTTTAGTCAAGTCCGATAATTCTTTGTATAACAATTTTCAATTAATACAGCAGTCGTGGTTATAACAGCCTGATTTTAAAGTAGAAATTTTGTGAAACATATAATTTTCTTTTCATTTCAATACGTTGATGAAAACGTTACAATAATATGCAACTCCACAATTTCTAATGGGATTTTTCGAACAGTCAGAATAATGATAATTTTGATTTATTGCTATTTTCTAATATTTGCTTTGGTTTAATAAGATTTTTAGAAAAATTGAATTTTCTAATTGTTGCAGCAGTTTCACGAAAACTGGAAAAGAAAAATTGAAAACAGCGATTCAGTGAAAACTGTAAAACTGTACATATGTCACGGGTAAAAGCAAAATGATTTTGAATAATAAGTGGCAAAAAAAACTGTGGCGGAAGTGCATAGGAATCGAACCTACCCGGGGCGGTTTTAGCACCCCACATCGGATTTGAAGTCCGAGGGCCCCACCAGTGAGCCGCGCACTTCCGCACAAATTTGATATCGGTTAGTATACCTTAAACCTTTTATTTGTCAATCACATGTCCATTTATAATACTGTCTTTAATCCAGTTTATGGTTTTCAAATTGTTATCAGCCTATTATTGCTTTTATTAATTGAAATCTTGAAAAAAAAAATTAAATAGGTTATAAGTTACTCTATTAAGTCAAATATCAAGAATATTTTAATTCTATCAGTTTTATTCTTCTTGTAAGCTATATTTTCAATATTCTTTAGTTTAAGGTAAAAATAAATATGTCGTCTAAAAACTTGTTGCACTCGGGTTTCGGAGAAATGAATCTTTCTCAATCTGTTCTCAAAGCCATTGATGATGCAGGGTATGAAACACCAACTTCTATTCAGACATTAACTATACCTCCCATGCTATCTGGAAAAGATGTTATTGGGCAGGCACAGACAGGTACTGGCAAGACTGCTGCATTTGCTTTTCCATTATTATCAAAAATCAATCTTAGAAAAAAAAAAGTACAGGTTCTGGTGCTTGCTCCTACTAGGGAACTTGCAATTCAAGTTGCTGAGGCATTTAAGCAATATGCATCACGCATGAAAGGATTTCGTGTGTTGCCGATTTATGGCGGACAAGGATATGAGGGTCAGCTGAGACAGCTTAAACGGGGCGTGCATGTTATCGTGGGAACTCCGGGGAGATTGATGGATCATATGCGCCGCAAAACTGTCAGCTTTGATGATCTGTCATGTATTGTTCTTGATAAACCGGCACCGATATTTATCGATCGAGGAATCCACGCACAAGCGATTATTTTTGTTCTGTTGAGGCGAACTTTGAGGAGTTGGAGGGGATTTGG
>NZAZ01000036.1 GCA_002686255.1 Rhodospirillaceae bacterium
GCCCCTCACGCCGCCAGATGCGTTCCACCCGCTTGTGATTCACGACCCAGCCCTCGGCCCGCAGCATGGCCGTGATCCGACGATAACCGTAGCGGCCATCGCCATGGTCTTCCAGGCCGCTAACCTGATGCCGTGGCGCAAGATCAGGGAAAACATCACCCTCGGGCTTGAGGGCATCGAGGTATCGGAAACGGAACGCCAGAAACGGGTCGACCATACCCTGGATCTCGTCGGCCTTGCCGACTGCGGCGACCGCTGGCCGTATCAGCTTTCCGGCGGCCAGTGTCAGCGCATCGGCATTGCCCGGGCGCTGGCCGTGGACCCGGACATCCTGTTGATGGACGAACCGTTCGGGGCGCTGGACGCCATTACCCGGGCCGGGATGCAGGACGAGCTTCTGCGCATCTGGAGCGAAACCAAGAAATCCATCCTGTTCGTCACCCATGACATCGAAGAAGCGGTCTACCTGGGCGACCGGGTGCTGCTGTTGGGCGGCAAACCGGCCGAGATCATCAAGGAATACTCCATCACCCTGGACCGCTCCGAGCGCCGCGAGGGCGAGGCCTTCCTGCGCCAGGTGGAAGAGATCAAGGCGGGCCTGTACGAAGCCATCGCCATGACCCATAACGGAAACTCGGACGGCGAGTAGGCGTCCCGAGCGCCAATCAATAAGGAAAAACTATCATGCCCGTTACTCTTGATGAACGTCCGGTTTTCGTTATCGGCTCCGAGCGCTCGGGCACGACGCTGATCCTCGCCATCCTGGCTTGCCATCCGCGCATCGCGGTGCCGGAGGTGACGTGGTTCTACCCGCGCTTCCGGTCCTACCTGCACACCTACGGCGACCTTGCCGACATCGACAATTTCAACACCCTGGCCCACGAAATGGCCTATGGGCTCAGGGTGCCGTTCTGGAACTTGGCTGGCGTCAACCCGGCGACCTGGGGCAAGGAGATCGCCGCCCGCGCGGTCGAGATCGAACAATCCTTCGCCGGCGTCTTCGCCGCCATGTTCGAACGCTATGCCGAATACGAGAACAAGTCGCGCTGGGGCGAGAAGACGCCGGGCAACGTGTTCTACGTCGAGCGTATTCTCGAAGACTTCCCCAACGCCCAGTTCGTCTATATCTACCGCGATTGCCGGGATGCCAGCGCCGAGTTCCTGGATTCACAGTTCGGCCCCACCAACGCCTATAGCGCGGCCAAGATGTGGAATGACGGGCAGGCGGCGGTAAAGCCGTTCCGTGAAAAGCTCGGCGACGATCAGTGGTTCGACGTCAAGTACGAGGAGTTCGTCGTCGACCCGGTCGACCACCTGAAACGGATGTGCGAATTCCTCGGCGAGGATTACACCGACGAATTGATGGAGTTCCACACCACGCCGACGGCCCAGCGCCGCGGCAGGACCAAGGACAACTGGGCCTTGGCGCACCCCATCACCGACCGCCATGTCGGCATCTACAAGCACATGCTGAGCATCGACCAGCAGCGGATCATGTCCTCGGTCGCCGGCGGCCTGATGCGGGAACTGGAATACCAGGATATCGCCGAGCCCCTGGAACTGACCGACGAGCAGGTGGCGTTGGCGGTCGAGATGGACGGCCGTTACCGCGCCGTCACCTTGGACGCGCCGCACGGCTGGATCACTTACGAAAGCTATGGCGACTGGCTCATCGACCAGCGCCAGGCCCGGAAACGGGACGGCATCTGGTCCGACGCCGACGCGCCGACCTCGCCGCCCTATCCCGTCGGCACCCCGGACGAGGAGTACTATTCCGGCATGCGCGCCATGCGCCAATGGAAGGAATATTTCGGCGTCAAGCGCGACTACACCGGCAAGAAGTCGGTGCTGTAATCGTCTCCCGGGGGAAATATAATTTCCCCCGATGGTTTCGTTTTTCGAAAAGAGACGTTTTTCTACCCTTGACCGGCGGAACGGTCTTGCGCCGATTTGGACAAACAGGGTCGCCGCAAATTCCGTTCCCTTCATGAAATATCCGGGTTAGGGAGCTTGGCTTATAATTTCCTTGAACGGTAGGGTGATCCGGGTGACTTTCCACCCCGTTCCTTGGCGTTCGAGAACCAAAATCATCCTCAGGGTCCCGTGCATGACATCGAGTTGGAATGTAAACGGATCCGTGAAGAAGGCGTAATTCAGTTTTTCGTACCAACGTATGATATTCGGCCCCTGAACCGGATAGGACCGGGCTCCCTTGGAAGCGGGGGTGATTTTTTCCATGCATTTCTTTAGCGATCTCCCTTTTTGGCCGGGATCAAGACCCCGGAGAACACATCGGAACTCCTTGGAATTGTCAAAAATCGCTATCAGGCCCCTTGGCGTTGCCAGCACATCGGCGATTTGATTGGTGATGGAAAGCGACGACCAACTCAGCGAAAGCCTGACTCCGCTGTCTTTTGCTCCGCCACCCAATAAATCTCTAGCTTCGGCCTGGGCATAACGGTTGAGGTCTTCCCGGAACCCTTGTCTCAACGATGCCCAATCAACCTGTTGTCGAAGCTGGGCTTCATCTCCTCCCTTTAGATAAAAGTAAATCCTCGTAAGGGATGCATATGGCCATACCAGATAGGCCAGCATCAGGCACCCGGCCAGAATGGTGGTCCATTTCTGAAGGCGGCCCATTCCATCGGGTTTCCCGTCGCTTTGTTTCAGCTTCCTTCCTTTCGGTTGATCCTTGGTATAATGCCGGTCCCCCTTCAACTTCCGCTCCAGGGCCCTTGTGAACAGGTCCCTGTCGGCGTTGCCGCCGGACAGGATCAGCCCCACCTTCCTGCCGGCCATTCTGTCCCGCTCCTGTATCAACGCCGCCAGCGGCGCCGCGCCGGCGCCTTCGGCGGCGTTATGGGTATCGGTGAAGTAATGGCCCATGGCGGCGAGGATTTCGTCCTCCGACACCTGGACGATTCGCTCGGCGCCCCGGAGGATCACCTCGACCGCCGCCGCATCAGGCGTCCGGCAGGCCATGCCGTCGGCCAAGGTATCCGACGAATGGGTCGCCACCGGCTTGCCGGCCTCGAACGACAGCGCATAGCAAGGGGCGTTTTCGGCGACGACGCCGACGATCCTGGTCGTCAGGCCGAGGCCGTCCCTGGCCGCGATCAGCCCCGAAATGCCCGAGCCCATGCCGATGGGCACGTAAACGGTGTCCAGGTCCGGCTCGGCGGAAAGGAACTCCAGCGCATAGGTGCCGACGCCTTCGATCAGCCACGGATGATAAGGCGGGATTGGGCGAAGCCCTTTTTCCGCCGCCAGCCCGCCGGCGTGTTCATAAGCCTCCTGGAAATCGGCGCCGTGTTCGATCAGGTCGGCCCCGAAAGCCTTCATGGCGGCGTTCTTTTCCGGGTTGTTGCCGAACGGCACCAGGACCGTCGCCGGGAGCCCGGCCAAGGACGCGGCCAAGGCGACGCTTTGGCCGTGGTTGCCGCGGGTCGCGGTGATGACCCCGGGGCAGTCGGGTTGCTCGGATTTCAGCTTGTTCATGTAATTGAGGCCGCCGCGAATTTTAAAGGCGCCGATGGGGGTGTGGTTCTCGTGCTTGACCCAGACCTTGGCGCCGGTCCTGGAGACCAGCAACGGCCAGCGGATGTGCGGCGTCGGCGCCATGTGGCGGGCAACCACGGCGCGGGCCGATTCGAGTTGTTCGAGGGTGATATCTTTCACAGCATGAGATGCCCGTTCCTGATGCATGGCATTCAATTAGACTAGGACGGCTCCCCGTGGCCGTCCAGGCAGCCTGATTGGGTTTCGCCAATCGACTTGACTTGGATGGAGTTTCGTATACAAAATATATAATGTAAACATTGAGGTCGAATATGCCGTCAAACGATACTCTTTCGGTCCGGGTTGATCCGAAGAAGGCCCGCGCCATCGACAAGCTGGCCAGGGCGACGGACCGGCCCCGCTCGTGGCACTTGGAGCAAGCCCTGGATGCCTACCTGGAGGCCCAGGCATGGCAGGTCGAGCGGGTTCAAGAGGGATTGGCGGAGTTGGGAGCCGGCAAATCGGTCGCCCACGAGGACGTTGCCGCCTGGCTCTCCCGGTGGGGCACGTCCGACGAGGGTGAGCCGCCTGGATGAAGATCGTCTGGTCGCCGACCGCCATCGAAGACCTGAAGCACCTCCGTGCCTATATTGAACAACACAACCCAAGAGCGGCGGCGAAAGTGGCTTCGGCGATCCTGCGCCGTGTCGAGAGCCTGAACGACTTCCCCGGGCAAGGACGGCCCGGCCGTCTCCCTCATACCCGGGAACTGATCATCCCGGATACGCCTTTTCTCGTTGTCTACAAGGCCGTGGGAGAGACAATCCAAATCATCGTGGTCCTGCATGCAGCCCGCAAGTGGCCGCAATAGATCACGTCGCGTCGGAGCCATCGCCAAAAGGCCTCACCGTATGGGCATGGTTCAGCGGTCCGTGGCCGCTACCGTAACCGGGCGCCGAACGGATGGCTTCGATGATGTAATTCCGGGCGCGGATGACGCAATCCCTCAACTCCATCCCCTGCGCCAGGCCGATGGCGACGGCCGATGCCAGGGTGCAGCCGGTGCCGTGGATATGGGGAGTGTCGATCCGGGGGCTTTCGAAACGTTCGGCGCCGCCGGCGGCGACCAGGACGTCGGTGACGGCATCGCCACCCAAATGGCCGCCCGTCACCAGCGCCGCCCCGGCGCCCAAATCCAACAAAGCCCGGCCGGCGTCTTCCATGTCGGCGACGGTTGTCACCGGGCGCCCCGAAAGCGCCTCCGCTTCCGCCATGTTGGGGGTGACCAGCGCCGCCCTGGAAACCAGCCGCGCCTTCATGGCTTCGGCCGCGTCTTCGTCAAGCAGCCGGTCCCGGGCGGACGAGAACATCACCGGGTCGACGACCCATGGAACGCCGCCCGCGTGCTCCTCAAGCGCCTCGGCGGCGGCCTCGATGATCGGCGCGTCGGCCATCATGCCGGTCTTGACCGCATCGGCGCCCAGGTCCTCCAGCGTCACCCGGATTTGATCGGCGACGAACCCGGGCGGGGTTTTAAGAACGCCGGCAACGCCGATGCTGTTCTGTGCCGTGAGCGCGGTAATGGCGGTCATGGCAAACCCGTTCAATGCCGTGATCGTCTTGATGTCGGCCTGGATTCCGGCGCCGCCGCCGGAATCGGAACCGGCGACGACAAGCACGCGCCCTTTCATGGCTGCCCCCGCCCGATGGATGTCAACGGCTGGCCCGTTCGATCTCGACGGCGATATCGCCGACCACCGATTCGACCACGGCTTCGTCCTCGCCCTCGGCCATGACCCGGATAACCGATTCGGTCCCGGACGGGCGGACCAACAACCGGCCCGTTTTACCCAACCTGCCTTCGCCGTCGGCAATGGCTTTCTGGACGACTTTGTCTTCCAGCGGCTTGCCGCCGTTGAATTGAACGTTTTTCAGCGCCTGGGGCAGCGGCTCGAAGACCCGGCAAACCTCGCTCGCCGGTTTGCCGGTGGCGACGATGACGGCCAAAACCTGCAACGCCGCGATCAGGCCGTCGCCGGTGGTCGAATAATCACTGAGCACGATATGCCCGGACTGCTCTCCGCCGACGTTGTAGCCGTCCTCGCGCATGCGTTCGACCACATAGCGGTCGCCGACCCGGGTGCGGATCAGTTCCAGGTCAATCCCGGAAAGGTACTGCTCTAGCCCCAGGTTCGACATCACCGTCGACACCACGCCGCCGCCCCGAAGACGGCCCTGCGCGGCCCAGTCCTTGGCGATCAGGCCGAGAATCTGGTCGCCGTCCACCAGCGCCCCCTTCTCGTCCGAGATCAGGACCCTGTCGGCGTCGCCGTCGAAGGCCAGGCCAATGTCCGCCGAATGGGCCATCGACAGGCTGCGCATGTAATCGGTGTCGGTGGACCCGCAGCCCTTGTTGATGTTGAAACCGTCGGGGTCGACGCCGATGGGGACGACCTCGGCGCCCAGTTCCCACAAGACCTCCGGCGCCGCCTTATAGGCGGCCCCGTTGGCGCAATCGACGGCGATCTTGAGCCCGTCGAGGCGGAGCCCCCGGGGAAAGGTCTGTTTGACGTATTCGTTGTAGCGCCCGCGCGCGTCGTCGAGGCGCCGGGCATGGCCCAGATTCGCCGCGCCGGCGCGCTCGCCGGTCATGTCGGAATTCACCCGGGCCTCGATTTCGGCTTCGTCGGCATCCGAAAGCTTGTAACCGTCGGGGCCGAACAACTTGATGCCGTTGTCCTCATAAGGGTTGTGGGAGGCCGATATCATGACTCCCAAATCGGCCCGCAACGACCGGGTCAACATGGCCACGGCCGGCGTCGGCATCGGCCCGACCAGGACCACGTCCATGCCCATGGAGATGAAGCCGGCGGTCAACGCCGGTTCCAGCAGATAACCCGAAAGCCGGGTATCCTTGCCGATCACCACCTGATGGCGGTGGTCGCCGCGGACGAACCGCGCCGCCGCGGCCATGCCGACCCGGAGCGCCGTTTCGGCGGTCATCGGTTCGGTATTCGACGTGCCGCGGATGCCGTCGGTTCCGAAAAGCTTTGCCGTCATACAATTCAATCCCTTCGCAAGCCCTCAGGGGACAACCTTGCGGTGTTCATATTACAAACCCGTTAATTCCGGGCGTCACGTTTTATTTCAATTCCTTTCAGGCTTCCCCGATGGCCTGGGCCAACGCCAGGGCTTGCCGGGTTTCGGCGACGTCGTGGACCCGGAACATCCGCACCCCTTGGGCCCAGGCGGCAAGCACGGCGGCGAGCGAACCGGGGACGCGGTCTTTCGGGGTTTCGCCGCGGCTCAGCTTGGCGATGAAGCTCTTGCGCGAAACGCCCAGCAACACCGGCAGACCCAGCTCGTCATAAATATCGAGCCGGTTCAAAATCTCCAGGTTGTGATCCACCGTCTTGCCGAAGCCGATACCGGGGTCGACGGCGATCCGGCCCCGGGGGATGCCGGCCTCTTCGCATGCTTCGACGCGGGCCTTGAGATAACCAAACACGTCTTCGGCGGCGTTTTCGTATTGAGGATTGTCCTGCATGGTGCCGGGTTCACCCTGCATGTGCATGAGCACCACCGCCACCCCCCTATCGGCAACCAGGCCCAGGGAATCCCCGTCGCCGGTCAAGGCCGTGACGTCGTTGACGATTCCGGCGCCGGCGTCGATGGCCGCCGCCATGACCTCGGCCCGGCGTGTATCGATGGACACCAGGGCCCCCATTTCCGACAGCCCCTCGACCACCGGCACCACGCGGGCCAGTTCTTCCTCGGCGCTGACCGGCTCGGCCCCCGGGCGGGTGGATTCGCCCCCGACATCGAGGATATCGGCGCCATCGTCGAGCATCGCCCGCCCACGCTTCAGCGCGTCACTGAGCGCCAGCACCTCGCCGCCGTCGGAGAAACTGTCGGGAGTGACGTTGATAACGCCGAACAGACGGGGTTTGTCGAGCGAAAGCCCGGCGAACGATGGCGCCGCTTCGGTGGCGCTGTTCATGGAAAAATTCCCGGCCCGGTCAGGACTCGGGCTGGGGTTCCGGGTCCATCCCCGGGGCGCCCTTGCTTTTCTTGGGCTTCCCGGCCGACGGCACGGAGGACTTGAAACCGCCTTCGGCGGGGGGCTCGTCTTCGGGCCGGACGATGGATTCACCGCGAAGCAGGACACCCACCTCGTCGCCGGTAAGGGTCTCGTATTCCAGCAACGCCTTGGCGATGATTTCCAGTTCCTTGCGGTCCCTGGTCAAAATCGTGCGCGCCGTATTTTCCGCCTCGTCGATCAAACGCCGGACCTCTTCGTCGATCAGGGCCGCGGTCTGGTCGGAAACGTGCTTTTGCCGCGTCACCGAATGGCCGAGGAAGATTTCCTCCTCGTTGTCGGAGTAGCGCAGCCGCCCCAGCTTGTCGGAGAACCCGAACTCGGTGACCATGCGCCGGGCCCAACTGGTCGCCTGCTGGATGTCGTTGCCGGCGCCGGTGGTGATGTTTTCCTCGCCGAATACCAGTTCCTCGGCGATGCGCCCGCCGTACATCACCGCCAGCATGGATTCGAGTTCGAGTTTGGAAAAGCTCAGCCGGTCGCGTTCCGGAAGGCTCATGGTGATACCCAACGCCCGGCCGCGCGGAATGATCGTCACCTTGTGCAGCGGATCGTGCTTCGGCACCTTCAGGCCGACAAGCGCGTGGCCGGCTTCGTGATAGGCGGTGAGCTTCTTCTCGTCCTCGGTCATGACCATGGACCGGCGCTCGGACCCCATCATCACCTTGTCCTTGGCGTCCTCGAATTCCTGCATGGTGACGACGCGCTTGCCGACCCGGGCCGCCAACAGCGCCGCCTCGTTGACCAAATTGGCCAGATCGGCGCCCGAGAACCCGGGCGTGCCGCGGGCGATGACCCGGGCGTTCACGTCGGGCGCCAGCGGGATCTTGCGCATATGAACCTTGAGGATCTTTTCGCGGCCGAGGATATCCGGGTTCGGCACCGTCACCTGGCGGTCGAAGCGCCCGGGGCGAAGCAGCGCCGGGTCGAGCACGTCGGGCCGGTTGGTGGCGGCGATCAGGATTACGCCTTCGTTGGTTTCGAATCCGTCCATTTCGACCAGAAGCTGGTTCAGGGTCTGCTCGCGTTCGTCGTTGCCGCCGCCGAGCCCGGCGCCGCGGTGGCGGCCGACGGCGTCGATCTCGTCGATGAAGATGATGCACGGCGCGTTCTTCTTGCCCTGCTCGAACATGTCGCGGACGCGGGACGCACCGACGCCGACGAACATTTCGACGAAGTCGGAACCGGAAATGGTGAAGAAGGGCACGTTGGCTTCGCCGGCGATGGCGCGGGCCAACAGGGTCTTGCCGGTGCCCGGCGGCCCGACCAGCAGGCACCCCTTGGGGAGCTTGCCACCGAGGCGCTGGAATTTATGCGGGTCCTTGAGGAAATCGACGATTTCCTCAAGCTCCTGCTTGGCTTCGTCGATTCCGGCGACGTCTTCGAACGTCACCCGGCCGGTGCTTTCGGTCAACAGCCGGGCCCGTGACTTGCCGAAGCCCATGGCCTTGCCGCCGCCGGACTGCATCTGGCGCATGAAGAATATCCACACCCCGATCAGCAACAGCATCGGGAACCAGGAAATGAGGATCGAGAACAACGTCGGCGAATCGTCGTCGTAGGGAAGCGCGCTGATGCGTACTCCGTACTTGGTCAGGACCGGCACCAGATTGGCGTTGTCCGGGGCATAGGTGGTGAAGTTGCGCCCATCACGGTAATGACCGGTGACGCTGGGCCCCTGAAGGGTGACATCGCGGATGTCACCGGCTTCGACGGAAGTCAGGAAGTCGGAAAACGCCAACGGCAATTCCTGGCCGCGCTGCGTTGTCCCCTGAAATAGGTTGAACAAGGCGAACACCAAAAGCGCGATGACCAGCCACAGCGCCATATTTCGACTGAAGTTCAAGTTTCACTCCTCCTGGGGGCATCAAAAAACGCGGCGGCGGAAGGCTTATCCGCCGTTTCTGCCCTAATGAGATAGTATGTCAGGTACGGAACGCAAGAAAAACCCCACACTTGACAGGGCCTGGGGTGGACAAAACCGGATTCCCGCCAATTCAGGGCCCGCTTCCGGGGCCCTCCCGGAGTCCGAAGTATTTTTGACATCAATGTCTTGCCGGCGATCAAAGCCCAGGTGCGGCACCGCGAGAACGCCGTCCTCGTCGAACAAGGCCGGCAGGCTGCCCCGGGCCGGGCCGGGAACGGGGCCGGCCCGCAGGTCGGGACGAATCCGGACGATTTCCGACCATCCCCGGGAATCCAGACTCGCGAGCCTGAGGTCGGCTTCCGCCCCACTTTCGAAGTCACCAAAACGGATCAAGAAACGGCCATCCCATGCCAGCCGTTGTCCGGGGTAGACAGACATTGAATCGGGGAGTCCCCGGACTTCCCGGCAGATGAGAAATTTCCCGCCCTCGGAAATGATACGGCAGCCTCCCAGCGTCCCGGCGAAGGGGGAGGCGGGGGCGCGGGCGGGTCCGGCGGGGTTGGCGGCAGCGCTAAACATTTCCCCATGAAGGCGCTCCAGCTTAACCAGCCGGGGTCCGTGGTCGCGTCCGCCGATGGCGGCAATGACCCTGGATAACGCCCTCAGGGAAACCTCTTCCGGGGCGTGCTCAAGCCGGGCGCGGTCGAGGTGCGCGAACCCCGCCGGATGCACCCGGGCCGAGCAGGCCAGAACCTGCGAAGCCGCCGCCTCCAACGCTGCCCGGGCGCGCCCGAAGCGGTGCGCCGTCCGGGCCAGCGCCTCTGTGCGGATGTCGGCGTCCTCTAAGGCCTGGCGGACGCGGATACGGGCGAATTTGACGTCCCGGTTGGACGGGTCTTCGATCCACGCTTGGCACTCGGCCCCGAGGGTCGCCACCAGGACCGTTTTCGGCACCTCCAAAAACGGCCGCAGCAGCCGGACATCGGGAGTTTCCCGGATCGCCGACATGGATGCCAGCCCGTCGGCGCCGCTGCCGGCGCCGAGCCGGAGAAGCATGGTTTCGGCCTGATCGTCCCTTGTGTGGGCCAACAATAGATGCAAAACGCCGGCTTTCCGGCACCAGGAATTCATCAAATCATAACGCGCCCGTCTGGCCGCCGCCTGCACCCCCGTCCGGGGCTTGGGCCCCGTCCAGGGAAGGATCCGATGTTCGATGGATAGAGCATCCAGCCACAGGCCGAGGCGCCGGGTTTCCTCGGCCGCCTCGGGGCGCAGACCGTGATCGACGGTCAAGGCGGTGATGTTTCCTCCCCGCCGTTCGGCCCAACGGTTTGCCAAAACCGCCAGGCAAAGGCTGTCGGCGCCGCCGGAAACGGCAACCGCCACACACGGCCGGGCCTCGAAGGGCCCGAGCCCGTCCATCATCCGGTCGAAGGCGCCGTCGGAAAGGGGGATCGTCGCGTCACCGGGCTGAAACGGGTCGGCGGCCATCAGGAACAGCCGTATTTCTGTTTCTCGCGGGTGACGGTGTTCTTGACTCCCGCCGGGGCATCCGGGAAATCCTTGAGTAATTTCTTGAACGCCGCGCAGGCTTCGCGTTTCTTATCGAGCCCGCCCAGCGACATGCCGAGCTTCAACAGGGAATCCGGCGCCTTCGGTCCTTTCGGGTCGGCCTGATAGCCCTCCAGGAATACCTCCGCCGCCTGCACATAGGCGGCACGAACGTAAAAGGTTTCACCCAGCCAATACCGGGCGTTACTGGCCAACGGTTCCTTTGGATGTAGATTGACGAATTCCTGCAACGCCAATTCCGCCTTGTCGTAATTGGCTTGGCGCAAAAGACCGAAGGCATAGCTGTATTGCTCCTTCGCCGTACCTGGCGGCAGGACACCGGTGGCCGCCGTCGAAGCGGTTGGGGCCGGGGCCGCGGGAGCGGGTCTTCGCGCTGGCGCCAGGGCCGCGGGGGCGGATTTTTGCCCGGGTCCCTTTGCCGAAGAAGGCGGGGTCGCGGCAGACAGGAAGGATTGAGAAACTGTCCCCAGGGTTCTGGGCGGGGCCGCGAAGCCGCCCGCTTGCCCGGGGATGATCTTTTGCACCGGCGGTGGCGACGGCGCGGCGCTAAGCCGTGGCGGGGCGGCGGTCCGGGCGCCTGAAACCGCGCCGGGTTGGCCTTGGGCGCGGCCTTCGAGGACACTTAAGCGGTAATCCATGTCGGCCACCAGCTTATCGAGGCGCTTTTTGATCCCGCCGATTTGAAAGTCGAACTGCTCCATGGCTCCGGTGGCCGAGCGCAGGTCTGCCTCCAGCGCCGAGAGACGGACCTCCATGCGGGCCAGGGCGGGGCCGCCTTCCCCCCCGGCGGCGGCGCCACCGGGACCTGCCCTAGGAGCCGCCGCAACGGGTTTGGCGCCGCTTACGGTTGGCGTCACGGGGCGGCCTCGGGAAAGCGAAAGGTTGAGCGTCCGGATATCCCTTTCCAGGCGCTCCATCCGCTCCAGCATCACCTTCAGGTCGCCGGTGTTTTGCGCACCAACGGGAGTGGCCAAGGACGCGGCAACCACCAACACGGCGACAAGCGTGCCGCCCGTCCAAAGGCGGATTCTTTCGCCGAATGGCCCATCCATCCGCCCATCCATCCATTGGCGCCAGTAATTCATGTTTCGGTCCTCATGCAAAAATGACCCGCAAGCCGTCTTCGTGCCCGGGCTTCGCGCCCAGACTTTGTGGCTCTGTCGTGGCGACATGATGGGAACTATTCTAGGCAAAATTATGGCGCTTGCCCATCCCGACTGCCGCCGGCAGGACAAACGCCAAAACTTTTCCGGTGGTGGCGTCGCTGTTAGGTGCCGGCCCCGGTAACCTTGGTTACGCCACGGCGGTTTTGGCTCCAGGCCGTCTCGTTAGAGCCGGAAGCGACAGGGCGTTCCTTGCCGTAGGATATGGTCTTCATGCGCGCCGAATTGACGCCAAGCGCGGCCAAATAATCCTTAACGGAATTGGCGCGCCTTTCACCCAGGGCCAAGTTGTACTCGCGGGTGCCGCGTTCGTCGGCGTGGCCTTCGACGGTGACGGTTACCGAGGGATTGGCCTTCATCCAGGCAGCCTGTTTCTCAAGGGTCTTGCGGGCGTCGGCCTTGAGGTTGAACTTGTCGAAGTCGAAGAAAACGCGGTCGCCGACATTGACCACCAAGTCTTCCTGAGACCCTGGCTTCACCAACACACCAAGAGGAGCGGTGAAGGTTTCAACCGGTTTCGCACCGGCGCCACCGGCGCCCGCGCCACCTTCCGGCCCGGTTTCACATGCGGCGACGAGTGCCACGGCCGCCATTAGGCCCAAAATCTTAAAACGCATTGAATTCTCCATCACCGGGACATTCACCGGGACATAGTGAATTAAAAAGGCATCGCGCCAATGCGCGGACAAAAACTGTTTGGCCGAATTGGTCACTAATTACATGTATTAAAGAGTAAAATGGCCAATTCCAAGCTTTTTTTGTCAACCAGCGGATTTAGGGTCCAAACTCATTCAGGTTGCGAGCTTTGGTTTGGCGGAAATGGCGGGGGATTAGGAGTGAGGACGAAGGACATGCCTCGCATATTCGAGGACGCAGGACGCGATCCCGCGCCATTTGCGCCAAATCCCTGGCGGGAGCCTGAATGAGTTTGGACCTTAATACATACATTTAAAAAAACCTCTAACGGATGATCGGCGACCACGCCGGGTCGGAAGCGTCTATGGGGGTCAGAATCTCGCGTTCGTTATGGCCGGTCAGGTCAATGGAATAAAGCCGGGACCGCCCGCCCCCGCCATCCTTTGTCGTCCTTTCCTGGCGAAAGAACATCAACACCCGCCCATTGGGAGCCCAGGTCGGCGCCTCGACTAGGAAATCCTCGGCCAGAAGCCTCTCACCGCTTCCGTCCACCCGCATGACGCCGATGTAAAACCGGCCGCTGAGTATCTTGGTAAAGGCGATCAGATCTCCGCGCGGAGACCAGACCGGCGTCGCGTAACGGCCCTTGCCGTAGCTGATCCTCCTGACCCCGCGTCCGGAAGCGTCCATGATGTAAAGCTGCTGCGTGCCGCCGCGGTCGGAATTGAAGATGATCTGGCGGGAATCCGGGGAATAGCTGGGTGAGGTGTCGATCGCCGAATGAAAGGTCAATTGCCTAACCGTCCGGGTCCTGAGATCCATGGTGTAGATTTCCGAATTGCCGTCCTTGGCCATGCTCATGATCACCCTCTTGCCGTCCGGGGAAAAACGCGGCGCGAAGGTCATGCCCGGGAAATCGCCCAGCACCTCTTGGCGGCCGGTGTCGATATTGAAAATGTAGACCCGGGGAAGGTTGCCGTAGAACGACAGATAGGTGATCTCCTGAAGGGTCGGTGAAAACCGGGGCGTCAGAACCAGCGCTTCGCCTTCGGTCAGGAACTTATGGTTTTCGCCGTCCTGGTCCATGATCGCCAGGCGCTTGATGCGCCTGTTCTGCGGCCCGGATTCGGAAATGTAAACGATGCGGGTATTGAAATAACCGTCCTCGCCGGTAATCCGCTTATAGATGGCGTCGGCGATGATGTGGGCGACCTGGCGCCAATTTTCGCTGACGGTAACGTAAGCCAGCCCCACCATCTGCTGTTCGGCGAAAACGTCCCAAAGCCGGAACTCGATCCTCAATTGGCCGCCCTGGACAATCCGTGCCTGCCCCTGGACCAGGGCCTGGGCGTTGATCACCCGCCAATCCCCGAAACGGGGCAGCGTTTGCAGTGCAATCGCGGTCTGGATGAAGGCCCGTTTGTCGATGGGGCGGAACAGGCCCGAGCGTTCAAGATCGCCGGCGATGACTCTCGATACATCCCGTCCATATTGAATCTCGCTGGCGGTGGAACCGACGAAATCGGTGATGGCGATGGGAAGCGGTTCGACCGTGCCCTGGGTAATATCGATCCTGAGCTCGGCCCTGGCCGCCGTGGTGGCGGCCGCCAGCCACAACCACGCCAGTGAGCACAGCACAATTCGCCAACCGCGGCGGTGAAAAAGTCGTTCTGAGATCATCATGCCTAGAACATATCCCTGGGATCGAAAATCAAGATCATGTTTTGCCATTGTTGATATTTTTCCGGGGGTAGCTTGAGCGGATTGCAACGCGGATTCAAGACCGCCCTTAAGGCGCTTTCGGCGGCGGCGCGGAAAAACGGATCGCTTTTCAGCCGCCCTTGGTCGAGAATGCGGGCCTGGCGCACGGTGCCGTCCGGGTTCATGGCCATCCTTATTTCGATGCTTAAATTCTCGGCTTCCTTGGCCCCGGCGGGCAGGCTCCAACACTCCCTGATCTGCTGACGGACCAGATCAATCTCGCTGATCGCCAACGCCCGCGACAGGTCGTGAGGCGCCGTCCGGGACATCAACGCCTGCGCCATCTGCTGTTCGAAAGCCTCTTTCTTTTCAGGCTTTTTATCCTCTTTCTTCTTTTCCTTCGGCGGCCGCCGGTTCTTCAATTTTTCCACCGTCTTCAACACCGAGGTAAAGGCGTCCGGGGGTTTCGGCTTGTGCCGGGGCTTGGCCTTGGCCAGCTTGCGTATCGGTTTCGGCTTCGGCTTGGCTTCCGGTTTCGGTTTCGGTTTTGGCTTGGCCTTCGGTTTCGGTTCCGCGGGCAAGGCGGCGACCTCGGGGTCCTTGGCCGGCGGGGGCGGCGGCGGGGTCGCCGTCTTGGGCGGCTTTTTCGGAGGCGGCGGCGGTTTTTTTTCGGCTTTCGGTTGCGGTTTCTTTTCCGGCTTCGGCTTCGGCGGCGGGGCGTTGGTCAATTCGGACACATTGACGATTTCGATCATGATCGGGGTATCGGTCAAGGCCGGTTCGCGCTGGATATAAGGCAGGCCGAAATACCCGATCACCATGATCACGGCATGAGACAAAACCGAATATACAAGCGCGTCACGCATGGAAAATCCCTGGAAAATCTAGCGTCGGCTATTTTTCTTCCGGCGGCGCTTTTTCTGTTGCTGGGTCACCAGCGCCACTTTCTTGTATCCGGCGGCGTTGACGGTCCCCATCACCTCCATGACCCGGCCGTAATTGATCGACGCATCGCCGCGCACGAATATCCGAACGTCGGGATTGTTGGAGGTGATGGCGCGCAGCCGGGGAACAAGCCCTTCGAGGTCGATTTCCGTATCCTGAAGATAGACCTGTCCCTGGGCGTCGATGGTGATGGCCAGCGGTTCGTCCTGACCCTGGAGAATCTTGGCCTTGGTCTTCGGAAGGTCGATTTGCACGCCGACGGTCAGGAACGGCGCCGTCACCATGAAGACAATCAACAGCACCAGCATCACGTCGACCATGGGGGTGACATTGATTTCGGACATCGGCGGCGTGCGGATGCGGCTTTTTAAATTCCCGTTCGACCTGTGCGTTTGAAATGCCATAACGGCCTACTTTTTCCCTTCCATCTCGCGCGACAGAATGGCTGAGAATTCCCCGGCGAAACTGTCGAGACGGCCGGCATATCGGTCCATGTCCTTGGTCAGCTTGTTGTAGGCGACCACCGCCGGTATGGCGGCCAGAAGTCCAAGCGCGGTGGCAAAAAGGGCTTCGGCAATTCCCGGCGCAACGACGGCCAGGCTGGTGTTCTTGGAAATGGCGATCGACTGAAAGCTGTTCATGATTCCCCAGACGGTGCCGAAAAGCCCGATGAAAGGCGCCGTCGACCCCGTGGTCGCCAGAAAAGTCATATTCCGTTCGGCCCGGTCCATTTCACGGGCCATGGTAATCTGCATCACCCGGTCGATGCGGTCGCCGACCCCGACCCGGGAATCCCCTTCCGGGCCGCCGTGCGTCGGCGTTCGCCGCCATTCGCGCATGGCGGCGACGAACACCGCCGACATCGGGTCTCGGGGTTGGCTGGCGATCCGTTCATAAAGGTCGTCAAGGGAATTGCCCGACCAGAAAGCTTGTTCGAATTCGGTCGAACGGGCGCTCAGCCGGCGTAGGCCGACGACTTTGTCGATGATGATCGCCCAACACCATATCGAAGCCACCAGCAGCAACACGATCACCGATTTGACGATCGGGTCGGCACGCAGAAACAGCGCCCAAACAGAAAAATCCAGGTCTTCGACCGAGCCGGCCAGGGTCGCCGCTTCAATGACTTGGTTTTCCATCAATCAGCCTTATTGTTTTTTCGAATGAACATTTCCCCGGAATTCCTCGAGCCGGGATTTGACCGCCGCCGGCAGCCTGGCCGGCCGGCCGTCAAGGGACATGCAGGCGAGTTTCAGTTCCATGCGCACCAGTTCGGCGTTGTCCTGCTTTACCCGTTGATCGGCGACCAACGAGGCGCCGTCGACGTCGATTAAACGGGTTTCGACCGACAGCAGGTCGTCGAGCCTGGCCGGTTTGAAAAAATCCACCTCACACCGCCGGACGGCGAAGGCCAGCCCTTCGGTTTCCATCAACCGGGCGTTTTCGGTGCCGAGGTCGCGAAGCATCTCGGTGCGCGCCCGTTCGGCGTATTTCAGATAGTTGGCGTAATAGACGATGCCGGCGGCATCCGTGTCCTCGTAATAGACGCGGACCGGATATACGTGGATTCCCTCCGGGGAGGCACCTGAGGTGGGCTTATTCATCGTCCTCGATTCCGCCGATCAACTCCAGTTGGGCGATGCCTTCCGGTTCCGCCAAGCCCAAATGCCTAAACGCTTCCGTCCCCAAGGCCCGGCCGCGGGGCGTGCGCATCAAAAACCCCTGCTGAATGAGGTAGGGTTCGATCACCTCCTCGATGGTATCTCGTTCCTCGGAAAGGGCGGCCACCAGCGTCTCGACGCCAACCGGGCCGCCACCGAACTTTTCGGCGATGCAACCGAGATACCGCCGATCCATGGCATCCAGGCCGCGCCCGTCCACCTCCAGCCGGTTGAGCGCCTGATCGGCGACCTTGGCGTCGACCTTGCCGTCGCCGTCCAGGTCGGCGAAGTCACGGACCCTTCTCAGCAAACGCCCGGCGACCCGGGGCGTTCCCCTGGACCGGCGGGCAATTTCCTGGGCCCCGTCGGCCGTCAGGTCCATGTTCAGCAACCCGGCGCCGCGGACGACGATCTGCTCCAGTTCCTGGTCCGAATAGAACGACACCCGCAGGGGAATGCCGAACCGTTCGCGCAAGGGCGACGTAATCAGGCCCGAGCGCGTCGTCGCCCCGACCAGGGTGAACGGCGGCAGGTCGATGCGCACCGAGCGCGCCGCCGGTCCTTCGCCAATGATCAGGTCGAGCTTAAAATCCTCCATCGCCGGATAGAGGATTTCCTCGACCACCGGGTTAAGGCGGTGGATTTCATCGATGAACAATATTTCCCGGGGCTGCAGGTTGGTGAGGATGGCCGCCAGGTCGCCGGCCTTGGCGATCACCGGCCCCGACGTGGCGCGAAAGCCGACCCCGAGCTCATGGGCGACGATCTGCGCCAGGGTCGTTTTGCCGAGCCCGGGCGGCCCGTGAAAAAGCACATGGTCCATGGCTTCGCCGCGCTTGGCGGCGGCGGCGACGAAGACCGACAGGTTCCCGCATATCTGTTCCTGACCGATGAAATCGTCGAGCCGTTGCGGGCGCAGCCCGGTTCCGGCCCCGTCTTCCAATTTATCTTCCAATTTGTCCTCGACCGCCTCGGCGGCCGCGACCATGCGGTTGCCGTCACTCATTTAAACGCTCCCTCTGGCATCGACGGGGGCCAGTTCGCTTAGGCCGCCCCGGATCAGGGCCTCGACATCGGCGCCCTCGCCGAGCCGGCCGGCGGCGCGGCTGACGGCGCTCAAGGCCTGGAACGGCTGGTAGCCGAGATTGACCAGGGCCGATGCGGCGTCGGATACCGCCCCTCCTACCCCTTCTATCCCGGCCGCCGGTTGACCGCCCGCCGCCACGGCGAGGGCAACGGTTCCGACCTTGTCCTTCAATTCGCTGAGGATACGGGTCGCCAGCTTCGGGCCGACGCCGGGGGCCTGGGTAATGGCCGCCTTGTCGGCGGCGGCAATGGCTTGCACCAGTTCGTCCGGCGACAACACCGTCAACAGGCCGAGCGTCACCCTGGCGCCTACGCCTTGGACGGTTGTCAGAAGACGGAACCAGTCGCGTTCGACGGCATCGATGAAGCCATAGAGGTGGATGTGGTCCTCGCGGACATGGGTTTCGACCATGACCTCCGCCCCCTCGCCGACGCCGAGGCGGCCCAGCGTGCGGCCGGAACAGAACACCAGATACCCGACGCCGCCGACGTCGATGACGGCCCAGTCCTCGCCAAGGCTGTCGATCAGGCCCTTGAGCTTGGCGATCATGGCGCCGCCTCCGCCGCCAGCGCCAGGGAAGCCGCCGCCTGGGGGCTTGAGCGGTGATGGGCATGGCAGATGGCGACCGCCAGCGCGTCGGCCGCGTCGGCGGTCTTGATCGTCGATCCGGGCAATAGAGTCTTGACCATCATATGTACCTGTTGCTTGGCCGCGTGCCCGGCGCCGACGACCGTTTTCTTGATCAGGTTGGGCGAATATTCGGCGACGCGGAGCCCGGCGCTTGCCGGCACCACAAGCGCAATCGCCCGGGCCTGGCCCAGTTTCAGCGTCGAGGCGGCGTTCTTGTTGACGAAGGTCTCCTCGACCGCGGCCTCAAGGGGACGGAACCGTTCGATGATTTCCGTCAGGCCGGTCTGCAACTGCACCAGCCGGTCCGCCAACGGCAATCTCGAATCCGTCCTGATGACGCCGTCGGCGACATGGCCGAGGCGGTTGCCGCTGGCCTTGATCACGCCCCAGCCGGTATGGCGGAGCCCCGGGTCAATGCCGATCAGTCGAATGGTGTCCTCCTGTTCATGGTCATGGAATCCCTCGGGGGTCCATTGGTTTTCCTAGGCGCTCAACCGTTCGAGCACGTCCTCGGCGACATCGAAGTTAGCCGCCACCCGCTGCACGTCGTCGTTGTCGTCAAGGGCGTCGAGAAGATTCAACAGCGTGCCGGCGGTGTCTTCGTCGACGGCAACGGCGTTTTGGGGCTTCCAGTCCAGCCTGGCGTTCTCGGCGTTTCCGAACCTGGCCTCCAGGGCATCCCGGACAGCGGAAAAATCGTCCGGCCCGCACGTCACCTCATAGCCGGCGCCGGAGGACTCGACATCCGAGGCGCCGGCTTCCAGGGCCGCCTCGAACATGTCGTCGGCGCTGGCCGCATCAGCGCCGTAAACGATCAGGCCGACGCGCTCGAACATGAAGCTGACGGAACCGCTTTCGCCCAGGGTGCCGCCGTATTTGGTGAACGCGGCGCGGAGATCGCTTGCCGTGCGGTTGCGGTTGTCGGTCAACGCCTCGACGATCACGGCGACGCCCCCGGGGCCGTATCCCTCGTAACGGATTTCCTCGTAGTGGGTGTCGTCATCGCCGCCGCTGGCTTTCTTGATCGCCCGGTTCATGGTGTCGGATGGCATGTTGGCGGCCCTGGCCGCGGCGATGGCGGTGCGAAGCCGGGGGTTCATGTCCGGGTCGGGCAAGCCCGCCCTGGCGGCGACGGTCAATTCCCTGATCAACTTCGAGAAAACCTTTCCCCGCTTGGCGTCCTGGCGGCCCTTGCGGTGCATGATGTTCTTGAATTTTGAATGACCGGCCATGGTTTCCTGGTTAGCCCCCTATATCCTTTAAATTTTAAGACGGCTTATACTACATGTAGTAGGTGAACGCACGGCCGCCGTCCACCTTAATGTCAGACCAATATGTCAATAATTGGGCGGCGCCGGGGACCGAAAGGACGCTGTGAAAAGACGGATTTTACGGTGCGGCTTAAAGCGGCCACGCCTCGGCGAGGCGCCCGCCCAGGCGCAACGGACCGACGTGCCGGGTCAGCCCGGTCCTGTCGTCGGTCTCGACATAGACGGCACAGAGCGTCGCTTCCCCTTCCGCCGGTTCAAGCCGCCCCTGCGGCATCTTGGTGGTAAAGCGGCTGGTCGCCAGTTCCTTCTTCATGCCGATCACCGAATCAAAATCGCCGGTCATGCCGATATCGGTTTGAAAGGCGGTGCCGCCGGCAAGGATTTGCGTATCCGCCGTCGGCGCGTGGGTGTGGGTGCCGACGACCGCCGAAACCCGACCGTCGAGAAAATGGCCCATGGCCTGCTTTTCACTGGTCGCCTCGCCATGAACGTCGACGATGATGGCGTCCACGGTGGCGCCGAGTCGGTGGTTCTTCAACGCCTCCTCGACGGCCTTGAAGGGATCGTCCAGGGGATCCATGAACAACCGGCACATGGGGTGGACGACCATCACCTTGCGTCCGTCCTTGGTATCGAAAATGCCGGTGCCGACGCCGGGGGTGCCTTCGGGATAGTTCATCGGCCTGAGCAGCCGGGGGTCGCCGTCGATGTAATTGATGATCTGGCGCTGGTTCCAGATGTGGTTGCCGCTGGTGATCACGTCGGCGCCGGCGGCATAGAACGCCGCGCAGATCTTGTCGGTGATGCCGAAGCCATGGGCCGCGTTTTCACCGTTGACGATGACGAAATCCAGTTCCAGGCGGCGCCGAAGATCGGGCAGGTTTTCGTCGATCGCCCGCCGCCCCGTCTTTCCCACCACGTCGCCGCAAATCAGGATTTTCATGTCATGACCTAGTGGCCTGTATCACCTAAATTGCACCCCTACGATCGCTTTTCCCGTTTCCTCGGCAGGAGGGGGCGCGCAGGCGATGCGGGGACATCGTCAAGCGTTCCCGACGCCCCGAGGGGGCGGGAAAAGCGACCCTTCGGGCGGCCTTGCGAGGCTTCCGGACGTCGTCGTGCGCCACTTGTGGTGGGTTGGCACCATGGCGCGACGCGCTCCTAGCCGGAAACCTCGCAAGGCCGTCGTAGGGGTACAATTTAGGTGATACAGGCCACTTGGATCAACCTATCTCGAACACGTCCTCGTCGGTAACGATCCAGTCCAGGGGCTGGTCCTCCGGCGATTGCGGCACCCGTTCCACCCGTTGCCCGTGATAGGCGACACCGACGGCGATCACCGGCCCGGCGGCCCTTAAATGGGCCAGGGTGCGATCGTAGAAACCGCCGCCCCACCCTAACCTCGCACCCCGGCCGTCGAAAGCCAGTAATGGCACGAGCAGCAGTCCGGGAACTTCCTCCGCCGCCTCGGCCCCGGGATGACGGGTGCCGAAGATTCCGACTTGCAACGCCATTTCCGGCTGCCAACGGCGGAAAATCAGCGGCTTGCCCGAGCCGGCGACGACCGGCAAGACGATGGTCCGGCCTTGGTCATGGAGTGCCGCCAGCAAGGGCCGCACGTCGATTTCATCGGCCATCGGCCAATAGCCGGCGATGATGGCCGAGGGTCCCTGTTCGCCGAAACCGGTCTTGGCCCGGTGAAAGTTGGCGGCAAGGCGTTCCGCCGCTTCCCACCCCGCGGCGTGGGCGGCGCGGCGGGTTTCCCGGGCGGTGCGTCGCAATTCCTGTTTTTCGTCTTCAGCGGCCATGAAAGGAGAACGCCGGTAATACCAAGGAGGAAACGGATAAAAGCTAGGGCGGCCCCACCCAGCCGTTGGAAGGATATCCTCTGTGGCCTGCTTGTGCAGGTGGGCGCCGTATACCAAACCCACGGGCCTGACAGGGACAGCTCCCGAGGTATCGAAAGCCCCAGGGATGATCAACCTAACGAACGGGGTAGCGACCGCCCTAATGGATGAATTTAAGCCTGTTCCAGACGTTCGGCAATATTCTCTATGCGATTGGCCAAATCCTCGATATCGGCGCTCAGGGATTCTTCGGCGTTTATTAACGCGACGACGCCCTTATCCGCCGTCCGGGCAACCTCCAATTCCGCATAGGCATCGGACAGTTCGTCGGCCATCAAAAGCGAAACCATCACCAGAATCTGCGCCTCGTCCGCCTTGCCGACGGCGGCGATGAGTTCGCTGACCCGGTTGTCGACATAGGTTCCCAGCCGGGAAAGATGCGCTTCCTGACCGTCGTCGCAAACGATCTGGTATTTCCGTCCGTCAATGGTGACCGAGACTTGGGCCATGCTTTCGTCCTAGTTCCTGTCCTAATCCCCGATCGCCGTCCTCAGCCGGCCGATGGCGGCATCGAGGCGGGTGGTTACGATTTCGTTGAGCCCCTTGAGGTTGGCATTTTCATCGCGCAGGCTTTCCAGTTCCTCGACCAACGCCGAGGGAGTCTCGGCGGCCGGTTTCCCGGCGCCGTCGGGAAGCGAATCAAGGCGCCGGTCCAGGGCTTTTTCCAGCCGGGTCACGGCGCCGTCAAGACGGGTCCTGGCGCGTTCTACCTTGGACGGTTTTTTCAGATTCGGTTTTTTCACCCTTTATCCTTTCCCGGGACTCCCCCAAAGGGGTCTCTCCGGTCCCGCGCCGGGCCTTGAGGCAGGATAGGACGACCCCCTTTGTTACGTCAATCTTTGTCGCAACAAGTCACTATAGCCATTTGATATATAACCCAAAACCCTTTCTTGCACCGGCTCGGCCCCAAGTCTTCGCGGCGCAAGAATCCGATTGACGTAAGCGGCCTTTCCCTAGATGGTGCGGCAACACGAATTCAATCGCTCTGAAGGCCCGAAGGCCCGATGATGATGACGGTGGCGTTTTCAGAACCAGGGACGGAATGATACCGGGAAAAACCGATCCCGGTATATTTTTAGGGAGGCCTCAAAAATGGCGGTACGAGTAGCTATCAACGGATTTGGCCGGATCGGCAGACTGGTCCTGCGCGCGATCATGGAATCGAAGCGCGACGACGTGGAAGTCGTCGGCATCAACGACCTCGGCTCCGTGGAAATCAACGCCCATCTGCTGAAATACGATTCCGTTCACGGCACGCTGGCCAACGAAATCGTAATCGACAGCGACAGCATGGATGTCGGCACCGGGCTCATCAAGGTGACGGCCGAACGCGATCCGACCAACCTGCCGTGGAAAGATTTGGGCGTCGACGTGGCCCTGGAATGCACCGGCTTCTTCAACAACAGGGAATCGGCGTCCAAACACCTGGACGCCGGCGCCAACAAGGTATTGATCTCCGCCCCGGCCAAGGAGGTCGACCTGACCGTGGTCTATGGCGTCAATCACGATCAGCTCAAGGCGCACCACACCGTGGTCTCCAACGCGTCGTGCACCACCAACTGCCTGGCCCCGGTCGCCGACGTCCTGAACAAGGCGATCGGCATCGAAAAAGGATTCATGACCACCATTCACTCCTACACCGGCGACCAACGGCCGCTCGACACCCTGCATTCGGACCCGCGCCGGGCCCGGGCCTGCGGCGTTTCGCTGATCCCGACGTCGACCGGCGCCGCGCGCGCCGTCGGCCTGGTGCTGCCGGAACTGGACGGCAAGCTGGACGGCACCGCCATCCGGGTGCCGACGCCGAACGTATCGCTGATTGATCTCAAGTTCACCGCCGGGCGCGAGACCTCTGTGGAAGAGGTCAACGCCGCCATCAAGGAGGCCTCGGAAGGCCACCTGAAGGGTATTCTGGGTTATGTGACGGACGACCTGGTTTCCATCGACTTCAACCATAATCCGGCGTCTTCCACTTTCGATGCCACGCAAACCCAGGTCGTTGACGGAAATTTCGTCCGGGTGTTGAGCTGGTACGACAACGAATGGGGGTTTTCCAACCGCATGCCCGACACCGCCATGGCCATGCATAACGTCGGCTAGGGTCCAATCAGCCCTGGAAAGACGTAATCTCGATTGAGATTTCGACGCGCCGGTTCCGGGACTGGTTTTCCGGTGTGTCGTTTTTGACCATCGGGCGGCTGTCGGCAAACCCCTGGGCGGTGATTCTCGATGGTAAGACGGCGGCTTGGGTGATCAGGAAATGAAAGACCGCCCGATCATTGTGCACAGCCTCGAGGACGCCAGGGCGGCGCTGGCCGCGGCGGCGGACCTCGGTTTGCCGGTGACGCTCCGAAGCGCCCCCGGCGCCGCCCGGTATCTGGGCGCCACGGTGTTCCGGGACATGATTTCCGAGGCCGCCAAGCCTTATTCCGGCCTTTCCGTGACCGCCGTTTTCGATTGTGGAAGCGACCCCGGCCTGGCGCTGGGCGCGCTTCGTCACGGGCTGAAGGCGATTCGGGTCGACGTTGCCGCCGACGTCCGCGGCAAGATCACCGACATCGCCGCCCAATCGGGGGCGCGGGTGGAATTCGGCGACGAAGAAGAAGGCGCCGGGAAAACGGCGCTCGATCTCTTGGACTTGGACGACCTGGAGGCCGCGGTCCGGACCTGGTTACGGGAAGGCAAATGACATGCGGACCCGGGATTGCCTCCTCTACCTGATCACGCCGCCGCGATTTGATCCGTCGGTTTTCCCCGACATGCTGGCCCGGGCCTTGGACGGCGGCGACGTGGCCGCCCTTCAATTGCGCCTGAAAGGCGCCGACGACGACGCCCAGCGCCGTGCCGCCGAAGCCTTGCTGCCGCTGTGCAAGGACCGGGACGTGCCGTTGCTGATGAACGACCGGCCGGACCTGGCCGCCGAAACCGGGTGCGACGGCGTTCATATCGGTCAGCAGGACAGCGATTACCGACAGGCCCGCGACACCGTGGGCAACGACGCCATCGTCGGCGTCACCTGCCATGATTCCCGTCATTTGGCCATAGAGGCCGCCGAACAGGGGGCCGATTACGTGGCCTTCGGTGCCTTCTTTCCCACCGCTACCAAGCAGGCGAAGAGTTCCGCTCCGGTCGAGATTCTGGAATGGTGGAGCGGCCTGATGGTGGTGCCGGTGGTCGCCATCGGCGGCATCACGGCCGAAAACTGCCCTCCCCTGGTCCGGGCCGGGGCCGATTTCCTGGCCGTCGTCTCAGCCGTCTGGGACCACCCTGAGGGCCCGGCCGCGGCGGTCAAGGCCTTCAATGAAGCGGTCCGGGGCGCCGCCTGAGGCGGTCATTGCGTCGTCCATTCCAACCTGTTAGCTTCCGCGCCTCGGGTCCGAACCGGCGCCCCGAAAACACGGTTACAAGCAATGAAAATCAACGGCAACGCCATCCGAACCGGGATGGTGATCGAACACCAAGGCGGCCTTTGGCGGGCCGTCAAGATTCAGCACACCCAACCCGGCAAGGGCGGCGCCTATTTGCAGGTTGAGCTCAAGGACGTCCGCACCGGGACCAAGCTCAACGAACGCTTCCGCTCGTCGGAAGCGGTCGAACGGGCGCGGCTGGACCAGAAGGAGTTTCAGTTCCTTTACGCCGACGGCGATATGCTCACGTTCATGGATGCCGAGACCTTCGATCAGGTGACGATCAACCAGGACCTGCTGGGCGAAGACCGGGTGCCTTTCCTGCTCGACGGCATGACCGTCATCATCGAAAGCCACGAGGGCTCGATCATCGGCATCCAGCTTCCCGAAACGGTGTCCCTGGAGGTCACCGAAGCCGACGCCGTCGTCAAAGGGCAGACGGCGTCTTCGTCCTACAAACCGGCGATATTGGAAAACGGTGTCCGCTGCATGGTTCCGCCTCACATCGAGGCCGGCAACCGTATCGTCATCAACACCGCCGACGGTTCCTACGTGGAACGGGCCAAGGGCTGACCCTCCTCTTTCCGGGATTTGTTTAATGGCACAGCGGTCCGCGTTATTGAATGTGATGACAGCCGCGGCCACCAAGGCGGCCAGGGGGCTGGTCCATGATTTCGGCGAGATCGAAAACCTCCAGGTGTCGAAGAAAGGCCCGGCGGATTTTGTCAGCACCGCCGACAAGAAAGCCGAAGAGGTCCTGGTCGCCGAGTTGACGAAAGCACGGCCCCGGTTCGGCTTCCTGCTTGAGGAGGGCGGCGAAATCGAAGGCGCCGACACGTCGAACCGCTGGATCATCGACCCCTTGGACGGCACCACCAACCTGCTGCACGGGATTCCGCACTTTTCCATCTCCGTCGCCCTTGAGCGGGACGGCGAGCCGATGGCCGGCGTTATTTACGAGCCGATCACGGATCAGATGTTCTGGGCCGAAAAAGGCCAGGGGGCGTATCTAAACGGTAGGCGAATCAGGGTCTCGGCCCGCCGCCGCCTTGAGGAATCGCTGTTCGCCACCGGTGTCCCGTTCGCCGGAAAACAGGACCATGACCGGTTCCTGAGCCAGTTGAAGGCGGTCATGGCGGTTTCGGCGGGAGTCCGGCGTTTCGGTTCGGCGGCGCTCGACCTGGCCTACGTGGCGGCCGGGCGCTACGAGGGGTTTTGGGAGATCGGCCTGCATCCTTGGGACCTCGCCGCCGGCATCGTCCTGGTCCGCGAAGCCGGAGGGTTCGTCACCGACGTGGACGGTGGCAACGGAATGATTGAAAGCGGCGAAATCATCGCCGCCAACGACACCCTGCATGGGCCGCTTTTGAAAATTCTCGCCGGCGGCACCTCCTGATCCGTCTTCGGTCAGCCAATACCGTAGGGCCACAAAAAAAACATATAAAAATCCTTTTATGGTCGGATCCTGGGTGGCTCGGCATCGCAAACCGGTTGTCTGTCAGCCGCCCCTTAGGCTATGGTGAATCGGCAAGTAGATTGAGGGAAACGGGACATCAACGCGATATTCATGAAAACCTTACCAGGACCGTTCCTGGCGTCGGCTCGCCGCCTCATGATGGTAGCGGTACTGGCGGCCGCGTCCCTGTCCTTCGGCGGCAACGCCGCCAAGGCCCAGGGCGGCGTCGACCTGAGCACCGACAATGTGACTGTCGACCTTAGTGTTATCGAAGATTCCGGCGGCTCGCCGGCAGCGGCAATGCCTTATATGGTCCGTCCCCCCGGAACCGGGGTTCGCAGTGGTCTTTTGGTGCCGGGACGGAAAAGTCCCGTGTCACGGCTCCATGTCGCGGTTCCCAAAAGCCCCCGCATCAAGCTGAAGCCGCCGTCGGCCAAAGGCAAGAAGGCCGCCAAGCGTGTGGCACGGAAAAAGCCCAAACCGAAAAAGCCCGCCATGCCGGCCGTCGCCGCGGCCAAGCCCCCGGCGCCTCTAACGGCCCGTGTTGCCCGGCCGCCGGAGCCGGCAAAGCCGGCCAGGAAAATGGCAGTGGCCAAGCCTACCCCGCCGACCCCACCCCAAGTCAAAAAACCGGTGGTAAAAAAACCGGTCCCACCGCTACCGGTCAAGGCGCCCGAAAAGGCCGCCGAGCCAAAACCGGCGCCAAAGCCGAAACCGGTAGCGAAGGCGAAGCCGAAACCGGTAGCGAAAGAACAGGCCGCGCTGCCGCCGGCCAAGGAAACCATCAAAACCGGCCGCGTCCTTCAGGTGGCCTTCGGGGTCACCGCCTCGAAGCTGCCTCCCGAGGCCAAGAACGGCCTGAAAGACCTGGCTGAGAAGCTGAAAGACAAAAAGAACCTACGCCTGCAGCTTTTGGCCTATGCCGGCGGTAAGGCCCTTTCCCCCAGCAAGGCCCGCCGGATGTCCCTGTCCAGGGCCTTGTCGGTTCGATCATTCCTTATCGAAAACGGGATCCGCAGCACGCGAATTGACGTTCGGGCCTTGGGCAGCAAGACCTCGGAAAAGCCCCTCAATAGGGTCGACGTCAATATCGTCGAAAGATGATTTCGGCCCTTTCAGGGGTTAATCCCGGGCTCCCCCGAACGCCGCGGAAACAATCTTGAGGGCGACAATGACCCGGCCACGTAAATACCTCATCCGGATGTTCGTTTTCGTGATCGCCGTCATCGGTTTGTGCGGGTTCCTTTTCCTGCCTCTGCAAGGCGCCTTTATGGCCAACGCGCCGTTAAACGGCCTGATTGTCGGCGTTTTGGTTATCGGCATCATCTATAACTTCCGCCAGGTGCTGATGCTCTATCCCGAAGTCGCCTGGATCGAAGGATTCCAACAAAACAGCACCCCCCTTTCCGAACCCCAGCCGCCGAAATTGCTGGCGCCGATGGCGACCATGGTCGGCGATCATAAGGACCGGCTGTCGCTTTCCACCCTGGCGATGCGTTCCCTGCTGGACGGGATCGTCTCACGCCTGGACGAATCGCGGGATATTTCGCGTTACACCATCGGGCTGCTTATTTTTCTCGGCCTGTTGGGCACGTTTTGGGGGCTGTTGGAAACGATCGCCTCGATCAGCAATGTCGTCGGTGGGCTCAACGTCGAAGGCGGCGATTCGATCGCCGTTTTCGCCGATCTGAAAAGGGGTTTGAAGGCGCCCATGGCGGGCATGGGAACGGCGTTTTCAACGTCCCTGTTCGGGCTTGCCGGCTCCTTGGTCCTGGGCTTTCTGGATTTGCAGGCCAATCAGGCGCAGAACCGGTTTTACAACGACCTCGAGGAATGGCTGTCCACCGTCACCCGGTTGGCGACCAGTTCCTTGTTGGGGGAAAGCGATCAACCGATCCCGGCCTATGTTCAGGCGCTTTTGGAGCAGACGGCGGAAAGCCTGGAAAACCTGCAACGGACCATCACCCGTGGCGAGGAAAGCCGGATATCGGTCAACAGCAACGTCATCGCCCTCGGTGACAAGCTGGAAACCCTGACCGACCACATGCACACCGAACAAACGTTGATGAAAAGCCTGGCCGAAACCCAGATCGAAATGAAACCGATTCTGGCCAAAATCGCCGAAGGACCGCCGGCGGCAGGCATGGATGAATCGACGCGATCCCATATTCGCAACCTGGACGTCTACCTGACGCGTTTGACCGAAGAACTTTCGAGCGGACGCGAGGAACTGGTCCAACAGCTGCGCAGCGAAATCAAGCTGCTGGCCCGCACCATCGCCGCCTCGGGCGACGATTAGGCCGGCCCCCCAGGTTTCCATGGCCGCCCCCGCCCGCCGCCGGCAACGCGCCACCAACATCTGGCCGGGGTTCGTCGACGCCCTGGCGACGCTGTTGATGGTCATCATGTTTTTGCTGATGGTCTTCGTTCTGGCGCAGTTTTTCCTCGGCCAGGCCCTTTCCGGGCGCGATCAGGCGTTATCCCGGTTGCAAAACAAGGTCAACGAACTGGCCGAACTTCTGTCGCTTGAAAGGCGCTCCAACAAGGATTTGCGTAAGAACGTCGCGCAATTGTCGGAGGAGTTGCAGATTTCCGTCGCCCTTCGCGACGACCTGAAAACCACCCTTGGCCAGCTTCGCCGGCGCGCCGAAACGGCGGAACGGGACCTGACGGCGGCGCAGGCGACCATCAAGGCCGACAAATCGAAAATCGCCGCCCAGTTGGAAGAATTGGCCGACCTGTCCCGGGACATCGCGGCGCTCCGGGCGCTGCGCCAGGAGTTGCAGTCGAAAATCGCCGAGATGGCGGGCAAGTTAGAGGAATCCGGCAAGGTGCTGTTGGCGGAAAAAGAGCTTTCCAAGAGCGCCCGCGCCCAGGTGGCGCTCCTGAACCAGCAGATGGCGGCGTTGCGCGAAACGCTGGCGAAAATTTCCGCCGCCCTTGAGGCATCGGAAAAACGGGACGCCGAACAAAAGATCCAAATCGCGTCGCTGGGCAAGCGCCTGAACGCGGCCCTGGCCAGCAAGGTGCATGAACTGAGCCGTTACCGGTCGGAATTTTTCGGCCGCCTTCGGGACCTGCTGGGGGGGCAAAAAGGGGTGCGCATCGTCGGCGACCGCTTCGTTTTCCAGTCCGAGGTCCTGTTCGCCAAGGGGGCGGCCGATATCGGCGATGCCGGGAAGAACCAGCTTCTGCAACTGGCCCGGACACTGAAACAGATATCGCGTGAAATTCCCGCCGATATCGACTGGATCCTGCGCGTCGACGGCCATACGGACAAGGATCCGATCAAGACCGCCCGGTTTCCCTCGAACTGGGAGCTGTCCTCGGCGCGGGCGATTTCGGTGATCCAATTCCTGATCGATCAGGGGCTGCCCCCCAACCGTCTCGCCGCCACCGGCTTTGGCGAGTTCCAGCCCCTGGATGACCGCAGCGACGAAATCGCCAAACGCCGGAACCGCCGAATTGAGTTGAAATTAACCCAACGCTGACCCATTCCCTATTCCGTACCGAATCTTTTTGAAGGACGGCTCCCAGCCCGGGCTGGCGGCCGTCAATGGGAACCCAGGCATCCATGTTGATTCTCTTTTTCATTGTCTTCATCGACCTGATCGGCTTCGGCATGATCATTCCGCTGCTGCCTTTCTATGCCGAGTTCTACCAAGCCACCCCGGCCACGGTTGGGCTGGTGATGGCGACGTATTCGTTCACACAGTTCCTGGCGGCGCCTTTCTGGGGCCGGCTTTCCGATAGGATTGGGCGGCGGCCGGTCCTTTTGATCAGCCTTGCCGGCGCCGCCTTGTCCTATGTCTGGCTCGGGTTTGCCGAAAGCCTGTGGATGCTGTTCGCGGCCCGGGCCGTCGGTGGCGCCATGGCCGGAAACATTTCCGCCGCCTTCGCCTACGTCGCCGATATCACGACCCGGGAAAACCGCGCCCAAGGGATGGGCGTCATCGGCGCCGCCTTCGGGCTCGGATTTATCGCCGGGCCGGCCATCGGCGGCATCCTCGCGGGGTCTGATCCCGTCAATGCCGATTTCCAGAGCCCGGCCTTCGCCGCCGCCGGGCTGTCGGCGGCGGCCTGGATCATGGCCGTGGTGGTGTTGAAGGAATCGCTGCCGGTTGAAATCCGCCGGAAGCTGGCCGCCCAACCGCCGAAAAAACGCTTAAGGATGTTCCGCGAGGCCCTGGGTCGTCCCCACGTCGGGTTGTTGATTCTGATGACCTTTCTGGCGACCTTCGTCTTCGCCGGCCTTGAAGCCACTTTCGCCATGTGGTCCCGGCGGCAGTTCGGTTGGGGGCCGGAACAAAACGGTTATCTGTTCGCCTTCGTCGGTCTTCTTAGCGCCGCCATCCAGGGTGGTTTGGTCGGCCGGCTGGTGCGCCGGTTCGGCGAAGCGCGTTTGATTATTCAGGGCGCCGGGGCGCTGGCGGTCGGGGTGTTGCTGATTCCCTTCTCCAACCATATTGCGGTGCTGATAATTGCCATGGCCATTGCCGGGTACGGCTTTTCCATCGTCTCGCCCCTGTTGAACGGCTTGATCTCGCTTCAGGTCGGCGAAGACGAACAGGGCGGCATCATGGGCGTCACCCGGTCGGCCTCGACCATGGCGCGGTTTATCGGTCCGGCCTGGGCAGGCCTTCTTTTTGGCGTTTTGGGAAAGGACTGGCCCTATTTCGGCGGCGCCCTGGTCATGTTGGTCGTCGTGGCCCTGGGCTTAAAGGCCAGGAAAGCCCTCGATCCGACATGTAAAGACCCGGACATCGGGAAATCCTCCCCTGATACCAAGGATCCTTGAACCCCGGGGCGGCTTCCCGTATATAAGGCGCCTCCAAACCGGGACCGAAATAATGAAAAAAGACACACACCCCGATTATCATCAGATCACCGTCCAGATGACCGACGGTTCCACCTACACGACCCGCTCGACCTGGGGCAAGGAAGGCGACACGTTGAAGCTGGACATCGATCCGAAAACCCACCCTGCCTGGACGGGGGTTCACCGCCTCGTCGACAGCGGCGGCCAATTGGCCAAATTCAATAAGAGGTTTAAGGATTTGGGCCTTAAGGGCTAGGCGCGGCCCGAAGCCGCCTCCCCGGCCCCCGGCCGCCCCGGAAAACAAAATTTCCGCCACCGCTTGCGGGCGCAAAACGGCCTTCCTATATCAGTCTCGGACGACGGATGCCTTCCCTATAGGGTCCGGGGTCCCGTAACGCCCGAGGGCCGTCGGCAAGGCTTTTCTCCGCGACGCCCCCCGGGATGAGCAGTGGGGTTCGACCAACAAAGGCCCTGCCCGTGCGCGGGCGGCCCCGGTGAGCCCCGTAAACCATGTAGCTTCGAAAAGGAGGATATGGCTATGCGTACCATTGATTTCTCTCCCCTCTTCCGTCATTCCGTCGGCTTTGACCGCATGCAGCGTATGTTGGACGCGGCAACCCGGATGGATTCTTCGGCCAACGCCTACCCGCCCTACAACATCGAACAGGTGGGCGAGGACAACTACCGCATTTCCATGGCCGTCGCCGGCTTCGGCGAACAGGATCTGGACGTGACGGTCAAGGAAAACACGCTGGTCGTTTCCGGTAAAATGGCCGACGAGGACGAGGATGCGACGTATCTTCATCGCGGCATCGCCGGACGCGCCTTCGAGCGCCGGTTCGAACTGGACGATCACATCAAGGTGGTGGGCGGCAGCCTGGTCAACGGCTTGCTGAACATCGACCTCCGGCGCGAAGTCCCTGAAGAGAAGAAACCGCGCAAGATCGCCATCGAAACCAAGAGCGCCAAGCGGATCGAGAAAAAGGCCGCCTAACGTGATTAGCTGATCGACATGGATGGGGAGCGCCAGGGCGCACCCCATCCACTCTCGCGGAAGGGATTGGCGGTATGATCGGAAAGATGGGTAATATCGAGATTGTGATTTACTGGATCGTCAAGTTGATCCCGGCGGCAGCGCTGTTCTCGCTGTTTTTCACCATGGAAGACAGCTTACGTTGGCTTGGCCTGTTGGGCACCCTGCCGCTACTATTGGCGACGCAGAAGGGTTGCCCAAGCTGTGGCCCGCTGAACCGATCCTGCGACACGCGGAACAAGGATGAGGGCGGGGACAGGGGCTATAGCTGGCATCCCTGGCCGGGACACTGACCCGCCGGCCAACGGCCCTGCATGCATCCCGATCAACTGAATTTCTCGAACACGCCGCGCATGGGCGCCGGGATGGGCTGGGATTTGAGGCTGTCTGAATCCACGAACACATGGACGAAATGCCCGGTTGCCGCGGGGGTCTCGTCGTGTTCCCCGAACAACGCGATGGCGAAGGTGACACTGGAATTGCCGATCCTTTCAACGCGCAGCCCGGCGTCGACGGTTTCGGGAAAGCTGAGCGGACGGTGAAACCGGCACAGGATTTCCACCGCCTGCGGGGAAACCGCGTCGTTGATCCAATCGACGCCGGCCTCCTCCATCTGGAACCGGACGACGACGGCCTCGAAATAGCGGTAATAGAGCACGTTGTTGACATGGCCGAGCATGTCGTTATCGCTCCAACGCGTCGGAATTTGGATCAGGTAGGGAAAATCCTCGCGGGTCTGGCGGGTCGGGTCGGACATGGCGGGTTTTGCCACCTCCCTAAACCTTGATCCGCTCGAGCGCGCTTCGGATGGCGTCCGGAATCGGCGCCGGCCTGCCCGTGGCGCGGTCGACGAATACATGAACGAAGTGGCCCATGGCGGCGGCGGCGGCGGCGCCTTCCTGGAAGATTCCGATCTCGTAGCGAACGCTCGAATGGCCCAGTTTCCCTACCCTCAGGCCCGCTTCGAGGACCTCGGGATAGGCCAGGGGTTTGTTGAATTTGCACATCGTTTCGACAGCCACGCCGATGACGCCGCCGGTCTGGATATCGAGACCGCCTTGGTCAATCAAAAAACAATTCACCACGGTGTCGAAATAGGAATAGTAGGTCACGCTGTTGACGTGGCCATAGATGTCATTGTCCGACCATCGGGTCTGAATGCTCAGAAAATGGGGGTAGCGGTCCCGGGTTTCGATGCTCTCTTTGCTCATGTCACGGGATGCCCCTGGACATCAAAGGGGAGGCAAAATTTTTGGGGGCCACCGTCAACCGGCAGCCCCCATTATTTTGTAGCCTCAAACCTGTTAAACTCGCCAGAATTCTTCAACGGCAAAGACACTACCCAAGGGCGCCCCCGCGGGTCAACCCTTCCAAAGGAGATAAATCGACAAGCAAAACCCGTGCCTTGTTTCTCCATGATCGAGATTAAAAAAAAGCGCCGCCCCCGAAGGGGCGGCGAGTTCAACAGGGAGGCGTCGAAGTTGAATGGATGATGTTTTTATCTCATCCACGGAGACACCCTATTCGAGACATCTTAATTTTTATTTAATGGCTGGCTCACGGCCCCGGAGCCGGGCCTGAAAGCCTTGGTATTCCGTGCTATGGTGGCTTTATCACTGAACCTGAAGCGCCACCAAGGGAGGAGCGCCCATGAGCCCGGCCGCCGCGTGGACCCTATTGATCGTCGGCTTCGTTCTGCCCCTCATTCATGTCGGGGTTTCCGCCCGAAGCGGCCCTTGGAAGGCGCCGCGGGGGTCGGGCTGCCCGATCGGCCCCCGTTGGGGATGGCTGGTGATCGTGTTGCTTTTAGGGCCTATCGGTTGGTTGATGTTCATGACCAAACGCCGGTCCCGGCCGCCGGCGGCCCCCTGATCCCGGCCCCGTCCTATTTCTTGAAAAACCGTTCGGCGCCGGCGCGGGCGTCCTGCTTGCCGGCGATGGTTTGGCCAACGCGGACGATCTCGGCTTCAAGTTCGGCGATGTATTCCTCAAGCGCCCCGATGGACATTTCTTCCAGATTCTTCGGCGGCGGCTTCTTTTTCTGGTGTTGAGGCTGCAGATCGTCTTCGTCCATTGTTCGCCTTCCCGGTATTGTGTAAGTGAGTATTAACCCGACATTCCCCAGATAGCCTCCTGGTTCGCGGAAATCATACCACCGTGCCACCGTCGGGGGAACGGAACCATTTCCGCCGCCACCCGATGACCTGA
>NZAZ01000037.1 GCA_002686255.1 Rhodospirillaceae bacterium
CTGCACGGGCTGATTTAGGTCTATTAATGCCAATTGCGACTTGTTTGTAGGTTTTTACCTTACCTTTAGGTATAGTTTTAAGATATTTCCAGACTTTTATTTGAAATTTGGTACCTTTGAGGATCATATAAATTAGAATAAAACTCTGTTTCTTTGCACCTTTTCAGGCACAAAGAACAGTAGTTTTGGCACGTCGTTTTATGCGCTACCACCATGCCTCCCACTCTACGATTTTAGCGCTACTCCGCAGAGTTTTCTGCCCTCTGGACTTGAATCTCTCGATTTTTCCCCAGCTGGCCAGTTAAGAGTTGCCTCTTAATTCATTTTCTACTTTATCAGAGAGGGCAGGTTGTATGTATCACTTTATTGTTGAATTAATTAAGTTTTACACATGAATGAATAGTGGGGATAAGTTAAATTAAAATATTAAGAGACTAATTAGGATCACAAATCCTATTCCAATAATCCAAAAAATCGATGAAATTATCTTGTTTCTACTGTTTTTTTGGAGTTTTGGCCAATAATTCATCATCATAAATGTTGCAATAACTAGTATAAGTCCAATTAATACATATTTTAGCATAATTTAATCATTTTTTAGTTCATATAAATCAAAACCATTATTTTTAGCTATTTTTTGGCCTCTAAAATCTGGTTCTACAAACAAATCATCTAAAAAACCTATATATTGGCACTTAATAGGTCTTGGCATTGTTCTATAATGAGCAATTCCTACGACTTTGCCCTCTAATTCAAAGTAAATACCATTAACAATATGGTTTTTATCGTGAATCCAGCCCCACAAAGTGTCTAAAATTCCTGTATTCATTTGAACTTTGTAGAAATCAGCATAACCATTATACAGTTTAGCCAAATTTCCCTTATCTTTTTGATCTAATTTTCTAATCATTTACTTTAATTATATATTGCAAATTATTGATATTAATAATTTATTTAATCTATTGATATAGTATCACCAAATATTGAATTTTTATTGTAAGTTAAAGTTGATCCATCATCACAATTGAAAGTTTGAACAAAAATGCTGTCAGGGCTGCTCATGAAGCTAGCAGTACAATTTGCATAAGTATATGTGTTATTAAAAATAATAAATAAAAATACAAATATTAAAATTCTCATTTTATTTAAATTTATTCTTTTTTTTATTATTGACAATGATTTTTTCTCAATATATAACTAACGATAATTAATAGTTATCAATAGTAATATATGAATGAGCTAATAACAGATATAAAAACTTTACATGAGCAAACATTAAGTAATCTCAAGTTATCTAAGGCAAAAAACACACTTAGAGCATATAAGTCAGATTATAAGGATTTTGGAGTTTTTTGTGCAAAGCATGACTTTAATTCACTTCCAACAGAACCAAAAATTGTTGCTCTGTATCTTACAAACCTCTCAAAAACTTCTAAATTTAGCACTTTAAGAAGAAGATTGGTTTCTATAAGCATGGTTCATAAGTTAAAAGGACATTATCTTGATACTAAACATCCAATTATTACTGAAAACTTAATAGGAATCAAAAGATCAATGGGAAGTTTCCAAAAAGGTAAAAAACCTATATTAATCAATCATTTAAAATCAATAATTAATGCAATAAATAAACAAAAAATAGACGAATTAAAAAAAGCTAGAGATAAAACTATCATACTAATAGGTTTTGGTGGAGGTTTTAGAAGAACAGAATTGATATCAATTGATCATGAAGACTTAGAATTCGTGCCTGAGGGTCTTAAAATCACTCTTAAAAGATCAAAAACAGACCAATATGGTGAAGGAACGCTTAAGGGTCTACCCTACTTCAGTAATGAAAATTACTGTCCAGTAATGAATTTAAAAAAATGGTTAGATTTGTCAAATATAAACTCAGGTCCAATTTTTAGAAGATTTTCTAAAGGATCAAATATCACAAATAATAGACTTACTGATCAATCAGTCGTTTTATTGATTAAAAAATATTTGAATTTAGCAGGAATAGAAAATTCTAACTATTCAGGTCATAGCTTGAGATCGGGCTTCGCAACAGTTGCTGCAGAGTCAGGAGCTGATGAAAGAAGTATAATGTCAATGACGGGACATAAAACTACTCAAATGGTAAGACGTTATATTCAAGAAGCTAATTTGTTTAAAAACAATGCTCTGAATAAAATAAAAATTTAATTAATTCTGATAAATTTAAAATTTAAATTCAGTTAAATTATTTAAAATTTTATTTTTCACTTTATTTTTATCATTAGTTAAAATTAAAAATTTATAATTAAAATTTTTTGGTTTAAATTCATGAAACGAATTTGATGTTATGTTAGTATCAAAAATATCGATAACATTTTTATTTAGATATGATGCCAAAACTGTCATGGCACCATGTGGAGATATTACCACATTTGATAAATCGATTAATTTAAATAAATCTTGAGTATTAATATTATGAAAATAATGAATTTTTGATTTAAAATTAAGATTAGAAACTTTATTATCAAAATTTAAGTTAGAAAATGTTGATAAAAATTTATTATGATAAGAAAAATTACCAAGATCAGAAGTAAAAATAGTTTTATAGTTATGATGTTTGAAAGAATTTAATAAATCAATAAAATCATCAGTAGACCACCCATTTTTTGAAAAAATATTTTCTTTATAGTGAATATGGATGAAGTTAGAAACAAAAGATATATTTTCATTAAATAATAAAGATAAACTAGGATTGTTATTTAAAATATTAGGATAATTTTTTTTTTCTTTATTGCACAAATCATCTGTTAAATTTGAAATACTTTCACCCACTTTTCTATTTTCTCTATTGTTATCTTTGTAATAATGCAATTTTGATCTAAGATATTTAATAGGTCTAGATTTATTTTTATTAGTAATTGTAATTGCAAAAATTTTAGCACTACAAATTAAAGGTAAATAAAAATAAATATTTTTAGGAGCAAGAATATATATTTTTTCAAAATTGGAGGTAATAACTTTAAAAAAAAGTTTTATTTTATCAAAAATATTTAAGCTATAGTTTAAATAAGTGATTTTAACATTTTTGATTTTAAATAAAAAACTTAAATCTTTTGAAATACCAGATAAAATAATTTCTATTTGTTTGTTTCTATTTTCATTTAATAAAGAATTTATCCCTTTTAAAGAATTAGCTAAATCCCCTACTCTATCATTTTTTAAAACTAAAATTTTATTCACTTAAAAAATTTTCGACCCATAGATTTGCTATATCTACCCAATTATTCTTATGTCTTATTTGATGCATTTTTTTTCTAAGATCTAGGTAAAAATTGTCATTATTAAGAAGTTTAATTGTATAATCTGCAAATTCTTGATCATTTTTGACGAGAAAACCAGTTTCATTATGTAGAACACGATCGCTTATTGAACCTATGCCAAATGTTATTAATGGTAAGCAAAGTTTGACTGATTCCTCACAAGTTAATGTAAAAATATCAGATTTGTGACCTAAATAGGTAAGTGCACGATATTCTTTAAGCTCTTCTATCATATCTGATCTAGATCCTATTTTTCTTAAAAAAACATTTTGCGCTTTAAGTTTGTCAGAGTAATTAATTATGTTTGGAGTTATATATAGCTCAAAGTCTTTGTTGAAAGGGAATATTTTTTTACACCAAATATCAAGTAACCAATCTAAATTTCTATTTGACCTAATATTGTAAACAACTTTTTTTTTAGGAAGATACTCTAAATCTATATCAATATTAAGAAATTTTGGATCAACAGTTATTGGAATCATTTTTTTTCCATAAAAAGAAGTTAAAAATGATCTTTTATGGTATTGATAATTGCATAAAGTCACAAGAACTGGTTTATGTTTTAAGAAAGGTATCAACTGTTTCTTTCTTAAAAATTTTTCAAACGGTTGATTACTGTTTGAAAAAACAGCTTTTTTTAAAGCAGAAACGTTATCAAATTGTTTAGCATCAGATACAGCAATGGCAAGGTTATATAAATCTGATTTATCTATTTTTTTTTTGTTAAAGTACTTTACTCCGTTAACAATTTTTGTTTTTAAAATATTATTACAAAAATGTACTTCAATATTCATTTTAACAAATTGTTCTGCTAAAAGTATAAGAGATGTTTCGGTCCCTCTTAATGTTACTCCGTTAATTTCTTCACCAGAATAAGCTAAATTTGAATTATCTATAATAATTATTTTTTTTTTCATATAATGTTTTTATGTAAATATTTTAAATATTTTATTTTTTTTGGTTGCCACTTTAATTTTTTTAATTTTCTATTGTCACCTACTAACATTGTATAATTTTTATTTTTTTCAATAACTATTTTTTTATTCTTTGTAATGTTAAGGTATTTAATTAATTTTATTAAATTTATTTTTTTACCTGAACATATATTATAAATTCCTGTGGCCCTGTAAATTAAAAGTTTTTTAATTCCGTTTACAATATCCTCATCTATTAAGAAATCTCTGTAATGATTTACATCTGTAAAGTATATTTTTTTTCTAGAACTATTTAATTTATTGATTAAGCTAGGAATAAAATAGCTTTTTTTTTGTTTTTTTGAAGTGAAACTAAAAATTCTACCAATACAATAATTAAATTTATCACTATTTTTTTTTATATAATTTTCTCCCAACAACTTTGTTTTCCCATAATAACTAATAGGATTTGTTTTTTTTTTTTCTGAAATTTTTTTTTTTGAAAAATTATAAACATGCGATGTTGATGCGTAAAAAAACCAAATTTTTTTTTTATTTATATTTTTATTCATGCAATCAATTAATTTTTTAGTTCCATAAAAATTAACGATTTTAGCATTTCTTTTATTTTTATTGATTTGGTTTATTGGTACAATTGCAGCTAAATGAATTATAGCGTCAAAGTTATTGTTCATTAACCATTTGGCAATATCCTTACTTTTTCTAATATCTCCTTTGAATCTTATTATTTTATGATGATTTAGTGTTTTTGTTAAAATTGACCCCAATAATCCATAAGATCCAGTTATCCCTATAATCACTTACATCTCACTAATTTTTAGAAGATTTTCAGCGATATATTCTGCAACTTTATTGGATATTTTTTGAGTGTGTAAACCTATAAAAAAACCAAGATCCTCAACTTTTTGTGCATTAGTGAAAACAAGTTTTTTATTATTTAAATTATACAATTTTGTAGCTGGTTGATTAGTGAAATTTCCACTTAGTATAGGTCTATTCTCTATTCCTCGTCTCGTGAGATGATTTAAAAATTTTTTCTTTTTGTTTGAGTATCTTTTGTCAATTAGTATAGGTAGACCAAACCAACTAGGTTTAATCTGTTTTGAATGATTTATAAAATAAAATTGATTATTCCATTTTTTGTTATTTTTAACTTTATCTATAATTTTTTTTCTGTTGTAATTTCTTGTAGTTATAAATTTGTTTAATCTTTTAAATTGATTATTAGCAATTGCTGCTTGAATATCAGTAGGTCTAAGATTATACCCCGAATTAATAAATAAAAATCTATCATCTAATTTTTTAAATTTTTTTTTATAAATATTATGAAAATTAGTTTCTCTTGACCATCCGTGTGATCTTAACGACTTAATTATATTATAATTTTTTATGTCATTGCAAACTATCATACCACCTTCTCCTGAAGTAATTTGGTGCGAATAGTAAAAAGAAAAAGTTCCTAGTTCTCCAAAAGTTCCTAAAAATTTATTGTTAAATTTAGCACCTAAACTTTCGCAAGAATCTTCAATTAAAATAATATTTTTTTTGTTAGTTAACTTTATAATTTGGGTTAAATTAGCGGATGTACCTAAAACATGAATACACATTATAGCTTTTGTTTTTGATGTAATTTTTTTTTTTAAATCTTTAATTGATATATTAAAGGTATCTAATTCAACATCTACAAAAACAGGTTTTAAATTATTTTGGATAATTGGCCATAATGAAGTTGACCAACATACAGCAGGAATTAAAACTTCGTCTCCCGGTTTTAATTTATTTTTAAATAAAGGATTAATAATTGTAGATATAGCCAACAAATTTGCTGAAGATCCTGAATTAGTCATTACAGCATATTTGCAACCAATTTTTTTAGCAAAACGTTTTTCAAAATTTTTAGTTATTTTTGACATAGTTATATGCTTTGAAGAAAGAACTTTTAATCCACATCTAATATCACTGCTCGAGAATGCATTTGACAGTAATGGATATTTAAATTTTTTAATCATCTTTAATTATTTTTCCCAATAATATTTTGATTTAATTCCGAAAGTTTTATTAATTATATATTTCGCCACCAAGGATGAATTAAAAAATTTATGGTATTTTTGATAACCTTTTTTTGCTATTTTTCTCCAAGATTTATCATTTTTAGCAAATCTTTTTATTTTATCTGCCAGATCTTCAACATTATTATAAAAAATCATTTCATCATTATTAAAAAAATCACCATATTCAGTTTTCTTATCTATAAATGTCAAAAGACCATTCCCCATTAATTGAGCAATTCTATCACTGCTATAATATTTTACTGGCTTACCTCTACTTAAATTTATAGCCAATCTTGAATTAGATAATCTTTTAAGAAATTCGTTACCCCATATAGGTTGAATGTTAAACATTCCATATATATCAAATTTAATATTTTTACATCTATGTATTAATTTATTTATAAAAACTTCTCTTTCATCGATTTTATCTCGTCTTAGATTACCACGATGAACACCATGACTTATTGCGTAAAAAATATCATGTTCTTGTTTAGTGTTGAAATTTTCCAAACTATCCAAAGATTTGTCACAAGGATTGGGCATATAGAAAGCATTATTAATATTAAAATCTAATGTCTCAGGATGAGTTGTTATAAAAGATGTGTCACAAATTCTGTTCTTATCTAATATTCTTGATTTATTTTTTGCATAATCGGGTCCTTTTTTAGATAGTGGGTCTAAAAACCATTGAGAAATTTTCAAATTTTTATTTTTAATTTTGATTTCACTTAACATTGAGGGTTCAATTTTATCAGCATGTCCCAAAATAACTAAATTAGGTTTAAAATTTTCAATAGTATTTCTTACAAGTTTATTAAGATATTTTGATCCAGTCGGATCGCGTAAATTTTTTGTATAGCTTACAATATCTCTATCAGATAAACTCAAAACGTTATGGCCTTGTCTTATCAATCCGTTGTTAATTCTAATGCCTGTATTGTATTGTAGTCTTCCAAAATATCTAAAATTAAAATTTGTTATGTGTATTATTTTTAGTTTTGTTTTATTATTAATATTGAATTTACTTAAATTATATTGTACTAAAATCTTTTCTCTAACTTTATCAATTATTTTAGTTACATACTCATGACTTAAAAAAAATGATTTATAATTAAGTTTTTGTATTTTAGCCCTATATTTTTTGTTAACTATTAAATATTCAATTTTTTTAAAAAGTGAATTTGAATCCAAATTATTTAATATTATTGGGTAGTTTGTGGTTTCTGGCAAACCTCCTCTATTTGTTATTATTGTGGCACAACCCATACTACAAGATTCTAGACTTGATCTTCCAAATGGCTCATCCCATCTAGAGCAAGCAACTGAAATACTAGCCTTACTCAATAAATCAAG
>NZAZ01000038.1 GCA_002686255.1 Rhodospirillaceae bacterium
CACACATGACCCATCACATCGTCTTTCTCGACCGCGACACCATCGCGCCGACCATCGAGGTCCGGCGGCCGGATTTCGACCACCAATGGACCGAATACGACCGCACCAGCGCCGAGGACGTCGCCGAACGGGTGAAGGATGCGACTATCATCATCAACAACAAGGTGGCGCTCCGGGCCGAGACCCTTAAACAATGCCCGGACCTGAAGATGATCGCCATCGCCGCCACCGGCACCGATATCGTCGACCTGGACTATTGCAAGGCCAACGGCATTATCGTCTCCAACATCCGGGGATACGCCATCCATACGGTGCCCGAGCACGCCTTCGCCCTGATTCTGGCGCTCAGGCGGTCGATCGTCGGCTACCGCCAGGACGTGGCCCGGGGCGAATGGCAAAAAGCGGCGCAGTTCTGCTTTTTCAACCATCCCATCGACGACCTTCACGCCAGCCGCCTCGGCATCGTCGGCGAGGGCGCCATCGGCCAGGCCGTGGCCGCGGTCGGCAAGAACGGCTTCGGCATGGAGCCGGTGTTCCTGAAGCACGATTTCGTCAGCGACGAAGCCCTGGCCGCCAACACGTTCGTGGCGTTCGATGAGCTTCTCGAAACTTCGGACGTGATTACTCTCCACTGTCCGCTGCTGCCCCAGACCCGCGACATGTTCGGCCTCGACGAATTCCGCCGCATGAAAAAAACGGCCCTCATTATCAACACCGCCCGCGGCGGCCTGATAAAAGACAAGGACCTGGCGACGGCGATCAAGGAAGGCTTGATCGGCGGCGCCGCCATCGACGTGCTCGCGCCGGAACCGCCGGCCGACGACCACCCGTTCTTCGACCTGCTGGAGCGCCCCAACTTCATCCTCACGCCGCACGTCGCCTGGGCCAGCCGCGAAGCCATGCAGACCCTGACCGACCAGTTGATGGACAACATCGATAACTTCGTCCGTGGCCAGCCGTCGAACGTGGTCGGCGATTTCTGAGCCTTTTCTCCGGCAAATATTATCCACATTTTGTGATAATTTGGCCCATTTACCCGCTATATTATAGCGGTGTATGATTCTTCCTGGCCCTGGGCGCGCTACGTTAGACAAGGGCAAGCGGCGGTAATGGCCAAGGGGCAAGGGAAGAAAGGCAGCGCCGCCAAGCGCCAAGCTGGCGCCGATGCGGCCAAGGACGACGGCCTCGACCAACTGGCAATGCCCGATAGCGGCGGCGCCGGTTCCACCGGCGACGTCCCGGATGCCGGCCTCGGCGGCGTCGATCCGTGGAAGGCGCCTTTTTACCTCCGTTTCCGGCTTTACACCCTCGGCGGTCTGATCCTCAGCGCCGCATGGGTGTGGGGTGTCTACGATTACGTCGAGGCGGTGCTGGGCTGGAGCAACGTCACCGAGCTTCTGCCGCACGAAGTCAGCGGGCTGGCCGCCGGGGCCCTGACGCCGCTGGCGCTTCTGTGGATGGTGATTGCGTTCTGGGAGCGGGGGCGAAGCCTGCGGCGCGACACCGAGGCGCTGCGCTGGCACATGCGGCAATTGATCTATCCGTCCGACAAGGCCGAAACCCGGGTCCACGAGATTACCGAAACCCTCCGCCGCCAGGCCCGCGACCTGACCCGGGCCTCGGACGTGGCGGCGAAACGGGGGGAATCCATCTCCAGCCTGATTCACCAGCGGGCCATGGAGCTGTCGAAGGTGTCGGAAGACGCCGACCTCAGGGCCCATGCCGTCGCCGAGGCGCTGAAACGCCAGACCGTCGATTTGCAGTCCGTTTCCGAACGCGCCGCCGACCGGGCCCGGGAGGCCGGCGACGTTCTCAACCTGCGCACCCGCGACCTGACGGTGACCTCGGACCGCACCTCGGCCCGGGCCGAGGATCTGGTGGAAACGCTGCGCCGCCGGACCGAGGAATTGACCGAGACCGCCGACCGGGCCGCCGCCCGGGCCCATGAATCGGCCGATACCCTGAAATCCCGGACCGAGCACCTGGCCGCCGTCTCGGTGGAGGCCGCATCGCGCACCGGTAAGGCGGGGGACGTTTTCGATCAACGGATCGAGCGTTTCCGGGTCGCCTCGGAAGAATCCATAAAGACGGTCCGTGCCGGCAGCGAGAACCTGCAGGGCCATGTTCTCGAAATGGCGCAACAAACGGAACGCGCTTCCAGCCAGGCCGTGGTCATGCGCGAGTCCCTGCAAAGCCAGGCCGATACCCTGGGTTCCGTCGCCGATCTGGTCCAGGCCCGGACATCGGAGATCGAGGTCAACCTGGGCCGCCAGTCCGAAGCCCTGAACGAAACGACCGGGAAAGTGACCGGCAAGATCCATGAGATGGGTGAAACCCTCAAGGATCAGTCGAAAATGCTGTCGGCGACCGCCGACCAGTCGGCGGAAAAGGTCCGCGGCGCCGGCGGCGTCTTCCTCCACCAGGCCCGCGAAATGACCGAACTGGCCGCGCAAACGGCGACCGGGGCCGAAGCCGTCGGCGACCGGCTGAGGCGCAGTTCCCAGGAGCTTACGGCGATCACCGACAAGGTGATGACCCAGGTCGGTCAGGTCGGCGAACAACTGACCGCCCGGTCTTCGGACCTGGCCGCATCCGCGGACCAGGCCGTCAACCAGGTTGGCAAAGTCGGCGAGACCCTGAACGAACGCGCCGACGTGCTGGCCAAGATCGCCAACCAGAGCGTGCTTCGGATCAGCGCCGCCGGCGATGCGCTGCGCCAAAGAAGCAACGAACTGGGCTCGGCGTCGGAAAAAGCCGAGGCCAAGGTCAGCGGCTTGACGGAAGCCCTGCATCGGAATTCCGGCAACCTCACCCGAGTCTCCGACAAAGGGGTCGCCGATGTCGCCCAGGCCCGCAAGGCCCTCGGCCAGGCGGCGGCGGATATCGAGGCTTCTTCGGCGGCGACCCTGCGGATCGTTGACGCCTTGCGCAAGAACCTGGATGAAATGGGCGGTACGTCGGAAGACGCGAACCGCAGGCTTCAGGAGCTGGGATCGATGATCTACGACCGCGCCCAGGGATTGAGCCAGGCCACGGCCAAGGCGTCGGGCGAGGTCGAAAATGTGTCCCGGTTGTTGGACGACCGGGCGCACCGGTTGATGCAGGTATCGGCCCGTACCGCCAAAATGATGCTCAACGTCGGCCGGGTGATGAACCAGCGCTCGACCGATCTCGATGCCGCCGGCCAAGGGGCCGAGGAAAAATTACGTTCGGTAAGCGAGGAAATGCACCGGTCGTTGGCGGATGTCATGGAAACGTCGGACGGGGCCACCGAAAAAATCCGCGCCGTGGCCGAGATTTTCAAAAACCATTCCGAAAGCCTCACTCAGGCCAGCAGCCAGGCGGTTGTCGACGTCGATAAGGCCGGCAGCTCGTTTAACGACCGCTCCGACGATCTGGAAAACGCGTCCGACCGGGCGGCCCAGTTGCTGTCCCTGGTCACCGAAGTCATGCGCCGACAGGCCGGCGACCTGATCCGGTCATCGGACAAGGCGGCGGCACGGATGGACAAAATGGCCGAGGCCCTGCGCCAACGCGTCCAGGAGATGGAACAGGTGAGCGGCGATTCCACCCAGATGCTGACCCAGGCCGACGACGATCTCAGGGAAAAGGCCAACCGGTTGAGCGCCGTGTCGGACCTGGCGGTAACGCGTGTAACGAATGCTACGGCGGTCTTGAAGACGGGATCGGGGGAATTGAACCAGTCGTCGGAAACCGCGGTGTCGGACATCGGCAAGGTCGGCGAGTCGATGCGCGAACACATGGAAACCGCGACCGGCGCGTCTGCCCATGCGGCGTCCAACCTGGAAGGCATCGCGACTTCGCTGCACAGTCATGTCCAGGCGCTGAATGAGGGGTTGGACCGGACCCGCGACCGCTTCGACGATGTCAGCGGGCTCCTCAACCGCAGCGGCCAGGAATTGACCAGCACCTACAATACGGCGTCGTCGCACGTGCAGGCGTTTTCCGACGCCCTGCACCGGGAGGCCGCCGAACTGACCTCGGCCTCGGACAACGCCGCCGTTGAACTCAATAAGGTCGGCGAAACTTTGCAGGCGCGCAGCCGCGAAGTCACCGTCAGCACCGACGAAGCCTCTAAACAGTTGACCCAGGCGGCCGATCGGCTCCACCGCCACGGTCACAACCTGTCGGCGGTTTCCGAAAGCGCGTCCGGGCACATGGATGCTCTCAGCATCGACCTGCAAAACCATTACCAGTTCCTGACCGCGCTGTCCGAGCAGACGATGTCCGGGCTCGGCGCCGCCGGGAAGGATCTGCGCAACCGGCTGCGGGAACTGGAGGCCCTGGAGAAAAGGTCGTCGGCCCGGGTCGAGGAAACGGCCGACAACCTGGGTCATCAGGCGGAACTGCTGGGCGCCGCCACCGAAGAAGCGGTGGCCCGTCTGGCCCGGGTCGGGGAATCACTCACCCAGCGCTCGGCCGAAGCGACCGTGGCATCGGATTTGAACGCCGCCAAGCTGACCAAGGTCATGGGGACCTTCCGCGAGCAGACCGAGGACGCCGGCGCCCGGACCGAAGAGGCGGCATCGAGCTTCGAAAAGACGACCGAGTCGCTTCGCCAGCAACTGCGGACCATGACCACCACCTACCACCAGGCCGAACAGGGCATCGAAACCATGAGCGAGGCTATCGGGCGCCGCGCCCACGAATTAAGCAGCGTCACCGATGCCGCCCTCGGCAAGGTTGCGGCCTGGGACCAAAAGGTACGTTCCCATTCCGACGCCTTGTCCCGGATCACGGCCTCCGTGGCTGAGCGGGCCTCCCGGGTCACGCAGGCGCTGGAATATCAAACCGGGGAAATGCGCCAGGCGTCCAACGAGGCCAATGCCATCCTCGAAGCCATCAAGGAGCGCAAGCAGGAGGCCGGGCTTGCGGACTTCATGCATCAATCGAGCTTCATTTCCGAACGCTTGCAGTCGCTCGCCGTCGACATGAACCGGGTGCTGGAAACCCGGATTTCCGAGGACGACTGGCAACGCTTCAACAAGGGCGAAAAAGGCGTCTTCGTGCGCAAGATGCTGGGGTTCCGCGAAAAGGAGAAGTTGGCTGCGATCAAGGAAAAATACCAAACCGACGGCGAATTCCGCGATTACGTATCCCGGTGCTTCACCGGATTCGAGGTCCTGCTCGGCGAAGCCAAGAAGCGCGACCAGGCGGACCTGCTCAAGGGCACCTTCCTGTCGTCGGAGGTCGGCAAGGTCTATATGCTGCTGGCGCGCGCCCTGGGCCGGGACATTCAGGCCCCGGACGTTTAATTTGCCGGCATCAGCATGAAGCACCGTAAGGCCATCGCGGCGTGGCTGTTTATCGTCGGCCTGATGATTTTTGCGATGATCGTCTTGGGCGGCGTCACCCGGCTCACCCATTCGGGGCTGTCCATGGTCGATTGGCGGCCGGTGACGGGCTGGCTGCCGCCCTTGGACGCGGCGGAGTGGGAAAGAGTCTTCGCCGGCTACCGGGAATATCCAGAATACAAGAAACTCAACCTAGGCATGACGCTGGAGGAGTTCAAATCGATCTTTTGGTTCGAATACACTCACCGGCTGTTGGGGCGCCTCATCGGCGCCGCCTTCGTCGTGCCGATGGCGGTGTTCTGGCTCAAGGGATGGGTCGGCTGGCGGCTGGGGTTGAAGCTGATCGGGCTTTTCGTCCTCGGCGGTCTGCAGGGCGCGCTGGGCTGGTACATGGTCAAGAGCGGCTTGATTTCCCGCCCCGACGTCAGCCAGTACCGGCTGGCCGCGCACTTAGGGCTGGCCCTGGTCATCCTCGGCGCCATGGCGTGGGTGGGGCTCGGGATATTGAGCCCCGAAAGATCCGCCGCGGCGCCGGAACGAGTGCCGGGCCGGGGGCCGGCCCGGGGGCCGAAACGGCTTCGGCGCTGGGCCTGGGGCCTGACGGCGCTGATTTTCGTTACCGCGCTGACCGGCGCCTTCGTCGCCGGGCTCGATGCCGGTTTCGTCTACAACACCTTCCCGCTCATGGACGGCGCCTGGGTTCCCGGCGGCCTGTTCGAGCTGGCTCCCGGTTACCGCAATTTTTTTGAAAACACCGCCACCGTGCAGTTCAACCACCGGATTTTGGCGATCGCCGCCTTTGGGGCCGTGATGGTCTTTTGGTGGCGGGCCCGGAGGGCGGGACTGGCCCCCGGCCAGCGCCTGGCCTTGAACGTCCTGGCGGCGGTGGCGGCGGTCCAGGTGGCCTTGGGCATTGCGACCCTGTTGCTGGTGGTTCCGGTTCCGTTGGCGGCCCTTCATCAGGCGGGCGCGGTGGCGTTGTTCCTTGCCGCCGTCTGGTTGGCGCACGAACTGCGCCCCGGCGGCGCCTGATCTTCTCCGATTCAGCTATTGTTTCCCCCCTAGTGGCCTGTATCATCTAAATTGTATCCTTACGACGGCGTTGCCAGGTTTCCGGCTAGGAGCGCGTCGCGCCGTGGCGCCAATCCACCACAAGCGGCGCGCGACGATGTCCGGAAGCCTGGCAGCGCCGCCCTTTCGGATCGCTTTTCCCGTCCCCTCGGGGCGTCGGAAACGCTTACCGATGTGCCCGCATCGCCCGCGCCTCCCCTCCTGCCGAGGAAACGGGAAAAGCGATCGTAGGGGTGCAATTTAGATGATACAGGCCACTAAGTTTATGTATTTTCTCCCTTTCCCGGCGGCGGGTTTCGGCGGCTATATCGTATGGTCTAAGATGTTCCGGCAACCCGGCCCGTTTCGGGAAAGGCCCGTTTCGGGAAAGGAAGGATGAGAGTTTGAGAAGGGTTTATGGATAATGAGTGACAATAAATTCCGTTTGGTCACCCGCAGCGATTTCGACGGCCTGGTCTGTGCGGTGCTGCTTAAAGAACTGGCTATGATCGATGACATCAAGTTCGTCCATCCCAAGGACATGCAGGATGGCACGATCCTGATTTCAGACACCGACATCACCACCAATCTCCCCTATGTGGAAGGGGTGTACTTGGCCTTCGACCATCATTCCAGCGAAATTACCCGGGTCGAGGGCAAGCATGACAATTACATCAACGACCCCGACGCGCCGTCGGCGGCGCGGGTGGTATATGACCATTTCGGCGGCAAGGAGAAATTCCCAAACGTCTCCGAAGACATGATGGAGGCCGTCGACAAGGGTGATTCGGCCCAGTTCAGCGAAGACGAAATCGTCGACGCCAAGGGGTGGGTGCTGTTGAATTTCATGATGGATTCCCGCACCGGGCTCGGCCGGTTCCGCGAATTCCGCGTTTCCAACTACAACCTGATGATGCAGTTGATCGATTTCTGCCGCGATCAAACGGTCGAGGAAATCCTCGACCTTCCCGACGTCAAGGAGCGTGTCGATCTCTATAACCAGCACCTTGAGGACTTCAAGGAGCAGATCAAGCGCTGCACCACCGTCCACGGCAACCTGGCGGTGCTCGATCTGCGCGGCGAGGAAATCATCTACGCCGGCAACCGGTTCATGATCTATGCCCTGCTCCCCGACATCAACATCTCGATCCATGTTTTGTGGGGGTTGAACAAGCTGAACACCGTGTTCGCCACCGGCAAATCGATCATCAACCGGACATCGAAAACCAACATCGGCGAATTGATGCTGAAATACGGCGGCGGCGGGCACGAAAACGCCGGCACCTGCCAGATCGACAACGACGACGCGGAGCGCGTGCTGGGTGAATTGATCGAACAGATCACCGCCGACGGATAAGGCGCCGGTGTCGATAATAAAAAAAGGGTTTCCGGCGTTGACGGGCAGGGTTGCCCGGGCGGCGGAATGTAAACAACGATGATTTGGCGAGGATCACCCCGGGCGCTGGCTTTGACGGCAGCCGCCTTCATGGCTTTGGCGCTGCTGCCCTCGATAAGCGGTTGCAGCGCCGGACAATCGACTCTGAGCCGGGTTCTCGACGCGCTTAGCAACGATGAAAAGCCGCTGCCGGCGGAAGCGAAACAACAGCTCAAGCGGTTCGAGACGGTTTACAGGGCCTATTCGACGGAACCGGACAAGACGGAACGGCTGGAATATTTCGGTTTCGCCTACCGCCGGGTGCGCGCCAATTACGTCAAGGAAATCCCTGACGCCACCCTGATCGACGCCGCCGTCAAGGGAGTACGCGAAACCAAGGCCAAGCCCGGGTCGCTGCCGCCGAAGAAGCTGGTCAAAGCGGCGCTCGAATCCATGGTCGCGTCCCTGGATTCCCATTCGGCTTACCTCGACGCGGACGAGTTCCGTGAAAGCTTCGTCCGGACCAAGGGCGAATTCGGCGGCCTGGGGATAGAGATCACCATGGAGGACGGCCTGGTCAAGGTGATCGCCCCCATCGAAGGCACCCCGGCCGAACAGGCGGGCTTGAAGGCCGGCGACCTGATCACCCATGTCGACGGCGAGCCGATCAAGGGCAAGACCCTGCCGCAGGCGGTCAAGCGCATGCGGGGCCGGGCGGGAACGCGGATTTCCCTGACCATCCGCCGCCCCGGTTTCGGCGACTTCCCCGTCACCCTGACCCGGGCCATCATCAAGATCAAGGCCGTGCGCTGGCGCATCGAGGGCGACATCGGCTATGTCCGCGTCGCCCGTTTCACGGAAAAAGTGGAAACCGGCATCGAGAAGGCGCTCGCCGGCATCCACGAAAAGCTCGGGCCCAGGCTGGCCGGGGTGGTCCTCGACCTGCGCAATAATCCAGGCGGGCTTTTGGACCAATCGCTGGTCCTCGCCGACAACTTCCTCGATGAAGGCGAAATCGTTTCCATCCGCGGCCGCGATCCGGACCGCGACCGTTCCCACAAGGCGGTTAAGGGCGACCTGGCCAAGGGCGCCCTGATGGTGGTGCTGATCAATGCCGGCTCGGCCTCGGCCTCGGAGATCGTCGCCAGCGCCCTTCAATTTCACGGCCGCGCCACGCTGATGGGCGTGCGGTCCTTCGGCAAGGGGTCGGTACAGACGATCCTGCCGTTGCCGGTGGAAGGCGGGATTCGGATGACGACGGCGCTTTTCTATGCGCCAAACGGCAACACCATCCAGGCCCGGGGCGTGACGCCGAATATCTTCCTCGGCCCGGCCAAGGAAACCAAGCGGCGCCGCGAATCCGATCTTCCCGGCGCCATTCCCGCCGTCGGCAAGCAAAAATTGAAGGCCCAAAACCGGCCCACGGTGCCCGAAGACGCGTGCCCTGCCGCCGGCGAAAAGGAAGACCGGCAACTGGGCTGCGCCTTGGCCTTCCTGCATGCCGGATCGGCGAAGAACTTCCTCGCCATGATCGGCGGACGGCCGAGGATTTGAATAGGGGCAAATAGGGGGACAGTTTACTTAATTCGCGGAGCGTTCGGGCATGGAGTGGGGATGAGCCCGAGCAGGAAGGAATTAAGTAAACGGTCCCCCTATTTCCGGGTCAGGCCGTCGCCATCACGCAGAGCGACAGGTTGGGCATGCTCAGGCCGCCGGACGCGTCGGCATGGCCGCGCGCCGCCTCGCCGATTTCCCGCCACAGTTCGGCCCGCCTTTTCGGCGGTTGATCGGCCAGCAGGGCGATGATCGGACTGGCGATGTCCTGGAGAAAGCTTATGTAGTCGTCGACCGACGGCAGGCTGAAGACGACCTCGATGGTTTCGATACCGATAGAGGTAAAACCGGCCGCTTGGAAAAGCTCCTTCAATCGCCCGGCGTCGGCCAGGCTGAACAGGCCCGGGGCCCCTGGCGGCGGCAGGTCAAGGGCTTCCTTGAGCACGGCTATGGGCAGGCTGAGAAACGGCACCTCGGGCGGAGGCCCCCAGACGGCGGCGGCGATGGCCCCGCCGGAACGCATACGGGCGCGGACGTTACGCAACGCCGCTTCCGGGTCGGGCATGAACATCAATCCCCAACGGCACAGCACGGCGTCGAAGGTATCGTCGATGGAGCCTACGTTTTCGCCGTCCATTTCGTGGAAGGAAATGTTGTCCAACCCCAATTCCGAGGCCCGCTCGCGGGCGATCTCCAACATCTTCGGCGACAGGTCCGTCGCTGCCACCCTGCCTTCGGCGCCGACCCGGCCGGCGGCGGAGACGGCGGGCTCGCCGATGCCGGTGGCAATGTCCAGGACCGCCTGTCCGGCCGTCACCCCGGCCATGTCGAGAAGGCGCTCGCTGACCGGCTTGGCGCCCTTCTCGATGATAGGCCACCATTTCCGCCAGCCGCCGGACACATTATCCCAATCCGATCGTTGGCTGGACTTGCCGCCGCTCGGGCCGGAAGTTTCTGGCGCCATGACGTTCACTCCTCAAAAGGACGTGTTTACCCCGCATTCGCCCGGGGGTCGCGGGGGTGTTCCCCGCACTAGGATGATGGTCAAACGCTCGCCGCTCAACCCTTCTTGGCCATCTTTTCGAGTTTTTCCGAACGGATGGTGTTGCGGTCCAGGCATGCGTCCTTCGAGGCGTCCATGCCGAAGGCGACGGCCATCAACTGGCTGTAGAAGACGACCGGAATCTGGTAATCGGTGCCGTATTTCTTGTTGACCGCGTCCTGGTACATCTCGACGTTCTGCTGACACAGCGGGCACGGCGTGGCGATGACGTCGGCGTCGGATTTTTTCGCCGCCTCGAGGATGATCTTGATGATGCCGAGCGTCTTGTCCGGGCTCATCAGCGCCACGGCGCCGCCGCAACACGACGTCTTGGCGTCGAAGTCAACCGCCTCGGCGCCGGTCGCCTCGGTGAAGTTGTCGAGGAATTCGGGATCGTCGTAGCTGTCGTAATTGCCGCCGCGCTCGGTGTCGGCGAACGGGCGCACCGTCTGGCAGCCGACGTAACCGGCGACCTTGAGGCCGTCGAGCGGGTTGGTCACCTGCTCCTTGACCTTGCCGACGCCGACGTCGTTGACCATGACCTCGCAGATGTGGCGCACCAGCAGGTCGCCGTCATAGCTGAGGCCCGCCGCGCCGAGCGCCTCGTTGACGTCGTTGCGAAGCTCTTCGTTGTCGATGATTTTCTCGTTCGCCTGATGGGTTTTCAGGTAGCACGCGGCGCACGCCGTGACCACGTCCTGTTCGCCCTGCTTGCGGGCATTGGCGAGATTGCGCCCGGTCAGCGCCTTGACCGCCAACTCGCCGGATTCGACGTGGGTGACCGAGGCGCCGCAGCAGTTCCAGTCGTTGAGTTCCTCCAGCTCCACGTCGAGCTTCGGCGCGATGGCGCGCAGGCTGATGTCTAGGTGCGAGCCGCTGCCTTCGGAGCTGCAGCCGGGGTAATAGGTGTATTTCTTGGCCATGGCTCAGAACCCCTGCTTCGATTTTTCGATTTCCTGGGCCTTGTCGAGGATCGCCTTCAGCTCCTTGGTGCCCTTGATCTTGTGCGGCATGCCGATGTGCATGCGCTTGGTCTTGAGCAGGCTCATGGCGATCGGCATGTTGGCCATCGCCTTCTTGATCGCTTCGACGATGCCGAACGACAGGTAATACTTGAAGGTGAACAGCCTCTCGTCGGTGCGCCCGAAGGTCCGCGTCGACCAATAGAACGCCTTGGCGAAGCGCGCGTTGTCGGTTTTTTCGGCTTCGGCGTAACCGGCCCTGGCCGCGACCCGGCCCAGGTCCTGCAGGATATAGGTGACCGGCACGCCGCGCGGGCAGCGCACCACGCAGCGATAGCACGACGTGCAGTTGAACATGGTGTTGGATTTGAGCACCGCGTCCTTCATGCCGGCGCGGATCATCATGAACAGCTTGCGCGGCCCGTGGTCCATCTCGGTGCCGATCGGGCACGACCCGGAACACACCCCGCATTGCATGCACATGGAAAGCTTGTCGCCGCCGTCGACGTTCTCGTAGACCCAGCGGGCGAAGCCGAGGTCGTAGGTGCGGGCGGAATCGGGAAGGAGGGCGGTAGGTGTGGAGGCGGGGGCCATGACCTAGAACCCCTTGAACGGGTTGAAGCCGATGTCGACGATCTTGTCGGAGAAGCCGTTCAGCAATTCGGAGATACGGCCGGAATCGGCGATCGAGATTTCCTCGACGACGACCCGCTCTTCCTCCAGCATCAGGCTTTTCAGCGTCTCGCCGACCTTCGACATGCGTTCCTGGGCGATGCCGCTGCCCTTGACGAAGTGGCATTGGTAATCGTCGCCGGACTTGCAGCCCATCAGCATGACGCCGTCGTAACCGCGTTCCAGCGCCGTCGAAATCCACAGCGTGGTCACCGAGCCCAGGCAGCGGACCGGGATGATGCGGAGATAGGGGGAATACTGGTGGCGGTTGATGCCGGCCATGTCGAGGGCGGGATAGGCGTCGTTCTCGCACGCCAGAACCAGGATCCGCGGTTTTTCCGAAAACTCGTCGGGAATTTCGCAGGCCTTGATCATGTCGCCGACCATCTGGGCGTTATAGTTATCGAAACTGATGGTGCGGACCGGGCACGCCCCCATGCAGGTTCCGCAACGCCGGCAGCGGGACGTATTGACGATCGGATAGTCGTTCTCGTCCTCGTCGATGGCGCCGAACGGACATTCGACCGTGCACCGCCGGCACTTGGTGCAGATGTCGAGGCCGATCTTGGGAAACGACAAATCGCCGACCCGGGGATGCACCGAGGCGCCTTCGGTGGCGCCGTTGATGGACTGGATCGCCTTCAACACGGCGCCGGCGGCGTCCTCGGCGGTTTCCGCCATGTCCATGGGGCGGCGGACCGGGCCGCAGGTGTAAATGCCGGTGCGCCGGGTTTCGTAAGGGAAGCAGATAAAATGCGAATCGGCGAAGCCGTCGGCGAGGATCGGGATGTGGGGGCCTTGGCGGTATTGCAGGTTGAGGATCGGGCCGCCGGGGAAGGGGGCTTCGATTTCCGGCTCCTCTTCCTCGCCGTCTTCGCCGGTGCCCGGCGCCGGGGCGGGGGCCTCTTCCTTGGCTTTTTCCCCTTGTTCGCCTTCCGCCTCTTCGGCGGCGGCGATGGCGATGTCGATGGGCGACAGGGGATTGATGTCGTCGATCAACTGATCGGCGCCCTTGTCCGCGGCCTCGATGTCGATGTTGGTGGAATTGGGCACCATGCCCGTCGCCAGCACCACCATGTCGAGGCCGGCCATGGGCACTACCTCGCCCAGAAGCTCGTCTAAGTAGATCACCGTCAGGTCGCCGCCGACGCTTTTGACCTTGCCCTTCATGAAGATGACGCCGGCTTCCTGGGCCTGGCGGTAGAATTCCTCCGCCGTGCCGGGCGTGCGCAGTTCTTCGAAAATGATGTAGGCGCTGGCTTCCGGGTCGGCCTCGACGATCTGAAGCGCCTGCTTGATCGACACCCCGCAGCAGACGGAGGAACAATAAGGCAGGTGGTCGGGGTCCCGCGATCCGGCGCACTGGATGAAGGCGACGGATTTCTTGCCGATGGGGCCCTTGGCCAGCATTTCCTCGAGCTCGACGCCGGTGACCACGTCCGGCGACGCCCCATAGCCGAGGTGCCCGAGTTTCGTTGCGTCGTAGGGCCGCCAGCCGGTGGCGACGACGATGGCGCCGATGGGTAAGATCTTCTCCGTACCGCCCTGGGAAAGCGTGACCCGGAATTTGCCGGGGCTGCCGGAGGTCTCGGTGACGATGGTGTCGGTCATCACGGTGATGGCGCCGTGGCCTTCGACTTCGGCGATCAGGTCCCCGATATCGTTGGCTTGCGGATCGCGATAGGGCGGCCGGTGCGGCATCCGCCTCGACCACTTGGCGGCCCAGCCGCCGAGCTTGTCGGAGCGCTCGGCGAGGATCGCGTCATGGCCGGTTTTGGCGGCTTCGAGGGCCGCGCTCAGCCCCGCCGTGCCGCCGCCGACGACCAGGATGGCGCGGCTGAAATCACCTTCGGCGGAAGGTTCCGGCTGGGTGGTGTTGGCGGCCTGGGCGACGGCCATGCGCACGTGATCGGCGGCCAGCATCTGGGTGTCCTCGTCGCCGGCCGGATGGCACCAGGCCACCTGTTCGCGCAGGTTGGCCCGGATCACCGGGGTGCCGTTGAAGTTGAACTTGTCGGTCATCACCCGGGACGAGCACGCGGCGACGATGGCCCGGTTGACGGTGCCCTCGGCGATATCCTTTTTGATCGCCTCGACGCCTTCGTCGGAACAAAAGGCGTCGTGCTGGCGGCAGGTGGCGACCTTCAAGTCGCCGGTGACCAGGGTTTCCAAATCGTCGGTGGAAACGGCGTCGCCGATCCCGCAGCCCGTGCAGATATAAACGCCGGGTTTTTTTTCTTGGGTACTCATGCCGCTTGTCCTCGCACTGCCTGGATCGCCTTCAAGGCCGCCGCCGTCGCCGATTGCACCGACATCGACACGTCCAACGGCCCGGCGGCGACGCCGGCCGAGAACATGCCCGAGAACATGCCCTGGGGCCCGTCGCCGATTTCGGCAACGATGAAACCGTATTCGTCCTGGGAAAGCTTAACCGGCGGCTGGTATTCGGCCGCCGCCGTCGGTTCCATGCCGGTGGCCAGCACCACCAGGTCATAGGGCGTGGCATAGATTTCGCGGCTCAAGGTGTGTTCGCCGCAAAGAACCGGCCGGCCGTCCTCGCCGATCTCGATGTGGCCCGGTTTCGATTTGATGAAGTTAACCTGGGAGTCGCCGCGGATTTTGTTGTAGAAGGCTTCGAGTTTATCGTGCGCCCGGATGTCGATGTAATAGATGTCGACCTCGGCGTCGGCGTATTGCTCGCGCAGGTAGGCCGCATGCTTCAACGAGCCCAGGCAGCAGATCCGGGAGCAATAGGGAAGGTGGTTGGTGTCCCGGGATCCGGCGCATTGAACGAGCGCCACCTTCTTCGCCGGCTCGCCGTTCGACGGGCGCAGGATCTTGCCGCCGGTGGGGCCGTCATGGGCGGCCAGGCGCTCCATTTCGACGTTGTTGATGATGTCCGGGCTCTGGTCATAGAGATAAGGCGTGATCTTGGCCGCGTCATAGGGCTTCCAGCCGGTGGCCCAGATGATGGCGCCGACGCTGATGTCGATGGATTCGGGTTTCTCGTCCAGGTCGACGGCGCCGTATTTGCACGCCGCCTTGATCTTTTCGCCGTCGCCGTTGGCTAACGCCTCGGGGGCGATGACATAGCGCATCGGAAAGGCGTGTTCGTGGGGAAGGTACGCGGCCTTGATATTGTCGAGCCCGTAATTGAACGGGTTCGGGATCTCCATCTCGGTCGCCTTGGCGCAATCGCCGCAGGCCGTGCACTTGGCGTTGACGAAGCGCGGTGTCGTCTCGACGGTGACGGCGAAGTTGCCGGGCCCGCCAGACACGTCCTTGACCGTGGCCATGGTCATGACCTTGATCTGGGAATTCTTCTTGATGCGCTGGAAGTTGATCTCGAGCCCACAGGTCGGGTGACAGAGCTTGGGGAAATAGCGGTTGAACCTCGCCACCCGTCCGCCGAGACTGGGACCCTGTTCCAGCAGGATCACGTCAAATCCGGTTTCGGCGATTTCAACGGCGGCCGTGATTCCGGCGATACCGCCGCCGACGACCAGGATGGTTTGGCTTTCAGGACCTTGGTTCGACATCTTTCCCTGCTTTATGATCGGCCGTAATCTTGGCGGCCTTGGTTTGTTTATCGGGGTGAGTGAACCACAATGGGGTTAGCGAAAAAACCATAATGTTTTCAGCAATCCTCCCGGAAAACCGCGATGGGTGATAACATATTCACTAATTTGTAATTAACGATGGCCAGAGATGCAATGAGTTTGGTAAAACGTCCTTATCAACCAGCGTCGAAACAATAAGGACCAGAGAGAGGCACCATGTCGACACTCATACCACCGCACGGCGGCGATGAACTGAAACCGTTGATCTATCCAGAGGTCGAGCGCCCGGACGAGCTCAAGCGCGCCGAAGGTTTGAAAAAAATTCCGATGACAAGCCGCGAGACCTCGGACGTGATCATGATGGCCATGGGGGCCTATACGCCGCTTTCCGGCTTCATGGGCGAGGCCGACTGGCGGGGGTGCTGCGAGGAAATGAAATTGTCGGACGGTTTGTTCTGGCCGATCCCGGTGACCCTTTCGGCGGACAAGGAACTGGCCGACGGCATCGGCATCGAGGACGAGGTGGCGCTGGTCGACGCCGACAACGGCGAGATCATGGCGGTGATGACGGTGCGGGAAAAATACGCCATCGACAAAGAGCTGGAATGCAAAAAAGTCTACGGCACTACCGACGCCGAGCATCCCGGCGCGCAGAAAGTCCTGGAGCAGGGGGACGTCAACCTGGCAGGTCCGGTGACGGCGCTTTCGGAAGGAGAATACCCCGAGAAGTATCCCGATCTTTTCCTGCGCCCGGCCGAATCGCGCGCGCTCTTCATCAAAAAAGGCTGGCATCAGGCCGCCGCCTTCCAGACCCGCAACCCCATGCACCGCAGCCACGAGCATCTGGCCAAGATCGCCGTCGAGGTCACCGACGGGGTGTTCATCCATCAGGTGCTGGGCAAGTTGAAGGAAGGCGATATTCCGGCCGAAGTCCGGACCAAGGCGATCCAGGCGATGATCGACAACTACTTTGTCGACGGCACCGTGATCCAGGCCGGATATCCGATCGAGATGCGTTACGCCGGCCCGCGCGAGGCCCTGTTCCATGCCCTCATCCGCCAGAACTTCGGCTGTTCGCACTTGATCGTCGGCCGTGACCACGCCGGGCTCGGCGATTATTACGGGCCGTTCGACGCCCAGCACGTGTTCGACACGCTCTGGGAGGGAGCGCTCGAGACTCAGCCCTTGAAGATCGATATCACCTTCTACTGCGATAAATGTCACGGCATGGCGACGGCAAAGACTTGTCCGCACGATTCCAAGCACCATGTCAGTATCTCGGGAACCGAACAACGCCGGCGTCTCTCGGAAGGCGAGGACATTCCGGCTGAATTCAGCCGTCCGGAGGTCGTGAAGATCTTGCAGGAGTACTACGCGAGCCTCGCCTGACGGAGAAGGGAGGGACCGTGGCAGGGCCGAACCGCTATTTCGTCCGCTCTCCAGACGGCCGGGGAATCGCCGGTTACGAATCCCGCGACACGGCCGAATTCGTGGCCCGGGAATACGGCGAAGGGGCGCACCTGGTGGATACCCTGGCGCCGGTCTATCACCCGATGGCGCAGGAGGTTGAGGACGGCGAGCTGGTTTATCTGTCCTATGGAAGCTGGGGCACCGGCCGCTTCAGCCTCGATCAGGACCTGATCGAGGCGATCAAGAAAGGCCATCTGGCGATCGTCCATGCCTTCCTGGCCAAGGGTGCCGACGCCGATGCCAGGGACGCGGGCGGCGCCCCGACGCTGTGCTGGGCGGCGGCGGGGGGCAAGGCGGACATCGTTTCCCTGCTTATCGACCACGGCGCCGAAATCAACGCCCGGGACGCCGACGGCGCCACCGCGGGGGACATCGCCAAAGAACGGAATATACTAGAAATTGTTGAACTATTAAGGCAAACCGCCGCCAACCAGGAATGATCCCCAAGGGATATCTCGGAATGGCCCGGAAATTACTTGTTGTGAGCGTTTGACAGCCGACAAACCATATTATACAAAATATGAATGTGTTGGAGGTGGGCGTCCACCTGAAACACAATGGAATAATTCCGGCGTCGGTAGCGTTTTGTCCTTGTACTGATGCCCAACCGGTGATTTTTTTTGACAGGGAGTTATTTGATGCCGACATTTGTGCATACCGATAAATGTGATGGCTGCAAGGGTGGTGAAGTCACCGTCTGCGTGTATATCTGCCCGAACGACCTCATGAAGCTCGATACGGAGCGGATGAAGGCCTTCAACCAGGAGCCGGAGCAGTGCTGGGAATGCCAATGCTGCGTCAAGGCTTGCCCGCAGCAGGCGATCGAGGTCCGTGCCTATGCCGACGTCGTGCCCATGGGCGGCGCCTGCATCCCGCTCAGGACCGACAACGCCATCATGTGGACGATCAAGTTCCGCGACGGCGAGGTCAAGCGCTTCAAGTTTCCGGTTCGGACGACGCCGGTCGGGTCGATCGACCCCTATGGCAACAAGCCCGAACCCGGCGATTTGAACGATAGCCGCCTGTTCACCGAACCCGGCGTCGATCTGCCGACACCTTCTTAGATAACAAGGTTCTGTGGCTTAAACCGGGCCGCAAAACTTTTTCTTTAATAGGGTGGCAGACCCGTCCCGGGTGACGGGGGACCGCCTGAAAGGGAGTTGATTGAATGAGCGAAGGAACTTTCGGTAATCCTGAAATTATCGATATCGAAACTGACATTCTGATTGTCGGCGGCGGCATGGCCGCCTGCGGCGCCGCCTTCGAGGCCAAGCGCTGGGCCGGCGATGACGTTAAAGTCACCCTTGTCGATAAGGCCGCGATGGACCGTTCCGGCGCCGTCGCCATGGGCTTGTCGGCCATTAACACCTACTTGGGCGAAAATTCCCCCGAGGACTACTGCCGCATGGTGTCCGCCGATCTGATGGGCATCACCCGCGACGACCTGGTCTACGACGTCGGCCGCCACGTGGACGGCACCGTGCACCTGTTCGAGGAATGGGGCCTGCCGATCTGGAAGGACAAGGAAACCGAAGGCGTTCCCCTGGCCGAAGGCGGCAAGCCGGTGCGTTCCGGTAAATGGCAGATCATGATCAACGGCGAAGGCTATAAGACCATCGTGTCCGAAGCCGCCAAGAAGGCCTTGGGCATCGAAAACATCATGGAGCGCGTGTTCATCGTCAAGTTGCTGCTCGACGAGAACGATGAAAACCGGATCGCCGGCGCCGTCGGCCTGAGCGTCCGCGAACACAAGCTTTATGTGTTCAAGGCCAAGGCAATTCTCAACGTTTGCGGCGGCGCGGTGAACATCTTCCGTCCCCGTTCCACGGGCGAGGGCATGGGCCGCACCTGGTACCCGGTGTGGAACTCCGGTTCGACATACGCCATGGCGGCGGAAGTCGGCGCCGAGCTGACGATGATGGAAAACCGGTTCGTTCCCGCCCGCTTCAAGGACGGTTACGGCCCGGTCGGCGCCTGGTTCCTGCTGTTCAAGTCGAAGGCTACCAACGCCATGGGCGAGGACTATACGGTCAAGAACGCCGACATGCTGAAGGACTTCGCGCCCTACGACACCGCGGCCGTAATCCCGACCTGTTTGCGTAACCACGCCATGCTCAAGGAAATGAAGGAAGGCCGCGGCCCGATCTTCATGGATACGCCGGCGGCGATGGCGAAACTGGCCGAAACCATGAGCCCGGCCGAGATCAAGCACCTCGAGGCCGAGGCCTGGGAAGACTTCCTCGACATGTGCATCGGTCAGGCCGGTCACTGGGCGGGCATGAACATCCGGCCCGAGGAAACCAAGTCCGAGCTGATGCCGACCGAACCCTATCTGCTGGGATCGCACTCCGGTTGCTGCGGCATCTGGGTTTCCGGTCCCGCCGACATCGCGCCCGAGGAATGGCAGTGGGGCTACAACCGCATGACCACGGTGACGGGCCTGTTCACCGCCGGCGACGGCGTCGGCGCGTCGGGCCACAAGTTCTCATCCGGCTCGCATACCGAAGGCCGCATCGCCGGTAAGGAAATGGTCCGGTTCTGCAAGGACAACGCCGATTTCAAACCGTCGCTGAAAAACGATGTCAAGGAAATCGCCGAGGAAATCTACCTGCCGGTGCGCAACTACTTCGAACACAAGGACAAGACCACGGCCGAGGACATCAACCCGCACTACATCACGCCGAAGATGTTCCAGATGCGTCTGCAGAAATACATGGACGAATACGTCGCCGGTGTGTCGACCTTCTATCAGACCAACGCTGTGATGTTGGAAATCGGCCTTCAACACATCGACATGCTGAAGGAAGATTCCAAGAACCTTCGCGCCAAGAACCTGCACGAACTGATGCGGGCGTGGGAGAACTATCACCGCTTGTGGACGGCCGAAGCGCACCTTCGTCATATCCAGTTCCGCGAGGAAACCCGCTATCCGGGCTTCTTCTACCGGACCGACTTCCCCGATCTGGACGAGGAAAACTGGAAGTGCTTCGTCAACTCCCGCCACGATCCCGAAACCGGCGAGTGGGAGATCAAGAAGGTCCCCCACAAGGACCTGATCGAAAAACACTACGGATAAGGCCACTAAGAAGGCTGCGAATACGGCTTTACCCGGCGCCGTCCGGGTGGCTTAAAAAAACGGAAGGGGGTGTCGGTTTCGGCGCCCCTTTTCGTCTCTTGCCGGCGGCGGTTGAAAGCCTCATTTTAAAGATGATAAGCCTCATTCAGGAGTGCCCATGAGCGAACAGGATTCCCACGCGGACGCCGAGCGCAAGCGCCTCGACAAGGAAACCGAGGTCGAAATCTTCGATGCCGTCCGCGGCGACGATGACAACCCGGTGATGCCGGTGCGTCTGAAATCCGGCGCCATGTTCAATTTCTCCTGTCACCGGGGCGTTTCGTGCTGGAACGTCTGCTGCCACGGCACCGATATCACGCTGACGCCCATGGATATCCTGGTGCTGTGCAAGCACCTGAGCATTCGGCCGCCGGAATTCCTGGCCGAATACACGCTTCCGGGGGTTTGGGATCGGGCCGATTTGCCGGTCGCCAAGCTGAAGATGACCGGCGCCGACGGCAAGGGGCCGTGCCAATTCCTCACCGACGAGGGATGCTCGGTCTATGAGGCCCGCCCGGCGACCTGCCGTTATTACCCGCTGGGCCTGGCCAGCATCAAGCCGAAGGGGGCGGACGTAAAGGAGGACTTCTGCTTCCTGGTCAAGGAAAGCCATTGCAAGGGCCACGACGAGGATAAACTGCAAACCGTCGCCCAGTTTCGCGAGGAGCAGGGCATCGAGGATTACGACCGGGTCAACAGGGGCTGGATGGACATTCTGATGAAGATGGCGTCCTGGAAGAGCCTGGGCGGCCCCCACGGCAAGGACGTCAGCCCGCAGGTCAAACAGATGTTCTTCCTGGTTTCCACCGATGTCGACGGGTTCCGGCAGTTCGTCCTGGAATCCAAGTTCCTGGACACCTATGAAATCGACCCGGAAGCCGTCGAGGTCATCAAGGAAAACGACGAGGCCCTGCTGTTGCTCGGTTTCGACTGGATGAAGAACGTCATGTTCCAGGAATCGACCATCACCATGAAGGAACACGTCCTGCATGACTCCATCGCCAAGGCGCGCGAAAACATGGGGGCGATTTAAAAAGCCGGCGGCCCGGCCGTTCCCGTGCCGCCGGCTTTTTAAAGGTTTTCCGTTCCGCCCGTTCCCTTGGTTGAATGCAGTTTCAAGATCGCCGGGGTCAGGGTTTTGTCGGTCGCCGTGTTTCCCTCACTGGCCGCCACCACCCATTTGTAAACCGCGAGCGCCTTGCGTTTGCGGTTGTTGACGTATTCCATCAACAGGTCGTGACAAGGGCCGTTTTTGCGCGGGCGCAGGTCATGAATGCCGTTTTCGATGTTATAGGCGACCTCGGCCTGCAGCAGCATCCAGTCCAAAATCTCCATCTCCCCCAAATCGCGAATGTAATTAATGGCGTCACGCCATTGTTCGCCGCGCGAAAGCCGGGTCTTGGTCGGAAAGGGATGGCTGTGCAGGTGCTTGTGAATTAGGCGCCATTTCCTGAGTTGCAGCTCCCGCTGGGCGAGCACGGGTGCGTTCTTGAAATCGGGTGACTGCTCGACGGCGATGAGCCGCCGGATTTCGTCGATCTGGGATTGTCTGTTGGCTGGCGAATCCATGCCCGTTGCGGTCCCCTGCCGACCCCGATAATGCCTTGATCTCGCTGTGTGCATGGCCGATTCTACTGAATCCCTCCTGACGGCGCCAGCGGTTTGCGCCGGGGGCGGCGGTTTGAAAGGGGACGCTTATCCATGCATGCGCCGGGGCCGGTGTTGTGGTTGATGGGCCCGACGTCGTCGGGCAAGACGACCCTGGGCGAGGCCCTGGTCGTGCGGCTCCGCGACAAAGGCACGCCGGCGATCCTTTTCGACGGCGACGAAGTCCGCGGCCTGATCGGCCCCGGCCAGGGGTTCTCCTCCGAGGACCGGCTGCAAACGGTGCGGGCGCTGGTGCACCTGGCCAACAAAGTTTCCGACGCCGGCCTGGTCGTCGTCGTCGCCGCGTTGACGGCCAACGAGGACGCCCGCGCCCTGGTCAGGGAACAGGTCAACCGGCTGCTTGTCGGCTCCGTACAATGCGCCATCGAAACATGCGCCGAACGCGATCCCAAGGGGCTCTATGCCCAGGCCGAGCGGGCCGAGATAGAAACCCTGATCGGCGTCAACGGCGAGTACACGGCGCCGGAAAATCCCGATATCGTCCTCGATACGGAAGCCGAAAGCGTCTCCGCCCTGGTCGATAAGCTGCAAAATTTTTTGCAAAAAGTTTGCAAGGAGATGGTGTGAGCCGGGGTTGAAAATCGACCGCGAAAGGGCCGGAATTGACCCCAGTCAGTAAGGCATTAAAACCTATTTTCTGATTTTTATCAGAACATTAACGGAAGCGCTTGACTCTCAAATCGATGAATCCCTATAATATCGGCAAGAAGAAAAACCATAACACATGGCGACTCATGATGGGTGCATAGCAGGACTAAGCACCCTATGAGGTAGAAAAAATGGCTGAATTCGCCGATTCGGCCGACGGTAACGAAGGTCAAGACACCGCAACGGACTTCCAGGTGGAAGCTACGGAAGTTGGTTTTGTGTCTTTACCTGACGGCTTCTCTCTCTCCGATGCAACCTTTGAAAGCGACGGATCCGACCTGCTTCTGACAGGCGCCGACGGTGCCCGGGTCACCGTCGAAGGTTTCTTCGCTCAGGACAATCCGCCCGAGCTCGTGTCTGCCGATGGCGCCCAGATCAGTGGCGACATGGCGACGCGGCTTGCCGGCGGCGGCAACGATTTCATCAACGCCGGCGCGGGTGACTACACCCTGCTTGGTGGAACCGGCGACGACGTGCTCATCGGCGGCGCGGGGGCCGACATCCTGGATGGCGGTGACGGCATCGATACCGCCGATTATTCCGGCGACGTCACCGGCGTGGTCGTCAATTTGGAAACCGGGTTGGGCTTCGGCAGCGGCGGCGACGCCGCCGAAGGCGACACCTTGATCGATATCGAAAACGTCACCGGCGGTTCCGGCGATGACATCCTGACCGGCGATGGCGGCGACAACGTGCTGACCGGCGGTTCCGGCGACGACATCATCATCGGCGGCGCGGGCCAAGACACCACCATCATCGACGGCGACTTCGGGAACTATACGATTACCCAAGCGCTCGATGACAACGGCGTCTACCAGACCTCCGTCACCCTGGCCGATGCAGACGGGGCGGCCGTCGAGACGGACACCATTTCCGGCGTCGAGATCATCCAGTTCGACGACGCGCTCGCCGAAAACCTGAGCGTCATCTCCGGCACCGACGGCGAGCCCATCGGCAACATCGAGAACCTGTCCGGCAGCGTCTTCGCCATCCACACCGACGGCACCCGGGTCGAATTGAAAGAGGGCGATTCGGTCTTCCAGGGCGATATTATCGAATCCAGCGCCGACGGCGCCGTCGGCATCCTGCTGGTCGACGAAACCACGTTCTCCATGGGCGAGAACGGCCGCATCGTTCTTGATGAAATGATCTACGACCCGGCGACCCAGGAAGGGTCCGTCGGCTTGTCCATCGTTCAGGGCGTCTTCACGTTCGTCTCCGGCCAGGTGGCCAAGACCGATCCCGACGCCATGACCCTCGACACCCCGGTGGCGACCATCGGTATCCGCGGCACCCAGGTCGGTATCGACGTCGATCCCCAGGGCCAGGGCATGAACGTGGTGCTGATGGAAGAAGCCGACGGCTTCGTCGGCGAAGTGGTGATCGTCAACGACGGCGGCATCCAGGTCATGAACGCCCCCAATCAGACCACCTCGATCGCCGACTTCGCCACCGCGCCGACCGAAGTCCGGGTGATGAACATGCGCGAGCTGGTCGAGTCCTTCGGCAGCGCCCTGAAGCAGTTGCCCAGGGTCCACGGCAACCAGAACGACTACGGCCTTCAAGAAGGCGAAGTCCTGGACGGAGACAAGGGCGAAGAAGAAGCCTTCCTTGACGAAGATATCGAGGAGCTCAAGGAGGGCGAACCGACGGCCGAAGAACTGGCCGAACTTGAAGCCGCAGCCGGCGAAGAAGAAGCCTTCCTTGACGAAGAGATCGAGGAGCTCAAAGAAGGCGAACTGACGGCCGAAGAGTTGGCCGAACTTGAAGCCGCAGCCGCGGCCGAAGCCGAAGCGGCGGCGGAGGCTGAGGCGGCGGCGGAGGCTGAGGCTGAGGCTGAGGCCGAGGCGGCGGCGGAGTTGGCGGCGGAGGAGGAGGCGGCGGAGTTGGCGGCGGAGTTAGCGGCGGAGGAGTTGGCGGCGGAG
>NZAZ01000039.1 GCA_002686255.1 Rhodospirillaceae bacterium
AGCCGCCAACAGTTCAAACTAGGCCCCGCTTCGGCGGGGCTTTCTCTGCTAACATCCCTCGATGTTGCGCTTCGTCCTCGCCGTAGTCTTGCTCTTGGCCCCTTCCGTGGCGATGGCCGACATCACCGGCCACGCGCGCGTCATTGACGGCGATACCATCAAGATTGCCGGCGAGCGTATTCGGCTCCACGGCATCGACGCACCGGAAACCAAGCAAACCTGCAAAGACGACGACGGCAAGGAGTGGCGTTGTGGGCAGGAGGCCACTGTCGCCTTAGCAACCATCATCGGGGATCACCTAATTACCTGTAAGGGTGATGAGCGGGACAGGTATGGGCGATTGATTGCAGTCTGCTATGTCGGGTTGTTTCGGCTTAATGCGTTGATGGTCACCCGTGGTTGGGCGCTGGCGTATAGGCGCTACTCGAACGAGTATATCCACGAGGAAAATGATGCTAGGCTTCACAGGCGGGGGTTGTGGCGAGGGGAGTTCATGTCGCCGTGGGAGTGGCGTCACCTAAAACGCTAACGGTATCCATGGTTGTCGGTAACGGAAGAATGATTCGTATCACCGTCATATTTATAGCATCCGTTATCCTAACGGGCTGTACGTCTACTTGGGCTATACCCCCAGGTAAAACCGAGGCTGATTTACGTAGAGCCCATGAACACTGCTATTGGACCGCCTGGAGCATGTCGGAATGCTTAAAGGGCAAGGGCTATATACAGGTTACCAACGCCGAAGCTCAGAAAATGCAAGCAGATGCGCAGAAGCCGATCAAGATTGGGGCCTATGACGTTCGTACGGCAGAAATATTGACAGGTAAGGCGGAATATACAGGATCAACAGCCCGATCAATCACGCTCGAGGGTGTTACATCTACACTTAGCTGCACAGGATACGCCGAACTTACGAAACAAATGCCTGGTGGAAAGGGGTCGATCGGTGCCACTGAGTTATTGTGTCGGGATGGCAGGAAGATCATCGGGCAATTCGTATATGATTCTATGGTGTCCGGTTATGGAAGTGGGGCGGACAGTAAGAAGAATCGTTACCTATTTATCTTTGGTCGTAAATTAGACGTAACCGCCAATTCCCTACAGGCGAAATTCACCGAACTTCTTGAACGCGAAGAAGGACGAAACTCAGACAAATTCGGGAATGGGGGGGGCAGCAGGACTAGGAAATCCGGCGGGACTGGGTTCGTTATCAGTGACCAGGGCCACATCTTAACAAATTTTCATGTCGTAGAGAGTTGCAACGAAGTTCGTGGAAAGATTGGCGCAGAGACTGAGAAGTTAACCATTGTCGCCAGCGACCGTTCCAATGATCTGGCTGTCCTAAAAATTGGGTCGTTTGTTGGTGAGGTCGCTAAGTTCCGCGGTGACCAAAGCGTTAGGGCTGGTGACAGTATGATTGTGGTTGGGTATCCCCTTCAAGGATTGTTGACTTCTCTACCTAGCGTAACTACCGGTGCTGTCACTGCCCTTGCCGGCATAGGTGACGACATTCGTTACTATCAGATTTCTGCCCCCGTTCAACCAGGTAATAGCGGTGGACCTGTTCTAGATTACAGCGGACAAGTAGTCGGTCTCGTGGTGGCAAAACTCGATGCACTTGTCGTGGCAAGGGCCACCGGCGACATTCCCCAGAACATCAATTTTGCGATCAAGTTTTCCGTAATTCAGAATTTTCTGCGTACACATGGCGTCAGTTATCAAACCGCAAGCAGTGACCGAGAACTCAAGCCAGGACAAATTGGGGAAAGCGCAAGCAAATACACGATTGCCTTAGAGTGTAGGCGGTAATAAGTGGCCTCCGACCAATGCCAGCAAGCTCACCGCGCGAGTTAGCTCATGACCCGACGCCACAACTGAACGAATGTGGTATCGAGATCGCCATGGGTGACTACCTCACCTGAGCCGCCATCAGTTCAAACTAGGCCCCGCTTCAGTGGGGCTTTTCTTGTTAGCCTATTGTTAGCCCAGAGCCTAATAAGAGAACAAGGGGTTAGCTGATACCAGCTAACCCCTTGATTTTGGTAGGCGCTACAGGAATCGAACCTGTGACCCTCTGATTAAAAGTCAGATGCTCTACCAACTGAGCTAAGCGCCCTCGAAACCGGTGCCGGGGTGGCGCCGCCTGACAGGGATAACCCCTAAAGAGGCGCCGCCGGAAGACCGGGACCATAAAAACCCGGCCCGCGCCGGTCAATGCCTTATCACCCCGCCTTGGGGCTATTTCCCGCCCCCGCTTTTCTCGGCGATGCGCTGGTCCAGCTTCTTCTTCACGTCGGCCGGAACGAAGTGGCCGATGTCGCCGCCGAGGCGGCCGATTTCCTTGACAAAACGCGACGAGATGAACTGGTGCTTGTCCGAGGCCATCAGGAACAGGGTTTCCACCTGGCTGTTGAGGCGCGCGTTCATGGCCGCCATCTGGAATTCGTATTCGAAGTCGGAAACCGCCCGCAAGCCGCGGATGATGATCGAGGCGTCCTCCCTTTCGACGAAATCGACAAGCAGGTTTTCGAACGGCTTGACGCTGATCCGCCCGGCCAGGCCGCCGTCCAGGGCCGAGATCTCGTTTTCCAGCATCGCCACCCGTTCGTCGGCCGTGAACATGGTTATTTTTTCGACGTTGACCGCGACCCCGACGATCAGGCTGCCGACCACCTTGGCGGCGCGGGAAATGATGTCCACGTGGCCGTTGGTCAGCGGATCGAAGGTGCCCGGATAGATGGCGGTCCCCAAGGCGTTCATGGCGTTTCTCCCTTTCCCCCTTCGTCTCCGTCCCCCCCGGCCTCCGGGGCCTCTTCTCCACCTTCTTCGGGGGCTTCGCCGGCGGTTTCGTCTCCACCCTCTTCGCCGTCGCCGTTGTCGACGTCGCGGAGGTGTGACACCGACACCACCTGTTCGCCCTTGGCGGTTTTGAAAATGGTCACCCCGCGGCTGGAACGGCCGACGATGCTGACCTTGTCGATGGAGCAGCGGATGATCTGTCCGCTGTCGGAGACCATGACGATCTGATCGCTGTCAAGCACCGTGAATGCCGCCGCGACATGGGTTTTCTTCTTGCCCCGGGTGAGGTCGATGTTGGCGATGCCCTGGCCGCCGCGTCTGGCGATCCGGTATTCATAGGCCGATGACCGTTTGCCCAGGCCGTCGGCGGCGATGGTCAGCAGGAATTCCTCGTCCTCGGCCATGCGGATGAATTTTTCCTGGTTCAGCTTCGCCGCCAACTCCCCGTCCCGTACCTTATCCTCGGCGCGCCCGGTGTAATCACCGCCCTTCAGGCGCCGGGCGGCGTTGACCGCGGCCAGGTATTCGTCGCGCTCCTCGACGCCGACCTTGACGTGGCGGAGCACCGACATGGCGATTACCTCGTCGCCCTTGGCCACCAGCTTGATGCCCCGGACCCCGGTCGAGGTGCGCCCGACAAACACGCGCACGTTGGTGACCGGAAAACGGATGCATTTGCCGCCGCGCGCGCTGAGCAGGATGTCTTCGTCCTCGGTGCAGGTGCGCACCCGGACCAGCTTGTCGCCGTCGGCCAGCTTCATGGCGATCTTGCCGTTGGCCATGACGCTGACGAAATCCTTCAGCGAATTGCGCCGGACCCCGCCCGAGGCGGTGGCGAACATGACGAAAAGCCCGCCCCAGGCGTCCTCGTCCTCGGGCAGGGGCATCATCGTGGTGATGGTTTCGCCATCGTCGAGCGGCAAAAGGTTGATCAGCGCCCGGCCCCGGGCCTGCGGGGTGCCGAGAGGCAGCTTGTAGACCTTGAGCTTGTAGACGATGCCCGTGGACGAGAAGAACAGCACCGGCGTGTGGGTGTTGACGACGAACACCTGGTTGACGAAGTCCTCCTCGTGGGTGCCCATGCCGGCGCGGCCCTTGCCGCCGCGGCGCTGGGCGCGGTAGGTCGAAAGCGGCACCCGCTTCACGTAGCCGGTGTTGGTGACCGTGACCACCATGTCCTCGCGCTGGATCAGGTCTTCGATGTCGTGCTCGAACTCCCCCTCGTCGATGGCGGTGCGGCGCGCGTCGGCGAACTGCTCCTTCATCTCCAGAAGCTCCTGGCGCAGCAGCGCGTAGAGCTTGTCCCGGGACCCCAGGAGGACGAGGTGTTGGCCGATCCGATCGCCCAGTTCCTTAAGGTCGTCGCCGATCTTGCCCCTCTCCAGCCCGGTCAGCCGGTGCAGGCGCAGCTCCAGGATCGCCTTGGCCTGGGCTTCGGACAGCTTGTAGACGCCCTTGACGACGGCGCGGCCCGGTTCGTCGAGAAGCTTGATCATGTCCTCGACGTCCTTCGCCGGCCACGCTTTCTTCATCAGTTGCCGGCGCGCCTGGGCCGAATCCTTGGCGGCGCGGATGAGCGCGATCACCTCGTCGATGTTGATCACCGCGACGGCGAGGCCGGCGAGCATATGCGCCTTTTCCCGCGCCTTGCCGAGCTCATGAATGGTGCGCCGGCGGATGACCTCCTCGCGGAACTCGACGAAGGCGGCGATGATCTGCTTTAGGTTCATCAACTGCGGCCGGCCGCGGTTCAAGGCCAGCATGTTGACGCCGAAGCTGGTCTGTAGAGGCGTGAACCGGAACAACTGCGCCAGCACCACTTTCGGTTCGGCGCTACGCTTCAATTCGACGACCACGCGCACGCCCTTGCGGTCGGATTCGTCGCGCAGGTCCGAGATGCCCTCGATCCGCTTGTCGCGCACGGCCTCGGCCATGATCTCGATCATCCGCGCCTTGTTCACCTGAAAGGGAACCTCGTGGATGATGATCGCCTGGCGGTCCTTGCGCACCTCCTCGAACGAGGTCTTGCCGCGCATGACCACCGAGCCGCGGCCGGTGAGATAGGCCTGCAGGATGCCGGACCTGCCCATGATCAGCCCGCCGGTCGGGAAATCTGGGCCCTGGACGTGGTTTTCGATCAACTGTTCGATGGAAATGTCGGGGTCGTCGACATAGGCGCAGCAGGCGTCGATGACCTCGCCCAGGTTATGGGGCGGGATGTTGGTGGCCATGCCGACGGCGATGCCGCCGGCGCCGTTGACCAAAAGGGTGGGAAACCCGGCCGGCAGGACCGACGGTTCGCTCACCGTTTCGTCGTAGTTGGGCTTGAAATCGACGGTTTCCTTGTCGATGTCCTCGAGCAGCGCGTGCGCGGCGCGGGTCAGGCGGGCCTCGGTGTAGCGCATGGCCGCGGCCCGGTCGCCGTCCATGGAGCCGAAGTTGCCCTGGCCGTCGATCAGCATCAGGCGGAGCGAGAAGTCCTGCGCCATCCGCACCATGGCGTCGTAGATGGCCTGGTCGCCGTGGGGATGGTACTTGCCCATGACGTCGCCGACGATGCGCGCCGATTTGCGGAACGGCTTGTTGTATTCGTAGCCGCTTTCCTTCATCGAATAGAGAATCCGGCGGTGCACCGGCTTCAATCCGTCGCGGACGTCCGGCAGCGCCCGGCTGACGATCACGCTCATCGCGTAATCGAGATAAGACGACTTCATTTCGTCTTCGATGGAGATCGGCGTTATATTGGAATCGGGGCTCGCGGGCGAGGCCGAATCAGGAGGTGTCGTCAAAGGAATTATCCTGTTTTTTCAGGCGCTTAAAGGACCCGCGCCAGGGCCGGCCCCAGGCCACCGCCGGGACGGTCAAAATTAGCATTTTTCGCCCCTGCAAACAACATAATGACAGGCTGGAATCGGCCCGTTTCCGGACCCGTTTCGGGGCCCGAAAAGGCGTCAAAAATCGCTTGAAAAACCCTAAAACGGGATTTCGTCGTCGAGTTCGGCCCCCGCCCCGCCGCCGGAACCGTTGCCGCCGCCGTTGTTGCCGCTGGCGGCGGCGTCGGGGCTGGCCCATTCGGGCGACTCGGCGGCGGCGTTGTCGCCGGCCCCGGCGGAGGCGCGGGAATCGAGCATCGTCAGCTCGCCGCGGTAGCGTTGCAGCACCACTTCGGTGCCGTAGCGTTCGTTGCCGTCGTTGCCGGTCCACTTGCGGGTCTGCAACGCGCCCTCGATGTAAACCTTGGAGCCTTTCCTGAGGTATTTCTCGGCCACGTCGGCGAGCCGGTCGTTGAAGATGACGACCCGGTGCCATTCGGTTTTTTCCCTCGGCTCGCCGGTCTGCTTGTCCTTCCAGCGCTCCGACGTGGCGACCGAGAAATTGACGATCTTGGTGCCGTCCTGGGAGAAGCGGACCTCGGGGTCGCGCCCCAGGTTGCCGACGAGAATGACTTTGTTGATTGACCCTGCCATGGGAACCCCTCTTTGTATCCTGATAACCGGCACATTAAACGGGCCGGGGCCTCGCCGCCAGTGGCCCGAACGGTGGAAACCGGGGATAACCCGGCGGCGGATGGAAAACGATGATTGCTGTTTTCGCCTCTTTTGTCAAGAACAATTCATGAACATCAAGAAACAAAGCATAAAGAAGATAAACCACAGAGACACAGAGGGCGCAGAGAAGAGGCGGAGAAAAATATGAAACACAAAGGCACTAAGAGGCGAAAAAGAATTAACCCATGTTTTCCTTTTTCTTCGTGTCTTTGTGGTGAAACAACAAAAAAAGAGGCCCGGCGCGGTGTTTACGGTTTGTTGACCATACGCCGCTATCCTCGATTTTCACCCGCTAACGGCAGCCGGAAAAAGCAATGAGATATTTGGCGATTTACGTCGACTCGGTCGACAAATGGGCGGTCGTGGACACCCTGTCCGACGATTTCGTGCCGGTGTTCTACGACAGCGAACGGGACGCCGAAAACGCCGCCAAGTCCGAGGAAAACCGCTGGACCCGGCTCGTCGCCGGCTCTGTTCTTTCCGCCGCCTCGACCTGAAATCACCGAATCTCGCTGTTGAGCCGTTGCCGCCCCTTTACCACGGGGTCCTTCCCCTATATGTGTGGTCGTTTGGGCGGTGCCCCGAAAAGCGAGAAATAACCGATGCCCCAAAACATCCAGGTTCGCGGCGCCCGCGAGCACAACCTGCGCGACATCGACGTCGATATCCCCCGGGATTCGCTGACCGTGATCACCGGGCTGTCGGGGTCCGGCAAGTCGTCGCTCGCCTTCGACACCATCTATGCCGAGGGCCAGCGCCGCTATGTCGAAAGCCTGTCGGCCTATGCAAGGCAGTTCCTGGAGCTGATGCAAAAGCCGGACGTGGACACCATCGAGGGCCTGTCGCCGGCGATCTCCATCGAGCAGAGGACCACGTCGCGCAACCCGCGCTCCACCGTCGGCACGGTGACCGAGATCTACGACTACATGCGCCTGATGTTCGCCCGCGTCGGCGTCCCCCATTCGCCGGTCACGGGCCTGCCGATCGAAAGCCAGTCCGTCGGCGAAATGGTCGACCGGGTGATGGCGATGGACGAGGGCACGCGGCTCTACCTGCTGGCGCCCATCGTCCGCGGCCGCAAGGGCGAATACAAAAAGGACTTACACGCGCTGGCCAAGCGCGGGTTCCAGCGCGTCCGCATCGACGGCGCGCTGTACGATATCGAGGACGCGCCGACGCTGGACAAGAAGTACAAGCACGACATCGAGGTCGTGGTCGACCGGCTGGTGATGCGCGAAGGCCTTGAGGCGCGGCTCGCCGACAGTTTCGAGACCGCGCTCAACCTCGCCGACGGCCTCGCCTACGTGGACGAAGCCGATACCGCCGCCGACACCCCGAATAAAAAGAAGACCGGCATCCAGGACCGCGTGCCCGAGGGCCGGACGGTGTTTTCGGCCAAGTTCGCATGCCCGGTTTCCGGCTTCACCATCGACGAGATCGAGCCCCGGCTGTTTTCGTTCAACAACCCGTTCGGGGCATGCCCCGCCTGCGACGGGTTGGGGACGCGGATGTACTTCGATCCCGAACTGGTGGCCGCCGACGAAAGCCTGTCGCTGAACGAAGGCGCGATCACCGCGTGGGCCGGCTCGACGTCGCGCTATTACGCCCAGACGCTGAGCAGCCTGGCTGAACATTTCGGCTTCCGCCTGGACGTGCCGTTCGGGTCGCTGGCGAAGGAAACCCGCCAGATTATCATGTTCGGGTCGGGTCCGGAAGCGGTGACCATGCGCTATCACGATGGCCACAAGGCCTATGACATCACCAAGCCCTTCGAAGGCGTGATCCCGAACATGGAACGGCGCTGGCGCGAGACGGATTCAAGCTGGGTCCGCGACGAGCTCGGCCGCTACCAGACCATCACCACCTGCGACACCTGCCGCGGCCATCGTTTGAAGCCGCAGGCCCTGGCGGTGAAGATCGCCGGGCTGCACGTGTCGGAAGTCGCCGAGATGTCCATCGACGGCGCCCACGAATGGTTCTCGGGACTCGAAAAACACTTAAGTCCCCAACAGCGCCAGATCGCCCGGCGCATCCTGCGCGAGATCAACGAACGGCTGGGGTTTTTGAAGAACGTCGGGCTCGAATACCTGACCCTTTCCAGGTCTTCGGGCACGCTGTCGGGCGGCGAAAGCCAGCGCATCCGCCTGGCGTCGCAGATCGGCTCGGGCCTGACCGGCGTCCTTTACGTGCTCGACGAGCCCTCCATCGGCCTCCATCAGCGCGACAACGCCCGCCTGCTCAAGACCCTCATGCGGCTGCGCGACCTCGGCAACACGGTGATCGTCGTCGAACACGACGAAGAAGCCATCACTTCCGCCGACTACCTGGTCGACATGGGCCCCGGCGCCGGCATTCACGGCGGCGCCGTCGTCGCCCGCGGGTCGGTCAAGGACATCAAGGCGGCGCCGGAAAGCCTGACCGGGAAATATCTCACCGGCGACGAGCAGGTGCCGATGCCGATGCTGCGCCGGCAGCCGAAGCCCGGCCACATGCTGAGAGTGAAAGGCGCCAAGGCCAACAACCTGGACGGATTGGACGTCGATTTCCCGTTGTCCACCTTTATCTGCATCACCGGTGTTTCCGGCGGCGGTAAATCGACCCTGGTGGTGGAAACCCTCTACAAGGCGCTGGCCCGCCGCCTGCACGGGGCGCGGCTACACCCCGGGGCGCATGACGCCATCGACGGGCTGGAGCGGATCGACAAGGTGGTCGACATCGACCAGTCCCCCATCGGCCGCACCCCGCGCTCCAACCCGGCGACCTATACCGGCTCCTTCACGCCGATCCGCGACTGGTTCGCCGGCATGCCGGAGGCCAAGACCCGAGGCTACAAGCCGGGGCGTTTTTCCTTCAACGTCAAGGGCGGGCGCTGCGAGGCGTGCCAGGGCGACGGGCTGATCAAGATCGAGATGCACTTCCTGCCCGACATCTATGTCACCTGCGACACCTGCAAGGGCCAGCGCTACAACCGCGAGACGCTGGAAATCCATTTCCGCGGCAAGTCCATCGCCGACGTGCTCGACATGACGGTCGAGGAAGCGGCCGGGTTCTTCAAGGCGGTGCCGTCGATCCGCGACAAGATGACGACCCTGATGCGGGTCGGCCTGGGGTATATCCACCTCGGTCAGCAGGCGACGACGCTGTCGGGCGGCGAGGCGCAGCGGGTCAAACTGGCCAAGGAACTGTCGCGCCGGGCCACCGGCAAGACGCTCTATATCCTCGACGAGCCGACGACGGGGCTGCACTTCGAGGACGTGAGGAGGCTCCTGGAGGTCCTGCACGCCCTGGTCGAGACGGGCAACACCGTCATCGTCATCGAGCACAACCTGGAAGTCATCAAGACCGCCGACTGGATCATCGACCTCGGCCCCGAGGGCGGTGACAAGGGCGGCCGACTGATCGCCTGGGGCACGCCCGAGGACGTGGCGACGGTAAAATCGAGCTTCACCGGCCAGTATTTGAAGCCTTATCTGAAGAGAAAGGCCGCCAAGGCGGCGAAGTCCGCAAAGAAAAAGCCTGTCGCAAAAAAAAACCGGGAAAGCGGAAGGTAGGTTAGAACGCCACCGTGGCGATGGGAAATACGGGGACAGGAAATACGGGGACAGTTTACTTATTTCCTTCCTGCTCAGGCTCATCCCCACCCCAAGACCGAACGCTCGACGAATTAAGTAAACTGTCCCCTTATTGCCCCTTATTGCTGGAATTGCATTTTCGTAAGCCTATATTAAGTTTGGGATAGTAAAATAGGCCGAATCGGGTTTCTCCGCTCACCGCAATTCAGGATTGGAAACCCGGCAAGAAGCTGGAAATTAAATTGACCCTCGGGGGCAACCGTTTTGCCGTGGCGGCGGCTGGGGCTGGCGTGGCTTTTCCGCTTCCCGCCTCCGCCCGGCCGGACTGACAGGAAGAACCGGAAGTCATGGCGATTGACGCCGAAACCGGAAACGCCTTGCAAATGGCCGGAAAAACAAAAATCGCCAAAATTTACCGCTGGGGCGTCGTCGGATTGCTCACCCTGTTCCTTTCATTAGGGGTCGGTGGTAAAGCAGTCAGCGGTAAAACAGTGGCCGAATGCGCGCCGTTCCCGAAATTCGCTCTTTGGGGCGAATTGACCCACGAATTTGTCCGTCAATACGTCGACGACAAGTATGGCGGTGACTGGGAAGCCTACATCGTGGAACTGGAACGCTACCAAAGCAAGCTGAAAGACATCCATGATAAGGGTCTACGCGCTGGCGTCACATGGCGCGACCAAAAGATCCTGCTCAAAGGCGCGAAGCTCGCCTACTTCCTGAAATTGGTCGAGCAACGGCTGACGGTCAGCAATTGCCTTGCTGGTAACCCCCCCATTGCTGGCGCCCCCTCCATTGCCGGCGCCCCCCCTATTGCTGGCGCCCCCCCCATTGCCAATTTATCCACCGCTCCCGGGGAAACGGTTGGTAGTGGCAAGATGGCTTCACGGCAATCGAAGCAATGTGGCGCGATCCCGCAGGTGGCATGGTGGAAGTTCAAAACCCATGAGAGCATTACCCGCTATGTTGCTCAGAAATACCTCGGCAACTGGCAGCCCTATATCGATAAATGGTCTAGGCGACTTGTAAAATTGAAGAATATACACTCTCGAGGATCGGGCGCGGTCGTCCACACCGGGACCGTGCTGAAGGGCCAAGAACTTTCCACCTACATAAGCCAAATGCAGAAACGGAATTCGGTCGTTCGTTGTCTGGCCAATTAGATGGCATCCCGTTCGAAACTTCAGTAGCGCTTAGAGAATCCGTTATAGGCTAAGGCCTAATTTCGGTCCAAGGTCGGTTATCCCTGATGAGCGCGTTGGCGGGGATGGTGAGCTTGCCGCGTGTTTGTCGTTGAGGTTTCCGGGTTCGGGCATTTCGGCGGGCAGGGTCATCGCGGCCACCTCGCCGATAGCGCGGATGATAGCCACCGTGCCGCCGGTTATCAACCGGCAGTCGAATTGCATATGGTGTTATGCGCGGTGTTGGAATACCCGGGCGGCGAAGCCGGGATAGGTCTTGGCGATTTCGGCGGCGATGGCCGAGCGCAGCATTGCAAGCCTCTCGGGCTCCGGTTCCGGCGTTTCGGGGACGGTTTCGCCCGCCCCGTCCGGCGGGTCGAAATCGAAGCCGGTGTTGTCCCGGATTTCCTCGAGCGTATGGCCGGGGTGGACGGATTGCAGCCGGAACCGCTTCTTTTCGGCCTCGAACGACATCAGGCACAGCCCGGTGACCAGCGCCTTCGGGCCGCCGGGGCGGCGGATGCCGGGCGGGCTGGTGCCCGGGGCGCTGATGAAGTCGACGCGCTCGACCAGCACCCGGCGGGAATGCTCGGGCGCGAACAGGATCACCTTCGGCACCGTGAAATACATGAACGCCGAGCCGAACGAGCCCGGAAACCGCTTCTCCAGCTTCGGGTACGGGCCGAGGCCGAGGAGGTTGATGTTGGCCTCGCCGTCGATCTGGGCGCCGCCGAGGAAAAAGGCGTCGATACGGCCCTGGCCGGCGCAGTCGAAGATCTCCCGCCCGCCGTCGGTATAGGGGTTGTTGGCGTCGCCGTGGATGATCGATACCCGGCCGCCGGCACCGGAAACGTCCCGGGCCAGCAGCGCCGCGCAGCCGGGGATCGGCGACAGGGCGCCGACGGAGACATGGCCCAACCCTTCGAGCAGCCGCGCCATGACGCAGATCAGGAATTCCTCGGGCGCATGGGCGGGTTCGCCGGGGGGCGTTTTTGGGGACGTCCTTTCGGCCTTGCTCATGACCCGGCCCCGGTTTCGGCGAAGACTTCCCGGTCCAGGTAACGCTTGAAGCCGGCCCCGGTCTTGGCTTCCTCGGCATAGGCGCGGATATGGTCCATGTCGCGCCGGTAATGGCCGGTCAAGCCCAGGGGCCGGGCCCCACCTTCGGCGACCGCGATGGCGGTGACGTACAACCCCGACAGCGTCCCCGCCGCCGTCGCCTCGTCGTCGAGGAAATCCCGGTCCTCGACCGCTTCGACGGTGACCAGGGTGGCGGCGGCGGCATGGGCCATGGTCATCAGCTCGCGGCGGCGCCCGATCCAGACGTTGCCCTCGGTGTCGGCCCGGGGGCTGTGAAAAACGGCGACGTCGGGCTTGATCGCCGGCAACAGCACCACCGGCCCGCCGCCCCGGTCCAGGGGGTCGTCGACGACCTTCCAATCGCCGCGGTTGCCGACCAGGTCCGAACCGACGAGCCCGCCCAGGGGCATGAAATCGACCCCCTTCTCGGACGCCTGCAGCGCGGTGTGGATGGCCGGACAGGTGGAATCGCGCATGTCGAGGGCGCCGCCTTCGGCGGCCTCGGAAAACCGCGGCGCCGGACCCGCTTCGCCGAGGCTGACGGCGGCCGACTCCAGGGTCTTCACCGCGCCTGACCCGATCAGCAGGTCGGCGGCCAGGCCGCCGATGGGGACCGTCAAAAGATGCAGGTCCTTGACCCGGCGGCGGATCAGGGCCCGGATCAGGGCCATGGGCACCCAACTGTACTCTGGCGCCAGCGCCAGAAGCGCACCGTCGGGCACCCGGGCGGCCAGGTTTTGGAGGTTTTCAAACGTGGTCATGGAAAGATCATAGGCAGGGCCGTGGCAAAGAAAACCCTAAGAGGAATTAAGGGGACACAATATTTAACTGAATTAAGTATCGTGTCCCCGTATCTCCCGTCGCAGGAAATCGCTCAATTGTTAACCCCTTCAGCGCTTTTCGATGTTGCCGAACGCGACGTCAGTCACTATTTCTGTGCCTTCCATGACGGAAAAGAAATTAAAATCCGTTCACGTCATCGGCGGCGGCCTGGCCGGCAGCGAAGCCGCCTGGCAATTGGCGCGGGCCGGGGTGCCGGTGGTGGTCCACGAAATGCGCCCCGAGCGCGGCACCGACGCCCACCGGACCGGCGGCCTGGCCGAACTGGTGTGTTCCAATTCGTTCCGTTCCGACGACGCCGAGACCAACGCCGTCGGCCTGCTGCACGAGGAAATGCGGCGCGCCGGCTCACTCATCATGGCCGCCGCCGACAAGCACCGGGTGCCGGCCGGCTCGGCGCTCGCCGTCGACCGGGACGGGTTCAGCGCCGAGGTCGGTCGGGCGCTGGAGGCCGAGCCGCGGATCGGGATCGAGCGCCGCGAGGTCCGGGGCCTGCCGCCCGGGGACTGGGACTCCGTCATCGTCGCCACCGGGCCGTTGACGTCGCCGGCCCTGGCCGGGGCGGTGGCGGAACTGAGCGGCGAGGAGAACCTGGCCTTTTTCGACGCCATCGCGCCCATCGTCACCAAGGACAGCATCGATTTCACCAAGGCTTGGTTTCAGTCCCGCTACGACAGGGGCGATGAAGAAGGTGGGGGCAAGGACTACATCAACTGCCCGATGGACCAGGGGCAATATGACGCCTTCATCAAAGCCTTGCTGGCAGCCGACAAGGTGCCGTTCAAGGACTGGGAAAAGGACACCCCCTATTTCGAGGCCTGCCTGCCGATCGAGGTGATGGCCGAGCGCGGCCCGAGGACGCTTTCCTTCGGGCCGATGAAGCCGGTCGGGCTGACCAACCCCCACGACCCGCAAAACAAGCCGGCGGCGGTCGTCCAGTTGCGCCAGGACAACGCGCTCGGCACCCTTTACAACATGGTCGGCTTCCAGACCAAGATGACCCATGGTGAGCAAAAGCGCCTCTTCACCACCATCCCGGGGCTGCAAGGCGCCGAATTCGCCCGCCTCGGCGGCGTCCACCGCAACACCTTCATCAATTCGCCGAAGCTGCTGGATGGGACGCTGCGGCTCAAGGCGCGGCCGGCGTTGCGGTTCGCGGGCCAGATCACCGGCTGCGAGGGCTACGTCGAAAGCGCCGCCGTCGGGCTGATGACCGGACGCTTCGCCGCAACTGAGCGCCTCGGCCGGAACCCTTTGCCGCCGCCGCCAACGACGGCCATGGGGGCGATCCTCAACCACATCACGGCGGGCGCCGACGCCGAGACGTTTCAGCCCATGAACGTCAACTTCGGCCTGTTCCCGCCGGTCGAGGGGACGGATGAACGGGGCAAACGGTTAAGGGGCCGCAAGCGCAAGCAGGCGATGAGCGCCCGGGCGCTGCGCGATTTCGACGCCTGGTTGACGGAAACCGCCCAAGCCGCTGAATAGAGCGGCGGCGGAGTAGCGGAGCGGGTTGGCAAACGGGTTGGTAAACGGGCGCTCACCGGCTCATCGCGGACCTTACCCCGTGAGTGTGCTCACTTCCGGAAATAGCCGGCGGGTGGGAGCCGTCCACTGCATCAAAAGCAGGCCTAAGAACGTGAGTTGGAAGTCCGAAATTTTCCAAAATCGAGGTATGCGGGCTCAGTCTGTGGACTTGCGAGGCATCGGTTGCCAGGTCTTGGCTCGTTTTTCGGCTTCGGCAATCTGAGCCGGCGACAACTGCCTTGCCAACCGCCGTTTATGTTTCTCTGCCCCCTTCATGCCGCGACTAGCGGCCAGGATGTACCACTTGTAGGCTTCGACCAGATTTTTTCTAACACCTGTGCCGCGCTCGTAAAAACTACCAAAAACACCCTGCGCGTCGGCGTGGCCGTTTAACGCGGCCCACCCTATCAATTTCACGGCCTTGATGCCGTCCTCCGCCACACCACCCTTGCCCAACAGGTAGCGAATCCCCAACTCGTAGGCATCTTCAGGGCGTTTGTCGCGTACAATCTTGGCCGCCAGTTCGGTTACTTGCTTTTTTAGGCGGACCTTGGCGGCGGAGATGGGGTTCCCGTCGACCCCAGGCGTCTGAAGGTCACCGAGGTATTCCTCAAACAGTTTTATCAAACGTGGGAGGGTTCGTCGGCCATAATCCCAGAGTTTCATTAGGCGCGGGTTGCGTTTCTGCAGGTAGAGGCGGAAGTCCGCACACCACCGAGTGTTCATCTCGTTGTAGAATCGGACCATATCGGATGTCGTCCGGTCGACGCCTAAGTCCTCATAGGCTGCGGCCCGATAGAGTTCCGCCTCGCACTCGGTATCGATCTCCCGTAGACGGCCTAGCTGGCCTCTCAAGTGCTGGATGCCATGGCCCACCAACTCGTGGGCGATGATGCCGGCGAGTTCTTTGGTTGGCCATTTGACGCCGAAGCGACTGACGACAATCAAGAAGTTCTTACGACTGCCTTCCTTCTTGAAAAAGTCGTAAACAAAGGCGGCTAAGGTTACCTCGGCAAATTTTTCCTTGGGGAATGTGGCGTCGTAGACGACTGTGACGTTCCCCGCCTTCTTCAGCTTTTCGAGCGCCTTGGCACTGAAGGGCGATCCTGCGTAAAGGTGGTCGATAGCTGCCGTAAGATTATCGACGGCGGGACGCGGTTCAAGTAGGGTCACGTCGTAATCGCGAGCGGGTGGAAGCGTTATAGCCACAACCCGGATACCATGGTGCTTTTCGTCGATAGCAAATTCGCCAGCGTGCGCCGGGGCTGTGATCGCCATCCCGCATACCAAAACTAGGACTGCGGTTCTTTCGTTAGCCAGCTTCAGCAAACAGCAGGATTTCATGGTGTCAACACGCCCCCGTAATTCCAGTTAGACTGTATCAACGGGCCTGACCCAGGAAAAACACGACACGAAGGTTATCTCGAATATACAATCATTTGTGCGCCTCGTAACCTTGTAACGCGCAATGTCCGCTAAGGGTCAGAAACAGACCTTAGGGTCCAAACTCATTCAGGTTACGGCTTTGGCGGGAGCCATTTTTTCGCTGGATTAGGCGCGGAAAGCACAGTGATGCCACCCATCACAAGCTTTTCGCAACGCAATCCGGCGAAAAAAGAGCCCCGTCCCCCAGGGATTTGGCGCAAATGGCGCGGGATCGCGTCCT
>NZAZ01000040.1 GCA_002686255.1 Rhodospirillaceae bacterium
CGGGCGGATCGCCGTCGATGCGGGCGACGATAGGCGCCCGCCACTTGCGCACGTGGTCGTACCGCCGCCCGGTGTATTCGTTGCCGAAGGCGATGATGTTGAAGTGCTCGATGATGGTCTGGTTGCTGGCCGACTGCGCCCCGGCGGTGCCGGGGGCAAGCGTCAGCGCCGCTGCCAAGACCGCCGCCGGGCCCCAATCTTTAAAACCGCGCTTCATCCCCATAACCCCGGATCCGTTCGTTTCGTCCTCCCGGCCATCCTAATTCGAACGCCGGTCCGGGGCCAGGGGCCGGGGACGCCGCCCGCCCGCCCTTGTCCCCGACCGGACGATGTGCTTTATCCCCTTGAAGCATATACCGCCGGACCGGACGCCCCCCGAAAAGACACTCCGGAAGCCGGCGTTTGAAAGGATGATCGGTCATGTTTCCGCGCCTCGCGCCCGCCGTCCTGTTGGCCCTTGTCATCACGGCCGCCGGCAGCCATCCCGGTTTTGCCGCCGAAGACTCCGTGGTCGCCACCGTCAACGGCCATGACATCCTCCTGTCCGATGTCCGGGCCGCGCACCGGCGCCTGCCGCAGCAATACCAGCAGGTGCCTTTCGAGACCATCTTCACGGGCCTGGTGGACAGCCTCATCGACACCCGGCTGGCGGCCGCCGACGCCCGGCGCCGGAACCTGCACCAACAACAGGAATTCAAGGACCAAATGGCCCGCATCGAGAACCAGGTCCTGCAACGGATGGTGCTTTCCAAGACCATCAAGGAAGTTGTCAGCGACGCCGACGTCCGGTCCCGCTACAAAAAATCGGCCAAGGAAAGGGCCGCCAGCGGGCAGGTCAAGGCGCGTCATATCCTTGTCGAGACGGAAGACAAGGCCAAGGCGGTCATCGCCGACCTGAAGAAAGGCGGCGATTTCGCCGCCCTGGCCCGGGAACGCTCGACCGGGCCGTCGGCCTCCGACGGCGGCAACCTCGGCTTTTTCGGCCGTGGCCAGATGGTGCCGGCGTTCGAGGCCGCGGCCTTCAAGCTGAAAAAAGGCGCGTTCACCGAAACTCCGGTCAAGACCCAGTTCGGCTGGCACGTGATCCTGGTCGAGGACCGCAAGAAGTCCGAGGTGCCCAGCTTCGAGGACCTCGAACAGTTTCTTCGCAACGGAACTATCCCGGGAGGCCGGCACCGCTTATATTAACCGGCTCAGGGGCGAGTATTAACCGGCTCAGGGGCGAGGCGAAGATCACCCGATTCAACGCCGACGGCTCGCCCCTGGAGGGGGCGCCCTCCGCCGGCCAGAAAAAGCCCTAGTCTCCCATCCCGTCCGCCGACGCCCATCCGCCGGCGTTTCCGGGGGGGGGTGTCTTGGCGCGTGACTCGAGACAAGACCATGAGCCCGAAGCACAACGAAGAGAAACTTTCGCCGCTGGCGCCGGAATCCTTTCCGCCAATGCCGGACGTCGCCGGGGTGGCGCTGGCCGCCGGCGCCTGCGGGCTGAAGAAAAGCGGCGCCAGCGACCTGATGGTAGTGGAATTGGCCCCCGAAACGACGGCCGCCGGGGTGTTCACCCGTTCGCTCACCGCTTCCGCCCCCGTGCAATGGTCCCGCGAGGCGCTCCGGGGCGGACAGGCCCGGGGCCTGATCGTCAATTCCGGCGGCGCCAACGTCTTTACCGGGGCGAAGGGGATGGAGGCGGTGGAACGGACGGTCGAGGCCGTCGCCGATCAATTTTCCTGCCGCCCGTCGAAGGTCTTCGCCGCCTCGACCGGGGTCATCGGCGAGCCGCTGGCGTTCGGCAAGATCATTGGCGCCCTGCCGGGGCTGAAGGCGGACCTGGCGCCGGGGGCGTGGCAAGCGGCGGCCAAGGCGATCATGACCACCGACACCTTCGCCAAGGGCGCCACCCGCGCCGCCGATATCGGCGGCATCGACGTCACCCTCAACGGCATCGCCAAGGGCTCGGGCATGATCGCGCCGGACATGGCGACTCTGCTGGCCTTCGCCTTCACCGACGCGGCCCTGCCGGCGGACGTTCTGCAGGCGTTGTTGGCCGAGGCGGTGGACAAGTCGTTCAACTGCATCACCGTCGATTCCGATACCTCGACCAGCGACACGGTGCTGCTGTTCGCCACCGGTAAAGGCGCGGGCCACCGCCCCATCGCCGGCGCCGAAGACGGCGGCCTCGACGATTTCAAGGCCAAATTGGCGGACCTGATGGTCGATCTGGCGCAACAGGTGGTGCGCGACGGCGAAGGGGCGACGAAGTTCATCACCGTTGCCGTCGCCGGCGCCGAGACGAACGCGGCGGCCAAGCGGATCGCCCTTGCCATCGCCAATTCGCCGCTGGTCAAGACGGCCGTCGCCGGCGAGGACGCCAACTGGGGCCGCGTCGTCATGGCCGTCGGCAAGGCCGGCGAGAGAATCGACCCCGAGAAACTCGAAATCGCCATCGGCGGCGTGGCGGTGGCCAAGGGCGGCGGCGCCGTGCCCGGCTATGACGAGGCGCCGGTGGCCGAACACATGAAGGGCCAAGAGGTCACGATTACTGTCGATGCCGGTACCGGCGGCGGCGGGCGGGCCACCGTCTGGACCTGCGACCTGACCCACGGCTACATCGACATCAATGCCGATTACCGGTCCTGACCGCGGCTGCATGGACGCCGAGTTCAAGCGCCTGGGCAAAGGGCTGCCGATGCTGCTGGTGGTCGCCGTCGCCTTGGTCGACGCCGACGGCCGGGTGCTCATAGGCAAGCGCCCCGAAGGCAAGGCCATGGCCGGGCTGTGGGAATTCCCCGGCGGCAAGGTGGGCGACGGCGAGTTGCCGGAAGAAGCGCTGGTGCGCGAGCTCGACGAGGAGTTGGGCATCGACATCAGCGAAAGCTGCCTGGCGCCGTTGAGCTTCGCGTCGCACGTCTACGACGACTTTCACCTGTTGATGCCGCTTTACGTCTGCCGCGTGTGGAAGGGCGCGCCCGAGCCCCGCGACGGCCAGGAGCTGAAATGGGTGCGCCCGGCGCGCCTCGGCGATTACCACATGCCGCCGGCCGATGCGCCCTTGGTGGCGATGCTTAGGGACCTGCTTTAGCAGGCTGTTGAAAAAGTGGATTTGCGGCAACAATCCTTCGACACGCTCGCTTGCGCTCACTACTCAGGATGAGGAGTACTATTTCTTTATGCCTCACCCTGAGGAGGACCGAAGGTCCGTCTCGAAGGAGGATTGCTCCAAATCATGGGTTTTTCAGCAGCCTGTTAAGGCTGTTTAATAAAAACTTTAGGAATTCTTCGCGACCGGGCCCAGGGCGTCAAAATCGGGCGGCCGGGGGCCCCGGCCTTGCGCCGGATGGGTTGCGGGCATAGGCTTCGGGCCGAGAGCACTATCCGGTAAGTTGGGATCAATTTGCCCCACCGAAGGCCGGGTTCTTTTGCGCCGTGGCGTCGTTGCGCTTCTTTGCCGATATCCCCGTATCGCCATGCGAAGCGCGTCTAGCCACGACGCAAAATCATCCCGGTCAAATGGTTCCAACTTACCGGATAGTGCTCTAGGCGGGCGTGGCGGAACTGGTATACGCGCAGGACTTAAAATTTAACAATAATAGAAAAAAATTAATTAAAACATATAGTTACAGTTTTCACATATCGTTCACATTTTTCACACTTTTCACAATTATCCGTGATATGGTCCTTTATGGCATCATAAAGTGTGTTAAAAATGACTTCTAAAACCCCCAGCGGACGTGGTGGAATTGGTATACACAAGAGACTTAAAATCTCTCGAGCAACTGCTCATGCGGGTTCAAGTCCCGCCGTCCGCACCACTTTTTATTCAATAAAATCAATACGATGAGCAAGATTGACCAAATCCAATTACGGGATGGAGAGGTGGTTGTATGTACACGTGTGAACAGTAGTGTGTATCAAGCACGGGTCAAAATCCCTGATGGTCGATGGCGTCGATTTTCGACCAAAACCCGTGATCTGGAGGAAGCGAAAAAGGTTGCTGAAAACGAGTATGATCGCCTCCGTTTAATGGATGAAATGGGGTTTGCGGTTGAACCCACCAAAATGGGCGGAATAAGTTTCGGAGAAGTCTGTAAACGGTACGCCATCCAGTTACAGAAAGATCTTTCTCAGGGACTAGGAAAACCTATCCATAAAACCTATCTGAACGTCATTTCAAAATGGTTGATTCCCTACTTCAAGAAGGTTCCTATCAAAGCAATCGATGATGAAATTATCGATGGATATGAACGACACCGGCGTAATAAATTGGAGAAGGAACCCTCCAAAACGACCATCAACACCCATAACGTTGTCTTTAGGGCAGTGTTCGATTTTGCTGCCAAGAAAAAGTATGTGAACCGATCTGAAATCCCTGTCTTCACGGTAAAAAACAAGGGTATTCCATCCAAACGGCGCCCTGACTTTTCACGTGACGAATACCGCCACCTGTATCGGTATATGCGAAAGTGGGCAGGTAGGGAAAAAGGGAACTGGATAACAAAATACAAACGCAAATTGATGCGTGAATACGTCTTGTTCGTGGCAAACACTGGAATGCGACCAGGCACCGAACCTATGAACCTGACATGGAATTGTATCGAAGAAGACTGGTTGGCGCCGAATGGTAAGACCTACATCCGTATATGGGTCAACAAGGGTAAAAGGGGGGAGAGAAGGGTTATCGCACGGAGGAATATCAAACGGTCCCTAGGGCGTCTCAGGGAGGTCACAAGACGCACTGAACCCGATGATAAAGTGTTCTGTATGCCGGATGGTTCAGAACCCAAAGATATGTCGGCGTTGTTCACCAGATTATTGATCGATGCGGAACTTCTTTATGACAGGGGAGGGAATAGACGGACCCTATACAGTCTGAGGCATATGTATGCGACCTTCAGATTGGCATTCCGTAATGTTGATTACAGGCGACTGGCAAAGCAGATGGGAACCAGCGTCATGATGATCGAGAAACATTACGCACATGACGAAGCAGAACGGTATCCGGACGAATTCGGGATATAGGTTCCGTTTTTAGGAGTCGTGAATGGGATTGGACTGTGAGGGTCAATCCAACCCCAAGGGCGAAGGAGACAACACCCTCAAACACCTGCACCCCTCTCTGAAAAATGACCCGCCAGCGTCCTTCTTTCAATTCTCCGGTGGCGAACTACCAGAAATCCGATCGCCACCGCTCAGCGACTCGCCTAGGGGACGGTGAGGGGTAATATATGGTAGAAATTTCCTACTATGGATTTACTCGCATAAGATACCACAGAGAATACAAAGGAACCGATTGGTGGTTATGAAACGTAATCCGTTCAAAGTAGTCGTTGTGATAATAGCGTTGTCGATGCCAATTCCCGCCTTTGCGCAATCGCAGGGAAACGATAAGGACCCTCGGGAGATGATTGAGGGTGCCGTTGAAATGATGATTCAAGCGTTGGAATTGATGTTGAATACCATCCCACAATATGAACCACCTGAGGTTCTTGAAAATGGTGACATTATCATTCGGCGAAAACCTCGGAAACAGGAACAACCGCCTCCTGAAAAAGACACCACCGTTGATCGGGACAAGACGTAGGTTGGTTTCCGGAACCGTTATCATTTCCTAAATTATGATATCCTCACCCTTACTTTGAGAGTTTCCAGATGAACCGATTGTTCATCCTTCCTGTTCTGGTCCTAACCCTATTGGTTGGGAACTCTGCTATCGCTGTCAATCCATGCAATTGTAAGGGATATGCAGGTCCTGGAGGACCATGTTTCACCGGTCCCGGTGGGGGTGCATACGCCGGTCCCGGTGGTCCCGCCTATACGGGTCCTGGTGGACCTTGTTATGCAGGTCCAGGCGGTCCAGAATTTTCAGGTCCCGGTGGGGATGCCTATGCTGGTCCCGGTGGTCCGCTATTTTCTGGTCCCGGTGGTCCCGCATACGATGGTCCCGGTGGTCCGGCATTTTCTGGTCCGGGGGGAGCGTGTTATGCAGGTCCTGGGGGTCCCTGTTACCCTGGTCCTGGTGGTACGGGAGAAAACTGTCCAAATGTATGTAAATAAGGAGTGGAGACAGATTTTCATTTTGGGGAAGGCGCTCTACCAACATTAAACTTTCCCATCACCCGCTGTCCTTTCATAAGTAGTCTAATTGCCTAAATACCCGCCTAATCATTCCATAGGTTGGAAAACGCAATTGTGACCATTCTCTAAGTTGACTCGTGTGAAACTTGATGGTCAGTTAATACTGAACTTTTGTATGGTTATTACAAAGTCGCAGAGAACTCAGGTTTTGGGGGATGATTCCATGAAAAAGATTGTTGTGTCTGCTGCCGTTTTGGGGATCGTTTTGTCTGCTGGTTCAGTTAATGCATTTATGCATGATAAATTGCAGAAGCAATTAAAGGACGCTGCGAAACAAATTGAGAAAGATATGCAGGGCGGGCAGAAACAACCTGAGCAAAAAACAACACCTAGTGAAACACCGCCTTCTGCACCAAATGTCGCACTGCCAAAACCGGGAATGACGGAAACAAAGAAACTGGATTCACCTGTTGTGTCTGTGGTTGGTCGGTCCCAAATTGCGCAATTCCGTCTCCATGGACCTTATTATCCGGGCGATCAGGTCAATGTGGTCATTGATGGTGTGTCAAATACCATCACAATGAATTCAGGGACGGCAAGTGGCAGCAATATTGTTAATGCGACAAACCAGGTATCTAGTAAATTATCTTCAACTTATCCGTTGTTAACCATAAGTAGTGGCGTCACAAGTAAATTTGGTTACATAAATTTGCAATTCAATGATACTGCGGTGCATACGGTCACTGGATCAGTATTCGATTCTGGTAGTGGGGGTAACCAAAACCCAATATTTACGAGTATAAA
>NZAZ01000041.1 GCA_002686255.1 Rhodospirillaceae bacterium
CGGAAGCAATTATTAACTCAAATCCTTCATGCTGATCCACTTGTTGCAGCGATCCGGAAAATGTCATGCTTTTCTGTGACTCAACTGTTCCACCGAGTCCTGAAATTGTAACATTGGCTGCCAGCGTTCCTGTGTTATTAAGTTGGAGATTACTATGTTGATATACATTAATAGACCCGTTTAAACTTTGATTTGGAAAAATAGAAACCGGGGTTATGTTACGAACTGCAAAGCTGCTAAGCGTTGAGTTATCCTCTACTACAACACCCAAACTGTTATCTACTGAAGTACTTACGTTGTCAACTGTGATCGAGCTCAGAAGAAGCTTACTTGCCGCATGGTCTAATTCAAGTGGATTGGTGTTGGAAAAAGTGCCTCCTCCAATAATACTTAATGCTGATGCGCCAATCGCAATTGAAGCTCCCTCATATGTAAGGGCCTTTGTTTGAGCAATTTCTAATGTGGACGGTGCAAGGTGCTCTATACTAGAACTAATCGTCATTTCGCTTTCAATTTCCAGCAAACCTCCGTTTAGTTTTATTTTGGCATTTCCTGTGTCCAAACCTTTAGACAAGCTTAGAACTCCGCCGGAATCAATACTAACTCCGCCGTTTAGTATTAACGATGTTGAATTCTGTACAATCAATCCGTTCGGATTATTCAGTTTCAATTCATCAGACAGTGAAAAAGACCCAGCCTGTCCGCCTAGTGTAAGCATCTTGTTATTCAGAGTGAGCGCTTTAAAAGAAAGTGCTTGATCACTTGAAAGTATCGCATCGTTGCTCAATTCCAGGCTCGTGTTTGTGCTTGTCAAACTTCCACCTGTCTTAGTGAAATCACCTCCGATTATTAAAGTAGCTGTATCAGCCGCAAACTCACCTCCGGACTGTCCAAACGTGCCTTTCAGAACCAGAGAAGAACCATTAGCCACTGATATTAAACCGTTTCCTGAAAGAGAGCTTCCGGTAGGAAGTGTAAGCTTTCCACCTGTTGAATAGACTTTAGCCGTACTGAATCCAACGGGTCCTGTCCAGGTCAAATCCGCATCCTGAATTTTGAAAGTACCTGCTGAACCGCCTTCTGCCGGAGTAGAGTTATTGATAGTCAAGTCGGTATCAGCAGTACCAAGAGTCAGTATATTTGATGTCAGGTCTACTGAACGAAGTGTGAACGGAGCATTTTTGTTAATCGTTGTATCCGCGTATAATTTTAGCTCAGTACTGCTGCTCGTTGTCACATCATCCAGCGTTAAACTTCCTTCAACATCCAATTTTGCATCTGACAGATTGAGCAGATTTGCTCCATCCAGTGTTGTAGAGGCATTTGTTTGCAATAAACCCGTAAAAACCAGATCTGTGGTTTGCAGAGCAAGTGTTGAGTTTTTGCTGTTCAAAGTACCTGAAACAGAACCGCCTTTTTGAAAAGTCAGCCTTCCACCTGAAGGTTCAAGGACTCCCGCAATTACCGCGGTTTCTGAGAAAGTCAAATCCGCACCATTCATTTGCAAAGTTGAAGCGTTATTTAAGGTGAAAGCCTTTTTAACGCTCAGTCCAGCATTCTCTGTAGTGTTGACTGTCAGGTTGTGGTTGTTCATTTCCAAGGTTCCAATACTCAACGGCCTGTTACTGGAAATGCTCACATCATTGTTAAGATTCAATTTTACTTGGTCAGCAAGAATCAAATTTCCACCAACAACACTTAAGTTGCCGCTCAATTGGAGTTCCCCTCCCTGCATATTAATTATGCCCCCTGCACTCAGATTCACAGTTGAACCCAAAGATATTAGGCCGCTTTGTGAAGACAATTTCCCTGCACTAATTGCCAGAGAATCATTCAGTGTTAATCCTGATGTTCCTGTCAGAATTTGTTCTCCGGCATTGTCGAGGATCAATGGCTCATTAATGCTCATTGACATTGTAACGCTCAATGCAGAACCGTTTAGGTCGATTGTCCCAAATTTAGTTTCGACAGAGTTTCCAAGAGTCGAGCTTGACTGCAGAGTCAGATTGGTTGTTTCATCTGTAATTGTACCTGCAAGCTCCAAGTCACCTGCTAATTTAAGCAGACCACCGGAAAGATTAAGTTCACGTGTGTTACGTGAAATAGTACTACCTGAATCAGTGGACAATGTCCCGTAAATTGCTAAATCACTATTCAGTGCCAGTTCAGTTCCAGGCAGCGAGAGCTCTGAACTACTGTCTACTGTTCCACCCAGTTTCAGTGTTCCGCCTGTTGAATCAAGCAAGGAATTTGACTGAAGACTAAGCGTACCTTGTAAATTTAAATCAGCATTTCCGGTATGTAAAGTTACGGAACTTAACTCCAGTGGATCCAGCAGTTTCAAATCTGAAGTGGCAGTACCTAGAGTTAGAGTTTTACTGTTGTGCTGCAAAGTCTTGAACGTTTTTTCTTCACTAAAAGTCACAGTGACATTATCAAGCAGATGCAGAACAGATGATTCATTTGTGGTCAGAATTCCGTTTTCAGCAGAAAGACCCGCTTTCAATTTCAGTGTTGTACCGCTTAGATCAAGAGTTGAGCCGTTGGCCAGTGTAGCGCCTTGTGTAAGAGTGACAGTTCCTCCGCTTGAGGTTACTTTCCCGGCATTAAGCTGTAAGAGATTTGGCAGATTTAAATCGGCTCCATTTGTGATTAGCTCCGACCCGGAACTTTCTAGCTTAAGCGCTGTCTGAATTGTCAGGTCTGTAGTCGCTGAACCGAGTGTAAGCGAAAAGTTGTTGAGTTCAAGACCACCAATTTCCATTGGTGCATCACTGGAAATGATTGTATTGTCGTTCATGCTAAAAGCAGTAGCAGAATCAGCATTTATCTTATCAAAATCACTAAAATTGCCACCGAACTCAAGAGTTCCACCTGTTAAATTAACTTTTTCAGTCCCACCACTTAAGTCAGTGCTTTTCAAACGTAATGTACTATTGTCTGTCATATTGACATCAGCACCTAGTATCAAAGCTGATTCATATAGCTTTAATTCTCCCCCTGAAATTTGTGCGGCTGAATTAAAAGCAACGGAACCGCCTGTCAGGAAGATGCTTGAACTGTCCAGCGTTACACTATCATTGAATGTAAGTGATCCTGCACTGGATTCGATTATCCCGTTATCTTCAAGAGTGGCCGAACCATTGAGAGTCAGACTTCCCGCTTGAGTATCTACTGATTCTGATGCTCCAACTGCAAACGGATTACTCAAAGTCAGATGAGTAGAAGATGTATTCAGAGTCAGTGCTTGAGAGTTCAAGTCAAGCGTTGGAATGGTAAATTCAGCATTGCTGGAAAAGCTTGATGCAGCCTGTAGCTCAAGTATTGAACTGCTGCTTGAGGTTATTGTCCCATCTCCGACATTCAGAGTCCCTGAAAATTTTACCGTGCTGCCTGTAAAGTCAAATATAGCTCCACTTCCAAGTGTCAAGCCCTGTTGCAATGACAAGGTTCCGCCAGTGGAACTCAGTTTACCATTAGCCAATGAAAGTGCTGACTGAAGTGTGAGGTCAGCTTCACCTGTCAGTAATTGCGAACTGGATGAGTCAAAAGTTACAGATCCACTTACAGTCAAATCACTTGTACCAGAACCAAGGCTCAATGATTTATTTTGAAGATTAACTGTACCAAGAGTAAATGGGGAACCACGGGATAGAGAAGCGTCAGAGGTGAGTATCAATGCTGTATTTGTACTGGTGGAGACTCCATCCATTACCAAACCTGTCCCCAACTCAATTTTAGCATTCGTTGCTGATAAATCTAAGTTTTTACCATTTAACTGCATAGTTGGATCCGTGCCGCTTGTTTTTAGTTTGTCACCGATAGACAAATCTCCATTCAAAACCAGCGTGGCACTTTCCAGCGTCAATTTATCTACTGAACCTCCTGCAGCAAAATTCAAAATTGCGCCACTTGCCTTTATTTCTCCATCATTAACGTTAATTGAATTTTGAAACTTCAAACTTCCGTTTCCGCTCAAAAACAAAATCTTATCACCAAGTGATATATCTCCACCCTGTTGTAATTTTAAAGTAGAACCTTGAGCAATTTCTATCTCTGATTCTTCAGGAAAACTTAAAGTTCCTGTGAAATTCTTATCACTTCCTACACTTAATTTACCTCCGACCAGTTGCATACCCCCAGTAAATTCTCCAGTTCCTGAAATATTAAGTTCACTATTATTATTGAGTTTTATCTGCCCACCAATCGTTTTGGTGTCGGCAATGTTGAGATTGCTTGTTGCTGTTAAATCAAAATTTTCTATAGTCACTGACTCCACAACTTGAATCCCTTTGCCGGGACTAGCGTTATCAGTTGCATTGACATTTCCAGTTGTTCCAATACCTTCCAGGGAAAGCAGACTGTCCTCGTGATTCAGTATGAGGGCATTTGAGTTGTTGAAGGTTCCCCCGCCGGTCAGTGTAAGCTTATTTGCTCCTAAATTCAGTGATGCTCCTGAATAAGAAAGGGTCTGATTTGATGCTACTTCAATTGTAGCATTATCATATTGCGTGATATCTCCAGAAATTGTGGGCGACCCACTGGCTTTGAGAGTACAGCCCTCCAACCTGACTGCTCCGGAGATTATACCGTTTCCGGTTAAATCCAAAATGCTCTCTGGCAAATCAAGAACTAAAGGGCTGCTCTCATTATTGCTGAATGTCCCGGCTCCTCCTATTGATAGTGTATTTGCACCTACTTTCAGATTGCCTCCTGTATAGGTCACTGTTGTAGCGGCTCCTGGAATCGATAATGCTGAATTCCCTGTAACACTTATTAGGCCGGAAACTGTTAGGTTAGCTCCCGCCAGCAGTGTGCCTTTCAGGTTAAGAGCACTGTTCAAGGTTCCAGTGCCATTGAGGCTGAGAGTTTTATTTGCTGCAACATCTGCTGAACCATAAAGCGTCATTCCGTTGGCAATCTTCAATTCTGTATCCGCAGATATGTTTAAGTTAGTGATTGTCCTAGTCTCATTTACAAGTATCCCTTTTCCGGGATCGCTTGCTGCATTAACCTTTGCAGCACCCAATGTTCCGGAGCCATCCAGTCTTAGCAAACCAGCAGGATTATTTAAAATAATTCCATATGCATTAGCAGGAAAAGCGACAGTTCCTGCTCCCTTAAGCGTCAACTCATGACTTTCAGTGCTAATTGAGCCATTTCCAAAAGTAATAGTTTTTCCGGAAATAACGTCAATAGTGGCATTACCCGTCTGCGTCACTGCTCCTGAAATAGTTAGTGATTCATTTGCACGAAGAATTCCACCATTCATTGAAATCGCCGAGGCCAGAGTCCCTGTATTGCTGAATTCCAATTTCCCTCCGGCATTCACGGCAATACTTCCGGAAAGGCTTTTTCCTGAAGCAATCGAAACAGGGGTTATGTTGCCAACTGCAAAGTTGCTAATAGTTGAGTCGCTCTCTATTTCAAGCCCCAAACTATTAGCGGATGTAATTACTTTTGCTACACTGACTGCAGAAAGCTTCAATTTTCCCCCTGCTCCCAGATTGAGGTCGTTGGTGTTTTGTAGTTGACCGCTTCCTCCTAAGGTAAGTATTTTACCCAGAGAAACCTCTGCCCCGGAATACTCCAGGATGCTTCCTCCGTTGAAATATATCTCTGAATCTTTCTGCAGCTCAAGACTCGATGAATGTCCAAATGTCTGTGATTCACCAGTCGTTCCGCCTTCACGCACCACGGTCAACAGAACCGGGTAATCGCCCCATCTCTCAACTTTACGGGTCGTGAAATTGCCGGAAGTCTTGAAAGTCAGCCGCAGACCGTTGCCTGCGGTGTTGACACTAATTGTGTATGGCAGGTTGGCGTAGTTGACATGATCCTGGAAAGCATCTGCCATTGCCTGAATCGAAGCAAAGCCTGATGATCCGGAGTTAACATTCACTCCATACTCATTGCTGCCAGTGTTGGCATTATTCCCGTTGAAGGAAAAAGTCTTGTTGGCGCCCAAATAAAGAGCACCAGTTTCCTGAATCTCTACCCTAGACTCTCCAATTTTTAAAACTCCGCCGTTAAGAACAATTTCAGCAATTGACAGATTATTTGGGTTTTCCCAGGCAAGAATTCCATTTGTGTTAAGTTTTACTCCACCACTCAGAATCAGATTAGTATTTTCGCCCCATATGACTTGCTCATCCGAGTTGTCTAGTACAAGCTGATCTGCAACAGTAAACGAGGAGTTTGACTGGAGAGTTAGTATCTTGTTTTCAAGACGCAGTTCATTTACTTCAACCGCAGCATCGCTACTGAAACTAAGGTCACTAAGCAACTCAAGGTCAGTACTGGTCAGTGTGAGGGTACCGCCCGTTTTACTAAGGCTGCTCCCAACCGCAAGAGTACTGTTGTTCAGTTCAAGTACCCCCCCATTGATAGCCCCGCCTTCTCCGAAAGTAATTTTCCCACCAGTAGAAGAAATAGTGGTTCCCGTATTAATGCTTGGAGTACCCATTATGGTCAAGTCTGCTGCCTGCGTCAGCAATGTACCAGCAGATGTACCTGAATCACTTTCCCAAATGTAGAGGTGTGTGCTGGAAGCAAGTTTTTCTTGAGGTCCTGGTATTCCTCCCTCATGCCTGCTAATAGCTCCGGAACAATTCCACCAACTGCCACTGCCTCCATTACCATC
>NZAZ01000042.1 GCA_002686255.1 Rhodospirillaceae bacterium
AACGAGATCATCAAGGGAAAAAGAGCGGTCAGCCCGGAAACCGCACAGTTTTTCAGCGCAGCGCTGGGGACGTCCGCTGAGTTCTGGATGACTGCCCAGTCCGCCTATGATCTGGCGACGCACCGCATACAGGTAGATATAAAACCGCTTCTTAAGGTCGGTTAAAGATAACCAGCCGCTCTGGCCGGGAGGATTTCCCTCTACTCTGGTAAAAAAGAATGTCTATTTTCTGTTAACAGCTGAGGTGTCAGAACTGCCGCCGGAGGAGGTTACAGTTATCGTGTTACCCGGATCCGGCACATTCTTTCCACTGAACTTGAAGATGCCTTCCGGGTATCATATGTCATATCACCGTAAATATATCCGGTGGATGAGTGCACTACCGTCAGGGTCACACTTCCCCCGGCAGAACTTGTCGATTCAACTTTCAACAGGGCTTTTCTCGCGGTAAACTCAGCTTTGGTAATGGTGACGGTTTCAGACTGCTCTTCGTTTACGGTAAGCAGAGCATTCATGGAGTTATCAGCAATATCGATCTCCCCAGCGACCTGGCTGGCCTCCGCCTGGAGAACGTGGTCACCGATGCTTTTAAACAGGCTGTTAGGTGGCAACTTACAATACGGAATCCAATTGATGCAGTTGATCCGCCACGGGTCGAAAGGAAAGAGATGAAGGTGTTGGAAGAATTTCGATACAGGATTTTACTCCATCACAAATTGAGACGATTCTAAATGAAATGGTTATCGATTGGCTTTTCTCCAATCACGACTCAACACCAGCGAACTTCTTAATAAACACGCTGTCGGGAGATATATTCGGAATAGATAAAGATCAAACATTCAAATACTTTACCTATGACAGGTTGGATCTGAAATATTTACCCAATGGAAAGGATTTTAAACCGTTGACGAAAACGGTAATAGAATGGCTGGCTGCCCAGAGAAGGCTGTCTATACAGTTAATTGAAAATATTCTCAAGCAGATAGAATCATTTCCGGATGCGGAACTGAAACGGATTATTGGTCCATTTGCCCCCAAATACGTACTTTCGCATACGTATGAATTTCGTGAACCGGGAGCGGCTGAAAAATTTCTCAACGTTTTTTTCAACAGGAAACATACCCTAAGAAATGATTTTGAACTGTTTTTCCAGGAAGTAAACAAAAAGTCACCCGTACTCACCGAAAATTACATCCAGGGTTAGAAAACGGAAATATCTATGTTTTTCCGAAGAACCAGTCCGAAAATGAAATCCTAACTGACGAGCAATGATAATTTTCTTGTTTCTCATCCTTTCCGTCTACTCGGAAGGATCTGTTGTATCTTTTTCTATATTTCAATAAAGTGCTCCGGATCTTCCCGAGCTGCGAAACACTCTAGGTTCGATCCAGCTTCCCTGATGATCCGGCGGCACTCGTCCACGGTCCGGTCCAGGTGGCCATCGCTTCTCTCCGGGTTATGGTGGAACAGGACGAATGTCTTTACTCCCGCCTCCAGGGCCAGCTTGAGAGCGGTCGTGAAGGTGGTGTGCCCCCAGGTCTTCGTGTGCCGGTACTCTTCCTCGGTGTACATGGCGTCGTGGATGAGCATGTCGGCCCCCCGCGCGAACTCGAGATAATCTTCATAGTTCAGCCCTCCCGGATGACGGTACTTCAGCTCGTTATCTGTCAGAAAAACAAGCTGCCTACCATTTTCGGAAAAACGGTAGCCCAGCCCCTGGTTTGGGTGGCTCAGCATGATGGGAGTAACGGTGACCGAACCGATTTCGAAGGACCGGTCGCACTCCTTATGGAAGGTGAAATCGGCCTGAACATCCTCGAACTTGACCGGGAAGTTGGGAGGTTCCAGAATCCTGGACACCATCTTCTTCAGCGATCCCTGGGAGACGGGGCATCCGTATGTCTGTATCTTTGTCTTATCGAGGTAGATCGGCTTGAAAAACGGCAATCCCATCAGGTGGTCCCAGTGGGCGTGAGTAAAGAGGATATGATACAGGTGGCGGTCTTCATTGAGCAAGCGGTCACCCAGTTTTCGCATCCCGGTGCCGGCATCGATGATGATAATTTCATCATCGCCGGTCCGAAGCTCCACACAGGCTGTTCCACCCCCGTATTTTTTATATTCCTTTCCCGAGACCGGTATCGATCCTCTGGTTCCCCAGAACTTGATCTTCATCCGTATCACCACCTTAGTATACAAACGCCCGATGACCATGTCGGGTTCCTCGACGGGAAGGAGTCCACAGCCGGACGTCCAGGCGCCTTCCGGGAACGGCCGGCGGGACATGGTCAAATTTCATCGAACGATCCTCCTCTATAAGTGTTGAGGAAGGCAATCTCCTCGATGGATTTGCGCTCGGGACGTTTCTGCTCGATTACTTTTTGCTGCTCCGACAATGCCGGTTTCAACTCCTCGGAATGCCTACCGACGATGACCAGGGTGATCAATCGCATCTTTTCCGGAATTCCCAGTATCTTCTTGGCCTTGTCTTCGTCGAATCCGGCAATGGGATGGGTTACCATGCCCCGTTCGGTGGCCCGGAGGATGAGGAAGGCTGTGGCCATGCCGGTGTCGAAAGCGTAGTAGACACGTTTCTTGATGATACAGTCCAGGGACCGGTGGGAAAACACAGCGATTATCATGGACGCGTCCCGGGCCCACTCATTGCCTTTGGACAGGGTGCCGTGGAGCTTCTTCAACACGACCGGGTCGTAGGCGAAGACGTACCGCCAGGGCTGATGATTGAAACAGGACGGAGCCAGTTGCGCACATCCGGCCAGATCTTTTGCCAGTTCCTCGGTGATTTCCACTTTATCCAGGGAACGGTAAGCTCTTCTTTTCTGTATTACCTCTTTGATATCCATGGGCCTTCTCAATGGGACTTCTCTCCTAGGAAAGATTGACGGAACTGGAGAATCAGCTCTCGAAGCTTGGTACAGTATTTAAGAGCGGTGTTTTGCTTGGCTTTCATGCTATTGAAGAGAATCTCGTGCAGCAACGTGACCTCTCGAACATACTTTTCGCGGACGGCATCGTCCGCCGCGTCCAGGGGCTTGATTTGCTGGGCCATGAAGTAGTACGTCACCGTCTCCGCCAGCTTGTCCGCATGCACTTCCTTGTTGTCGATCCAGCGGACCAGCTGATTCCAGTTCTGCACCTTCTCCGTAGACAAACTCTCAATCTGCTTTATAGACTTCTCGATTGTCTGTACATTCTCCAGCATGGAATTGAACCTGGCGGGATCATCGTATATACCACAGGGAATCTGACAATGCGCCCAGATCCGGGAACAAAGTATTGACATCATCAGGAACACCGCCGCCACTGCTATTTCTTTATTTCTCATTTTTCTACCTTCCTCTCAAAGAGCATTCAATCATAGACATAAGTAAGAATGGCCCGGTTCTGTATTACCATATCCTTGATTAGATTGCGAGCCCTGAACACTCTGGACCGTACGGTCCCAAGAGGACACTCCATGGCCCGGGAGATCTCAAGGTAACTGAAATCTTTCAGAAATCGTAAAACAAACACCTGGCGAAACGACCGAGAGCTTTGTTAGAGTATATTCGTAAGAAAACAGGCCGGTCAAGCATCCTCAATACGGGTATTCATAAAACAGTTCCCGTGAGCATTCCCTTCTTCGACGATAGCATTCGGCTACACCCAGGTAATTTTGATAGCTAAGTGCGTATGTGCGAAAAAAATACACGATTTTGAGCGTCATCCGTACTTTTTAAACACAACTATCCAGTAACAATCGTGATTTTACCAAATCCGCGGCTTATTACAACAACAAGTGCAATTGTTATAGCAATCAGAAAACTGGCTTGCCTTTCAAATAAATTTCGAAAAGCATAACAAAAAGGGAAACAGAGGTGTAAGCTTCGTGAAAATGCTGATGAATTCAATGGAGTGAAATGCTCAATGATCTCTGCTTGTCTCCTCGCGAACTTGTTTGTGCTGTTGTTTACTGGTTACTTTCCCTCTATATTAAGGAGCATTTCTTACAGGTGGGGGGCAACTATCGAGGATCGCTTGGTTCAACCATATACCTTCATAGATGAGATATATAAAGTTGGCGGAACAAGGACGGCTGATAACTCGTTCATTTAATAAGGATTTATTTAATGCAACAAACTGAGATTGAACCTATGAGTTGAACTAAAGGAGAAGGAACAGAAGTAAAAATGCTTTAAAGAGGTGCCTCATGAATTATAAAACAATAACTGGAAATGACTTGATCACGTTCATGGAGTCGGACCAGATATTCTTCCTTGTAGACGTACTAAGCAGAGAGCATTACGTGCAAGAGCACATACCGGGAGCAATATCCATTCCATTTGAAGAAATTGGGCATCAAGCAAAACAGATGTTCAAGAAAGATGACATGATCATAGTCTACTGTGCCAGTTTTGCATGCCAAGCCAGCAGCCTTGCGGCCAGTAAACTGGTGGCTTTTGGATTCAACAATGTGTACGAATATGAAGGCGGCTTGAAAGATTACAAGATAACCGATCTTCCTTTGGAAGGCAGTTCTCTGGAAGAAGTTTGTGGGGAAGACGCTGAGTGCAAAAGATTCATAAAGCAGGTCAGATATAACACTGTCGACCCTGACTCTCCGTCGGTGATCTGTGACGAGAACGCCGCTGAAGGTGGCTGTGATTGCGGGTGAATATCAAGAATCCTGAGGAAACATCTGATTGAATTGCCAAGATGGGAAAAAACGACGAATGAAAGAGGTGAAAAAATGGTAAAAGTTAAAACATTTACCACACCAATCAAAGTGTTTCATACAATGAACGAGCTTGCTTCGCTAGACGAAGAGGTGAACAAGTTTCTGGCCGATAACAAAATTGAAAAGGTGGTGTCCATTAGCGATACCAATACCACCGATGCTAAAGGGGCAACCATAGGCATTGTTAGAGCGGTTACCTATGAAGAGTTTGCTAGCTAAACTTACCGCGTCTGTTTAATACATATGAGGAGGGAAAACCATGAAAGATAAGGTTGAAGCAGCTTTAAACTATGTCCGGCCACATCTGCAGGCTGACGGTGGCGATGTAGAACTCGTTGATGTAGTATAATGCCCCTCGAAAACTGGACAGGTGTTAAGGTGTAATCTCTCCTTGATCAACTGAAGCGAGGAGGAGTAGATTAGATACCATGAGAAAACGATACGACAAGCAGTTTAAAGCCCTGGTGGCCCTTGAAGCCATCAAAGGTGAAAAGACCATTGCCGAGATAGCCTCCCAGTATGAAGTCCATCCAAACCAGGTAAGCACATGGAAAAAGAAAGCACTCCAGGTGTTTCCTGAGATTTTCGCGAAAGGAGAAAGCCAGAAGGCCAAAAGCAAGGAACAGCTTCAGGAAGAGCTCTACAAGCAGATCGGTAAACTGAAAGTAGAGAACGAGTTTCTTAAAAAAAAATACCAGCAGATATTCGGCAAGTAGATAGAAGCCTGATAAAACCGGACCATCCATCGCTCCCGATCATCAGGCAGTGTGAACTCTTGAGGATGGCCCGCTCCACGTACTACTACAAGCCGAGGGACCCGGCGAAGAACGAGGAGGCAGAACGGCTGAAACGGGACATAATGATGATCTTCAAGAAGACTCCGTTTTATGGATATCGCAAGGTCTGCAAGGCTTTGCAGGACCAAGGCTGGAATATATTGCCAAAGCAGGTGTGGCGACGCATGAAAAAGATGGGCTTGCGGGCGATCTATCCCAAGCCGAATCTGAGCAAACCGAGGAAAGATCACAAGAAATACCCGTATCTGCTGAAGGACATAACGATCGACCACGTCAACCAGGTCTGGGCGACTGATATCACGTATCTCAGATTGAGAGGAGGGTTCGTGTACCTTATCGCGATTATTGACTTATTCAGCCGCAAGATTCTGTCCTGGAGGATCTCGAACACGCTGGATAACTGGTTCTGTATCCGGGCTCTGGAAGAAGCCTTACTCAAATACGGCCAGCCGGAGATATTCAATTCGGATCAGGGCAGTCAGTTCACCAGTGAGGATTTCATCAAAACCCTGGAGGACCGTGGAATAGATATCAGCATGGATGGTAAGGGCCGTGCCCTTGATAACATTTTTATCGAACGGTTCTGGCGTAGCCTGAAATACGAGAATATCTATCTCAATGACTATCAAACCGTTCCCGAGTGCCGGGCCGGAGTGAAGCGGTACTTCCGGTTTTACAACACGCAGCGATATCATCAGTCTCTGGATTACAAAACGCCGGACGAATTTTACTACGAGGGCTTTTCTTCTTTAGGAAAGGCAGCCTGATGGAGAGTACACCTTATTTAAATGAAAAACTGTCTAGACAAGGTGGGGCAGTTCC
>NZAZ01000043.1 GCA_002686255.1 Rhodospirillaceae bacterium
ATAACATCGTTCATGGACGGCTCCTGTTTCCCTGTGGTTCCTAAACCACCATTTTGGCACATCGTGATGCCTCCGGGTGGGAGCCGTCCACGGCATCAGGAGCGGACTTGGTCGGGTTGTACACGGTGGTGATGGAGAAACGACTATTTTTCTAAATTTGGCACAAAAAATCACACCTAAACCGAACCGGTGGTTCAATCGAAATCACCATCTACAGTGGGGGCGGGAACGGTAATAGCAATGGACTTGGGCTCGGTGATGCAGGCTTCCCGGCACAGTGCGCAGCCCGTGCACAGCGCCTGGTCTATTATCGGTTTGACGCTATCGGCCCAGGTCAGGGCGCCGGGCACCGGGCACGACGCCGCGCAGGCCCCACATTCCGGCCCCGAATAGGGTAGGCAGGTATCTTCATTGATGCGGGCGACGGCCAGTTTCGGCAGTCGAGCAACCTCTTCGTCTTCCAGGTTGGGAAGTTTCAATGCGCCCGGTTCGCACACCGTCACGCACGGCCAGTCGACGCACAGGAGGCAGCCCTTGTTCAACAGGTCGAGGACCGGCGTTCCCACCGCTTCCGCCCCGTAGCGCGCGGGCAGCTTGAACAGGACGCCATGTTCGCAGGCTTCGATACATTTATCGCACCGGGTACAATCGAGCAGGAAGTCAATCTCGGCGACGGCAAATGGCGGACGGAACCATTTGGTGGCCCTCAGTTCGGCTCCCGCACTGGCCGCTTCGTAGACAACCTTGGCGGTTTTTTTCGCCCCCAGTTTAAAGAAATCCCGTCGCTTCATCACATCCTCATGACCATGTTCTGCGTCAACAGCCAGACATGATAGCCGGTCATGGCGAGCGCAAAAACAAGCATCGGCATCAACCCGCGTCGGGCCGCCGCGGCATTGTCGCCGAACAGGGCGTGCCCTCGATGGCGAATAATTTTCACCGCTATCCAGAATCCCCACGCCATCAGGCCGGCTTGCAGGGCCGACAAAACCGGATCGGGGGTCAGGCTGTCGAAGTGGTGCAGGTGACGCTCCAAGTCGCTGAGTGGCAGGGCCCCGGTGCCCAGGGGGTTGAGCATCAACTCGGCAAGCCCCCCTCCTTCCCGCACCAGATGTTTCAGGTTGTGCGCGAGATGGTAGGCGAATGCGAACGGCAGAGTGACCGGAGCCAATCGGATAAAGGCTTGTTTAAAGCTCACGATTCCGGCGCTGCCGACCGCCGCCAGGCCCACCATGGAGGAAAAAAATGCGATTGGTACAATGAGATTGATGGCCAGGCCGAGGGAAAACGCCCACAGCAACTGCCCGGAATCTCCCAGCCACTGCCCCAGCGCGCTGATCCCCTTCTCCCATTCCGGGATCATGGTCAAACCATGAAAGCCGGTCAGCGCTAGCAGGCCCAGTATGAACCACGACGCATCCAGGTGCGGGCGAGCCTGTTCCGCCGCCTCGGCGCCGGTCGGGCGGAGATTCCAGGCTACGTTGGCTCGCGGGCACGACTGGGTGCAATTGCCGCACGACGTGCAATAGGTGTTTTGCTTCAATCGCCCCATCACCAGATTGGTCGGGCACGGCTCCACCGTTGCCGAACCATGGTAGCATTCCAGCGTTTCACAGCGGGCGCAGGTGTCGGTGTCGATCGGCCGCAATTCCACCGGTGCCAACTGGGCATAGGCGCCGATGGTCCGCCCGACCGGGCAAAAGTAGCGGCAGAATGCCTTGCGCTCGAACACTGACAGCGACACTGTTGCCAGCATGACCATGACCAGGGCGAGGACCGCGGTCGCATAGGGGCTCAACGTGACACCGACGCCCAATTCCAGCCACGTCAGGCCGATCAACAAAAGCAACGCCGGATAGACGGTCCTCAACCAACCGGGAACACGCAGGTTCAGGCTGTTGTTGGGTTCGGCCCGTCCCCACGGCCGGCGGCGCACCAACCACGTCGCCAGCGTGTCCCAGGGGCAAACCCCGCACCAGGCGGTGCCGACGAAGAAAACGGATATAATCACGCCGGTCCACCAAAGGTTCCAGGTCAGCACCGTGGCCGCGTTCCGTTCCGGGATCGGTGTGCCGTACAACCCGGCGACAACCACAGTCACGAATATCGCCACCACGATCAACCGGGCCAGGAACTGAACGTAAGGCCGGGAATTGACGTAGCGAACCAGAGGACCCAGGCCGGGCACCCTGGTCAAGTCGATGCGGCGCGGTGCGGTCTTGTCGGGCGCCGATTTGAGGAACGCCCATACGCCGACGCCCACCATGAACGCCCACACCGCCAGCCCCCAAGTGACCGGCAGGCCGGCGTGGGTCATTTCTCCATTGATACAGGCGGTGATGCTCACGTCTCTTTCGGTTCGCTTTGAACGCCGCGGACTTTCCCGGTCATGGCGCGGCGGCGCTGGGTGATGCCGACCCCGATCAGCACGGCCAGTATGACGCCACCGATGATCACCAGGGGCGAGATCGATGATACATCGCCGACGCGGAGCGGAAAATCGATTGCGTATGGTTCACCATCGGATTCGAATTGTGCGGAAACGATGTAGTCGCCGGACAGGGAAAACTGAAATGATTGCCGGAACACTTGGTCGTCCAGCCGCTGAGTGCCGATGGTTTCTTCATGGGTGTTCTGGAACCAGGGCAACAGAACGTCATCACGGATCTTGAAGGTGACCTTGCCGTCGAAAGTTTCGCCATTGTCGAGACGGCTTACATACAGGCTGATCCGTCCCGGTGCATTCGGCTGCGGAAAGGCCGGAAAGACCATGTAGGTCGCCATATAGTCGCCGATCTGCACCTCGGCTACCAGAGACGACGGGGTGTTGGAATCCTCGCCCAGGTTGTAAGCCGGGCGGCCCAGGACATGATGGGCCGATGCCGCACCCATCGTTGTCGTCCAGACGACAACGGCCAGCAGGGAACTCGACAGCAATCTCAGCATGGGGCTACGCATTATCTTTTTTAACCGGTTTCGTCGAACGTTTGACGATCCAGATTGGAATGGACGGATGGGGGCACACTTCGACGCAAATCCCGCAGCCGACGCAACCGTCCTTGATGTAGGGCCGGTACTGGTTCCAGTCCCTGAAGGCGATGGCCTGCATACCCAGCGGACAGATGCTGACGCAGGCGCCGCACACGCCTCGGTCGACCCAGGGATAACATGCCGTTTCGTCGATGTCGGCGATCCCCATGTCGATGTCGTGCAAGGCGGTCTCGGTCAGGGATTCGGTTGGACAGACCTCCATGCACTTGTTGCACAGGATGCAGGCCTTCTGTTCCGGGTCGATGTAGGGCGTGTTGACCTTGGCGCCGCCATCGCGGCCATGAAACAGAATACAGCGCGGCGGGCAGACTTCACCACACAGGCCGCAGCCGATGCAGGCGGCGACGAAAGCCGCATCGTCCTTCAACGCCCCGGGCGGACGCAGGTAGTTTCGTTTGGGACGCAACCCGTCATCCGGAGCCAGCAGGCGCGACAGCCCAAAGGGAAGCAAACTGGCGGCCAAGGCAAGACCGCCGACAATCATGCTCTGAAGGGCGGTGCGCCGTTTCACCGTGCCTCCTCGCGGCCATACTGCCGTCCCAGATGGCCCGGCCCTTGCGGCGCGACGTCCGTTGCCCGAAAGGCGAAGGTCATCGCGTCAGTCGGACAGATGGCGATACACGCCGTGCAGTTGTTGCATTCCTGGCCGAAAGCGTCACGTAAGGGATCGAGGCCGAATTCGCACACCACATTGCATTTGGCGCAATCATTGCAGCTTTCGACGATGCGGCGGATGCGGACCAGCCGGTACCGTCCCAACAGCGAATAGAGCGCGCCGCCGGGGCACAGATAGCGGCAAAAACCGCGCCGCGCGACCAACAAGTCGAACAACAAGGTAACAGCGAAAAACACCGCGCCCGCGCCGAACCCGCCGAGCGCCACCGCGTAGTAGATTTCACGTCCGATTATGGCGGGCGGATAGATCGCGGCCATCATCACCGATCCGGTCAGCGCCGACAGCGCCAATCCGGCCGCCAGTACCCCGTACTTGATACGTTTGTCGAACTGTTGATTGCCGGTTTTTAGACCGGCCCAGCGGAGCCACGCGGCGAAGGTGCTATTCAATTCATAGAGGAACGTCGCCGGGCAAATCCAACCACAAAAAAAGCGACCGAAAATAACGGTCAAAACGATTGGAATCAGGGCCGTCAGAAGAAACGGTGCGTACAGGTTCAACCCCGCCGCGATCTGTCCAAGCGCAGCCAATGGATCCGACAGTTGCAGCCCCCAGAACGTTCCCGACCAGGTGTTGCCCTTGACCGCGTCCAGTTGCTCGCCGGGGTCGCTGACGAAGGGCTGAGTCAGCGTTTCCATAAAGTCGTAGAGCTGTTTTTCAGACGGCGCCAGCAAGTCATAGGCATGGGCGGATACATAGGTCTGATAGACGTGCAGGAACGGCAACAGGACAAGCATGGCGAACACCACGGTCAGCACCATCCAGCGCAGCTTATTGAGATGCCGCCAAAGGAAAAACGGTTTGTCGATTTTGCTGTCGTTCATGTCGTTTGTCGCGGTCCTCAACCGTAATTCGGCATGATCCGGATTGCCTGGGGCATCTGGATGCATGATCGTTCGCACAGGCCGCAGCCGATGCATTTATCTGTCACGTGAGGCTGCTCCAGCATGGCGACGTATATCGCCACGTCGGGCAGCGGGCACGCCCGGTAACACACCCCGCAGGTCTTGCCCTGAAAAGACAGGCACAGATTTTCATCGACCCGGGCATGGCCCATCCTGACTCCGGCCAGGATCGCTTTGATCTCCCGTTCAACCGGTTGGATGGCGCCGGTCGGACAGACATCGCCGCACTTCATGCATAGGATGCATGCTTTTTCACGCGGGATGATGAAGGGTGTATCGATCGATTTGAAACCGTTCTGCAGGCCGAAATACTTGATGGTTCGGTTGGGGCACGCTTCGCCGCACTGACCGCAATGGATGCATCGGGCGACAAAATCATCCTCGGCCAATGCGCCCGGCGGACGCAAATAGCGCAAGCTGGGTCGGTATTTGGCGGAGTGCCCCTCGCCCGCCGCCAACGTCCCGGCGACACCGAGACCAAGGGCTTTGAGGAAACGTCTACGGTTCATCTGCAATACCCACAGAAAGACTCCAGGCGCCAGAGAGAACCCCCCGACGCCTGGAAACCTTGCTAGATTTTCTCAATACGGCAGGCGCCTTTCTTGAAATCCACCTGTCCGGACACCGGATCCCACACGCGACTGGTCGTCGCATTGGCCAGCCACTTGTTCTTTTTTGGATCCGCGCTGTCGGCAACCGACAGGTTCCAAGGCCCGAACATGTAGCCCCTGGGCACGCCATTCCGCGAAGGTTTCACCAGCGAGTTGGTGCCGACCTGTGCCCGCGCTTCCAGCGAACCCCGCCGGGTGTGTACGCGCACCTTGTCGCCGTCTTTGATGCCGAGATCATTGGCATCATCTGGATGCATTTCTAGGTACATCTCTGGCACCAGGCGCCGGGTCGTCGGGCTGCGGTTGGACTTGGCGGTGTGGAAATGTTCGTACACCACGCCGAGGCCGAACCAGTACGGGTACTTGTCTTCCGGCACGTCCTGCCACTTCTTGCCGCGATGTTCTTCGTCCGGCATGTCGGGCGTCAGCCCCTTGTCGCGTGCCAGCCTCATCAGGTCCATGTGGTCGATGGTGTAGAAGTCTTCCTCGCCCTTGGCACCGAACCGCATCAGTTCCTTGGTGTGCTTTTCGCGGTCGGTGTAATCCTGTATGCACAGTTTCATATGGACTTTTCCGTCCTTGGTGCGGAAGTAGCCGTAGGGTTTATTTTCCCAGCCTTCCTGCAGCATGTAGCGCCGCTTGGTGCCCCCGTTCTGGGCGATTTCATAGGTCGGCGCCGGCCACTGGATGCCACGCAGTTCCTCGATCTGGTCATACGGCGATATCTTGTCCAGCTTTTCGACTTCGAGAATACCGGTCAGGTCCGTGTCCGTGCCCTCGGAAGCACGAGCGACATCACGGAACACTTCCTCGGCATCGTAGTAGCCGTCTTCCTTCCGCTTGTATGGCAGAACCTTATCCATATCGAGACCGAGCAGCTTGCCGATACCCTTGGCTTTGTCGATCACCATATCCATGTCGGGACGGCACCCCTTCGGCGGCTCGGCCGCCTTGCGGCAAATGTTGAGCCGGCGTTCCGAGGAGATGTAGATACCTTCGACCTCGCCCCACGTTGCCGCCGGGAAGATCACGTCGGCATAAAGGTTATTGGGCGCGTGGCGGTAAATTTCTTGAACCACATTGAAGGTCTTGGTGATGCCCGGTCTGACCAGATTGTGCAGGTCAGGCAAATCGATATGTGTGGCGTAGACGAAGAAGAACGCCTTCACGTCACCTTTCTGGGCACGTTCCATCATTCCCACCGCATAGCCGGGGTTTTTTGAATTCATCGCCGTGATCAGGTTCTTTTCCGGAACCTTCCACTGCCCGGCCATCCAGGCCCGGTGTTTGGCGTTCTTCAGCGGCTGATTGAACGGCAACCGCCCGGTCAGCCCGCCGGTGAAGCGTTCGCCCATGGCATTGGGCTGTCCGGTCATGGAGAACGGACCGCAACCGGGTTTGGCCAGATTGCCGGTCAGCGTCAGCAGGTTGACGATGGAAATCACGTTGTGCTGGCCGTGGATGTGCTGGTTGTATCCGATGCCCCACATGATGATGACGCCGCCGTAACCGCCTTCCTGCTTGCCCTTGGCACGCGCCAGCCTCTTGCGGGTGGCGTCGGCGAACATGCCTGCGATCTTGCGGATCAAAGCGGGAGAGACGTCGTGATTTTTTCCGCCCATGCGGTCCTGAACCTGTTCCGGGCTGTAGTCGTTAAGCACGCCATCGACGTAAGTTTTCCAACCGGTGGCGTGTTCCTTGACGAAGTCCCAATCGATGACGTCGTCGTGTTCCTTCAGCAGGACATGCGCGATCGCGTTCAGGAAACTGATGTCACCGTTGAGGATCGGCACATGGACCGAATTCTTCGGGTTGATGTCCTCGTAACCCATCACAGTGCCGGTGCGCCGGGGATCGACGACCACGGTCGGGATGTCCTTCTTCTTTTTGTGATCGGCGGCGCGCCAGAAGATGATCGGGTGTGCCTCGCGCGCATTGTGGCCGAAATGCATGATCATGTCGGCCAGTTCGATGTCTTCGTAGGCCAGTGGCGGCGTGTCGGATCCCAACGTCGCGAAGTAACCGGTTACCGCCGACGTCATGCACATGCGCGCATTGGCCTCGATGGTGTTGGAGCCCAATACGCCCTTCATGAACAGGTTTTCCAGGTACTGACCTTCCATGGTCAGCTGGCCGGAGCCGTACAGGCCGACGGAGTTGCCGCCGTATTTTTTGGCGAAATGTGCGATTTTGTGATCGACCATCTCGGACGCCTCTTCGTAGGACACGCGAACGAAATGCTCCTCGTCGAACGAACCCTTGGTTTTCGACACAAAATCCAGATCACCATGGCCGGGCTTGTTCCATTCCGCCCAAACATCCTTGCGCACATACGAATCACCCTCCATGCGATCGACGTACATGGGCTCGGCCGCGGTCAACCCCTTGATGCACTGAAGACCGTAGTTGGTCGGGTGGTCCTTGTCGGGCCGCATGGACACGATCTTGCCGTTTTCGGCCTGGATGATGGTGCCGCAACCGACGCCACAATAGGGGCATTGGGCGACCGCCGTGGTGCGGTTAGCCTCGGCTTCCTGGGCATTTGCCGAGGCAATTTCCAGTTCGGGGTTCGAACCGACCATAAATCCGGCGGCGCCGGCGGAGCCGGTGATAAAGGCACTGCTTTTAAGAAAGTTCCGTCGGGAGAATTCATTTTTATAGCGTTTCATAATTCTGGACCTTTCCTAATTTTTCGACAGTGTACGCAGGTACACGATGATGTCTTCGATTTCCTGATCGGTCAGGTTGGCCATCGCCGCTGGCCCCTGGAATCCGAGCATGCGTGTGTTCGAGCGACCCATCTTGATGGTTTCGCGGATGAATCCGTCGGTAACCTGGTTCAGGAAACCCGGCAAGCCGATGGCCGTGCCGGTGCCGCCGGCCTCGTAACCGTCACCATCCAGGCCGTGGCAGGTCGAACAGATATAGTTGTACCACTGCTCGCCCAATCGCGGATCGCCGTGCGCGCCAGGTTGGGCGTCCACTTCGGCCGAACGGTTCGGCAGTTTTTCATGGGATCTCAGATAGGCGACGATGGCGCGCACCTTGCTTCTGCCCAGGTGGGCAAAGGGCATCATACTGGTGTCTTCCCGTCCGTCACGAATTGTCGCCTCGAAGAATTTGTCCGAAGCGACGCTCAGCAATTCCGGGTTCGTCAACGACGGCGCCAGACCAGGCTCGCCGATGGCATCTTCCTGGTGGCAGACAGCACAATTTTCGTCGAACAATTCCTGGCCCTGTTTCAGCGTCTTCGGCGAAGCTGCATCTGCCGGAGCAGCGTATCCAACAGCCAAGAGGGCAAGGCCTGCGAGGCCGGCTCGAAACCATTTATCCCTAAACATTTCATTCTCCTTGTTCGTCCGAAACATTGTTGGATTGCATGTTATTTGATTTTGGCGCCGTTCAGAAATGACCATTGTCAAGTTTACATTTTAATCCCACCCGTCTCCGGGGGGAGGGCGGGTCAGACCCTCGTGGCACAGACGACATTCTATCCCTTCTTTCTCCATGCGGTCATGAAGTTTGTCCATTATCGCATCCTTGTCGTTGCCTTTCGGCAAGGTATGGCTGATCCCCTGGTGGCAATCGATGCACGTCTTTCCCCAGTCCTCGGCCAGCCCGTGCATCAGGAAAACCCGTGGCTTCTGGCTGTCAACGCTCATGAAATCGAACTCATGGCAGTTCCGGCATTCCCGTGAATTCGTTTCCCGCATGCTGGCCCAAACATGTTGGGCCAATTCGAGCCTCTTCGCCTCAAATTTTTCCTTGGTGTCGATGCTTCCACGCATCCAGTGATACAATTCATTGGTGGCGGCCACCTTGCGTGCAACCTTATGGACCCAGTCGCGCGGCACATGGCAATCCGGACAGGACGCGCGCACGCCGGTGCGGTTGGCGTAGTGCGGCGTTGTTTTATATTCCTTGTAGAGAAAATTCTTCATCTCGTGACACGAAATGCAGAACGTTTCCGTGTTGGTCAACTCCAGGCTCCAGTTAAAGGCGCCCCAGAACACGATGCCGGACACGAACACGGCGACGAGGCCGGTAACGGGAAACCGAAAAACCGTTTTGCGGAATAGGTTCCAATACCTGGAAATTCCCATCACCCATGATGATCGTCGTTCAGGTTCCTGGCTCTCTGACACCCTGTGCTCCCTACAGAACTCGTCATCTTGTGATTACGCGTAGCTTATAAGCAACCCGGATCCTACGCCTCTTTTGGCTAGTGGTGAAATGCTATCTATCTCGTTCCTGCTTTCTTTCAACGTCGGCTACGGGTCAGAAGCAGACCTAAACACCAGCTATAAATGACTTCCGCTTTACCCCTCAATGCAGATGGGGTGGATGGCTCCCGCTCCCGGCATCGCAATGTGCCAAAGTGTGGTTGTCATTATGCAACCACGAGCAAAATGAGCCATCCGCCATGAATG
>NZAZ01000044.1 GCA_002686255.1 Rhodospirillaceae bacterium
AAAAGTGCTTCCACTACGGACACCGTTACTCCCCGTCAATCGGTCGGAACGGCTTCCACTATGGATACCGTTAGGGGGTGTCTCTTGGGTGGATTTTCCTTTACGGCTTCCACTATGGACACCAGCGGCATCCACTGTGGCATCCGGGTTTTGTTTTTTTGTCCAAGTTCGATAGAGTTTTTTCGCCGGTTGTCCGTCGCAGGGTTCGGTTGTGATCTCCCATTCTGTCGCCCGGCCTTCACCGGCCCCAACCTTCCAGTTGAATGAGCCCTTTTCACGGGCGATTAAAAAGCCTGTTTCTTCTAGCGCACCAAAGGCCGCAATGACCTTCCGGCCATGTACCTTCTTTCCACCACGGCCAGCCGAGAGGGTTTTACGGGCCTCCCGATGACTAAAGGGGATTCGCCCGTTGTTGCTTCCGTTGTGCCGCGCCCAAATCTCGATCAACAGCGCCTTGGCCTCGCATGAAATCGTTTCCCAGGCTTCGCTATTTGTCACCCCACGGTGCAGACGGATATGGGCTTCATACTTGTTGCGGCCCTTTGCGTTCACCTTCCCCATTACGCCGCCCCCCATGCGCGAAGGGAGCGAAAATCGTTTAGACAGCCCGTTGCAATTCGGCGGGTTTCCATGCCCCCCTGTTCACCATCGTTGTCTAAACGAACGTGAGACTTCCGGGCATCACAGGCTAATTTTTCTCTAAGTGCCGCCGAGGTCGATGCCGATGCGCATGGGGGCAGTTTACCCATATTCGACCGTTCCCCCCAAATAGCTAAAAAGTACTATATCTTGTGGTTTTTTTCGCCCGCACCCACAAAAAATAGTTTCCCCACCGCCGCCGCCTGGGCTACAAGGGGGGCAACGGCGACAACCGAAACAACCGGCACGACGGGGTTGGAGTTGTAAGAATGAAGATTTTAACCACCAAGGCACAAAGACGCGAAAAAGAATTTACCCATCTTTTTTTTCTTTGAGTCTTTGTGGTGAAAAAAACAAGAGGCGAGTATCCGCCTTCGCGAAGTCCGCTTCGGCGGGCGAAGGAAGGAGGGGCGAAGCCGCGACAGGGACTAAAAGGAGTCAATTATGGCCAATGCCCTCGGCATCACCCAGGACGGCCTGAAAACGGCGCTCGGAATCAAGGACAGATACCGCAAGCACGAGCCCCTGGTGCTGCCCGGCGCCGAGGACCGGATGCTGATCCCGGAAAACCTGATGAACCACAACATCGACCTGCGCGGCTTCGAGGACCCGCTGCCGCTGGCCATGGTCGCCAGCCGCGACCCCGAGTCGCCGATGGCGCTGGCGGCGGCGACCCGCATGTGCCCCTTGGGCGGGCGCACGAAGCTGATCGACGGCGTCATGCAGGTGGTCGGCGATATGTCCCGCCACCCGCTGGTCCGCGAATGCCTGAAATTCGTTTCCGAGAGCGACTTCGACCCGACAACCATCGCCGAGGTGCGCCGCCACGCGTCGCGCTTCATCGTCCAGACCCGCGAGCAGTACACGCTGGCGCTGCGCGAGAACCTGCAGATGATGCTCGACGGCTCGATCGCGCCGCGCCAATTCGTGTCCGAGTTCTTCGAGCTCACCGAGGCCGGCAACATGCGCAACGACATCCGCAAGAAGCTGGTGCTGAGCCTGCTGCTGTCCGGGACCGTCCGGCCGAGCGTCAAGTTCCTGATGCTGGAGAACTTCGAGCGCCTGGCGAAGCCGGTGCGCGTGGCCATCATCTCCGCCGTGCTCAAGGCCGAGCCGACCCGGCACACCGAGATCATCAAGGAAGAGCTCAAATACATGGTCGCCCAGGAACTGGCCGCCCAGGACATCGGCGGGCCCGGCGCCCCCGGCATTGCCAAAAATTGATTAACCACTAAGACCCAAAGACGCAAAGCCGGAAAAAAGCTGAAAAATCCGGGCCTTTTTTCTTTGTGTCTTGGTGGTGAAAACCGGGTATATCCTTGCGGCCATGGACAAGCCCGTTTACGCCCCCGATTACGCTTACGACGCGGCGCCCAGGCCCGGCGGTGCCGTCGAGGTCGCGGCGGGCGTCCATTGGCTGCGCATGCCGCTGCCGTTCAAGCTCGATCACATCAATCTTTGGCTGCTCGACGACGGGGACGGCTGGACCATCGTCGATACGGGCATCGCCGGCGATGAGGTCAAGGCCGCCTGGGAGCGGGTGTTCGAAACCTTCCTTAGCGCCGCCAAGCGTCTGAAACGGGTCATCGTCACCCATTTCCATCCCGATCATCTGGGCCTCGCGGGCTGGCTGGTGGACCGCTTCGAGGTGCCTTTGTGGATGCCGAGGGAGGAATGGGCCTGGGGCCGGATGCTGAGCCTCGACGGCGGCTCTACCATGCGGACCGCCTTCGACCGTTTCTACCGCGCCGCCGGCTTCGACGCGGCGATGATGGAAGCCGCCGCCAAGCGGCCCGGGCGCTACGCCAGGATCGTGTCAACCGTGCCCGGGGCGTTCCGCCGCATCGCCGACGGCGACGTCATCGACATCGGCGGCCGGGAATGGCGGGTCATCGTCGGCGCCGGCCATTCGCCGCAACACGCCTGCCTGCATTGCCCGGACCTGCGGGTGCTGATCTCCGGCGACCAGGTGCTGCCCAAGATCAGCCCCAACGTCAGCGTCTGGCCGCAGGAGCCCGACGCCGAGCCGCTGTCGCTTTATCTGTCGAGCCTGGAGAAATTTCGCCGCCTGGCACCCGATACGCTGGTGCTGCCGAGCCACAACCTGCCGTTCCGGGGCCTGGAAGGGCGTCTCGACGACTTGGCCTCCCACCACGCCGAAAGGTTGGCCGAAACCCTGTCGGTGTGCGCGAATTCAGTGACCGGGGTCGAGGTGCTGAGGGAGCTGTTCAAGCGCCGGCTCGACACCCATCAGCTTTTTTTCGCCGCCGGCGAGGCGCTGGCCCACCTGCATCACCTGATGGGGCAGGGAAAAATCAGGCGGCGCATGGGCGACGATGGCGTTTATTTGTTCGAGAGTCATTAGGGCCGGACCGGCAGGCATATGAGGGTGAAAAAAGCGCCTATTCGGGTTCCGGGATGTCGTTTTCCAGGGTCGCATCTTCGGGTTCCGGGAAGTCGTCTTCGGGGGGCGCGCCTTCGGTTTCCAGCCCGGCTTTCTTCCACGCCTCGATGCCGCCTTCCAGGTTGAGGACGCCGGAAAGGCCTTCGTTCATCAATTGCTTGGCGCCGGCGAAGGAACGCTGGCCGGTCCCGCACATGACGACGATTTTGGTTTCCGTGATCTGGGGCAGGTAATCACCGTCCAGATAGGACATCGGGTAAAGCAGGGCGCCGGGAACGTGCTCTTCCTCGTATTCGTCGGCTTCGCGGACGTCGATCAACAAAACCTGTCTTTCGGATATCATTTTGTTGAGAGTCTGTACGTCTATGGATTCCGGATCATCGGCCATGATCACCCCGTTCGCTTCCCAGGATATATTCTATCAATTGAATGTTTGAATATGCAAGACGGCTTTCAAGGCCCGGGGGAAGGGCTAGCCGCGCGCCTCGAGGCCGCAGCCGACGACGGCCGAGGCCCAGTCGAGGGATTCCGAAAAATTGACCACCTCGCCGATGACCAGCAGCGTCGGCGCCTGGAATTTTTCGTTTTTCACGCAATCGGGAAGGTCGGCGACGGTGGTGACGACGGTGCGCTGTTCGGGCGTCGTGCCCTTTTCGATCGCGGCGGCGGGGGTGAACCCGGGCAGGCCGGCCGAAATCAACCGGCGGCTGATTTCGCCGATATTGCTGAGCCCCATGTAGATGACCAGGGTCGATTTCGAATCCGCCAGCGCCTTCCAGTTCAGGTCCAGGTCGTGGCCGTCCTGGCGGTGACCGGCGACGAAGGTCACCGAACGCGAAACGCCGCGGTGGGTCAGCGGAATGCCGGCCCGGGCCGTGCAGCCCGTCGACGCGGTGATGCCGGGCACGACCTCGAACGATATGCCGTGTTCGGCCAGGGACGACGCTTCCTCGCTGCCGCGCCCGAAAATGAACGGGTCGCCGCCCTTCAGCCGCACCACCCGGCGGCCGCTGCGGGCCAGGCGGACGAGCAGTTCGTTGACCTCGTCCTGGGGCATGAAATGGTCGCGCGCCGCCTTGCCGGCGAAGATACGCGTCGTCCCCGGCGGGATGACGGCGAGGATTTCGTCGGCAACCAGCCGGTCATAGACGACGATGTCGGCTTCCTCGATCAATTGGCGGGCACGGACCGTCAACAGCGCCGGATCGCCCGGCCCGGCGCCGACCAGATAGACCCGGGAAACCTGATCCGCCCACGGGGAGACATTGGCCCCGGCGCCGTCCTGTTCGTTGGCGACCGGGCCCGAGACCCGATAGGCGCCGCTTTCGCGGGTGGCGCGGACGAAATTGACGAACCGTCCGGTCCACCGGTTGGCCTCGGTATCGCGAAGGTGGGCGAACCCGGCCAGCAGGTTTTTATGGACGATGCCGTCGTGTTCGCCGTCGACGCCGACGCCGCGCACGACTTGGTAGGCGAACTCCACCGGGCCGGAGATGTTTTCGAGGCTGGAATAGTGGAATTCATGGGCCGCGAATTCGGCCCGCCCGCCGCCTTCGACCAGCATCGGCCACGGCCCCTTGCCGGTTTCGCGAAGACGGATATAGCCGCGGCCCTGGGGCCGGCTGTGCATCACCGCGTCGGCCGGGATCACCCCCGCCATCTTGCGCTTTTCGCCGCGCCACGAAAGGCTGCGGGCCAGGTACATCAGGCCGCCGCATTCGGCGTAAGCCGGCATGCCCATCTCGATGGCGTCGCGGATATGGGTGCGAAGGGGCACGTTGGCTTCCAAGGCCTTCAGGTGGGATTCCGGGAAACCGCCGCCGATGAAAAGCCCGTCGGCCTCGGGCAGGCGGCGGTCGATCAGGGTGTCGAATGGCACCAACTCGGCGCCGGCGGCCTCCAGCGCCTCCAGGTCGCCGGGATAATAGAAGCCGAAGGCGGAATCACGGGCGATGGCGATGCGCACGTCGGGCGCCGCCCGCGACGGGCCGGGGCCGGGGACCGCCGACAGCGCCGGCGCCGTGCCGGCCGCCTTGAGGATGGCTTCCAGGTCGACCTCGCGGGCGATGACGTCGGCGATGCCGGACACCACGGCGCGGGCGTTGGCGGTCTCGTTGGACGGAATCAGCCCCAGGTGGCGCTCCGAGATTTCGAGCGCCGGCTGGCGGTAGACCGAGCCCAGCACCGGCACGTCGGTATAATGCTCGATGATTTGACGAAGCTTGGCTTCGTGGCGCGAGCCGCCGACCTTGTTGAGGATCACGCCGGCGATGCGGATGCCCGGATCGAAAGCCTGATATCCCAAAATCAACGGCGCGATGCCCCGGGTCATGCCCTTGGTGTCGAGGACCAGCACCACCGGGGCCCGCAACAGCGACGCCAGGGCGGCGTTGGAGTTGTTGCCCTCCAGATCGAGCCCGTCGTAAAGCCCCTTGTTGCCCTCGATGACGGATAGATCGGCGTCATGGCCGTGGCGGGCGAAGGTGGCCAGGATCTCGGCTTCGGTCATGGTCTGGTAATCGAGGTTATGGCAGGCCCGGCCGGTGGCGGCGGCCAGCCACATGGGGTCGATGTAATCGGGGCCCTTCTTGAACGCCCGCACCGTGCGGCCCTGCTTGGTCAGGGCGGCGGCGATGCCGGCGCTGACGGTCGTCTTGCCGGACGACTTGTGGGCCGCCGATATCAGGATATGGGCCATGGCTCAGGCCGCGTCCTTGATGTCGAGCGGAGACTCGGCGCGGTTTTCCCACAATGCCCTCGCCTGGGCCTCGGCGTCTTCTATTCCATCAGTGCGGCCCAACAGGCGCAGCGCGATCGCCGCCGTGCCGGTGACGGCGGCGGTGGCGGCGGCGTCATCGTCCTCGCCCCGCCACAGCTTGAGCAGGCGGGACAAGTCCATGTCCTCGTCGGTCTTGATGACTTCGCCGGGCAGCATGGCCGGCCATTCCTCGTCGGCGTTCTCGCCGTCGAGCAGGCTTTCGACGATCACGGGCTTGGCCGGGCGGCGTTCGGTCTCGCCGCCCTCGCCCTTGAAGACGGCCATGTAGGGCTGTCCCAGGAGCCGCGACGCCTGGCGGTGGATTTCGCCGTAATTGGGATGGAAGACCGATTGCAGGGAATAGGGCGCGTCGAAGGGATTGAGCATGCGGGTAAAGGTGTTCATCGGCGAGCGCACGCCCAGAATCGGCTTCAGGTTGAGGATCTCGTCGAGCCGCGGCACCAGGTTGGCCAGCGGCAGGTAGGCGAAGTTGCGCTCGCGGATGTGCCGGGCCGCGTCGTCCATGGACTGGGCGGCATCGAGGCCCAGCGCTTCCAGCGCCTCGCGGGTATAGACGCGGCCCGGGGTGTGGCCCTCGGTGCCGTGGATGAAGACCTTGACGCCGTTCTGCGCCAACAGCAGCGCCGAGAGAAGGAACCACGGCAATTGGCGCTTCTTGCCGGCGTAGGACTGCCAGTCCAGGTCCACCTCCGGCGCCCCGGTGGGCTTGTGGATCACCTCTTCCTTGACCACGCGGACGAACCCGGCGGCCTCGCCAGGGTCCTCGGTCCTGACCCTGAGCACGGCCAGGAACGCGCCTAGCTGCAATTCCCTCACCTCGCCCGAGAGGATCATGCGGGCGGCCTCGGCCATCTCGTCCTCGGTCAGGGGGCGGGACAGGTTGGGCCCCCGGGCGATGGTCCGCACAAAGCGGGAAAAGGGGTGTTCTTCGGTCATCTAAAAACCCACTAAGCAGATCGTGGCCGGTCTCGGGCGCGGCCGGGAGTCAGGCCGGTTTGTCTTCTTCGGCGTCGCCGCCCCCGCCGGGGTCGTCCTCGGGCGTGTCTTCGGCTTCCGCCTCGGGCTCGGGTTCGGGCTCGAGCTCGGGCGGCGGCTGATAATGGGAGTCAATGTCGGCGTCGGCAAGGGTCATCGGCAGAATCGGCAGGGTCTTCACGGCAACGGTGATCATGGCCAGCGCAATGGCGCCGCCGCTAAGCCCCAGCAGGACCTCCGGCAGGCTGGGCGTGTACGCCGCAATACCGCCGTCAAGGAAGCTCGACGTTACTTCCATGCCCGGGAACATCAGCAGCGGATAGGCTTGCCCGCCGATGATGATGACGTAAATCTGCGCGAAGCCGCCGACCCCCACCAGCGCCGCCGCCGCCATGACCATGCACCAGCACTTGGCTGCTTGGGGGTGGAACAGGATAAACAAGGGTACGACGGAGCCGAGGATGACCTGGAAGAGCCAGAACGCCACCGTGTACGATCCGCCATCGACGAGGATGAAGCGTTCCACCCCGTGGTGTTCGGCGGCGTACAGGTTGGTCAGGTGCTGCACGGCGACGAAATAAAGCACGACGGCGATCAGGATGCCCAGCAACCTTCCGAGCCGCCGGGCGATGGTGGAGCCGATGGGCTGTCCGGACCACCAGAAAATCGCGAACAGGACAAGGATAAAGACCGCCATGCCCAGCGACAGGGACATGGCGATGAACAACGGCGCCATAACCGCCGCGTCATAGGCCTGACGCGCCACCAGAAAGCCGAAGATGGATCCCGTGCCGGTGGTCAGGGCCAGCCGCCAGAGGAAGGCGACCATGCCGACGGATTTGGTAAACCGCGCCATACGCCGTTCCATCATCATCCAAAGGTACGCGGCGACCACGACCATGAAGCTGGTGTAGAGGAAGATGTTCCAGGCGAAGATGGACTTGAAGTTATAGTTGAGCATGGCGACGATCAGCCGGTCCGGGCGGCCGAGGTCGAGCACCAGCACCGACAGTCCGCCGAGCAGCAGGGCGATGGACATGACGCCGGAAAAGCGCGTCAGCGGCTTGTAGATGGAACGCCCGAAGACGGACGAGATCGACGCCGCGTTGAGCGCGCCGGAGGCGGCGATAATCAGGAACACGGCGAAGACGTGGGGCGTGCCCCAGACGATGCGGTTGGTCATCCCGGTGATGTGGTGGCCCGCGGTCTCCATGGCATAGGCGGCTGCGAGGCCGACGGCGACGACGGCCGCCAACAGCCCCAGCACGGCAAAATAGCCGGGTGTTTTATCCGAAATTTCCTTGAATACGATCGCTTTTGCCATGGTCGGTCTCTTTCAGCCTAAAGTCCGCTGTAGAGGATGCCGGGGTTGAGGCCGAGGTCGGCGCGGATGCGGGTAACCAAGTGCCTGCCGACGGCCTTGGCGATGTCGCTGTTGGGGTCGTTCAAGTCGCCGAACACCAGGGACCGGTTGCCGGACTTGTTGCACGCCACGACGCAGGCCGGCGTCTTGTCGGCGTCGACGAGGTGCACGCACATGGTGCAGGATTCGACGGTGCCCTTGCCTCGCGGCGCGTACGGCTTCTGGTCCTTGACGTCTTCATGGATGAACGAGCGGGCCGCGTACGGACACGCCAACATGCAATAGCGGCAGCCGATGCAGATGTGCTTGTCGACCAGCACGATGCCGTCGGCGCGCTTGAAGGACGCGCCGGTCGGGCAGACGTCGACGCACGGCGGCTGTTCGCAATGCTGACACATAAACGGCAGCGTTTGGACGGCCCCGGTTTTTCGGTCCTTCAGCGTCACCTTGCGGATCCACTGCGGATCGGTGCGCGATCCCGTCTTGGCCGACCAGCCGTTTTCGTCCTTGCAGGCATCGACGCAGACGGTACACCCGTCCGGACATTTACTGACGTCGATCAGGATTCCCCAGCGGACCTTGGCCGAGGCCGCTTCGCCCGCCGGCCGCGCGTCGGCGGAGCCGGCCATCATCAATGACACGCCGGGCGCCAGCGCCAACGTGGTAAAGGCCGCGCCGCCGGCGAGAAGGCGGCGGCGGTGCCGGTCAATAACAGGCTGCTGAAAAACCCATGATTTGGAACCATCACCCTTCGAGACGGACCTCCGATCCTCCTCAGGGTGAGGTATTCTGAAGCAATCACCCTTCGAGACGGACCTCCGATCCTCCTCAGGGTGAGGTATTCTGAAGCAATCACCCTTCGAGACGGACCTCCGATCCTCCTCAGGG
>NZAZ01000045.1 GCA_002686255.1 Rhodospirillaceae bacterium
CGTCAAATCAAAACGCGCCATATCAAAACTCCTTTCTAAAGAGGCTTGAATCACATTTCAGCGCGTTTGGGAATCCTGTTTATGGGTATGTGGCCTAGGCCCCACCACGTTACTTGATGTTACTTGATGGCGGCCTCGGTGAAGACGTTGATGAAGACGTTGAGCAGGAAATCCAGGCCGACGATGCCCGCCGCCGTGCCCGCCGCCACTTCCAGCGCGGTGCGGGTGATGAACCAAGTGTAGACCACGATCAGGGCCAGCGCCAAGAGCCCCAGCGTATTGGACAAGGTGATCGACAAGACCCCGACCGCCGCCAGGATGGCGATCGGGATGTAAAGGAAGTTTTGCAGCACCGCCGCCCAGTTGTAGGCGACGATATAGCGGATATAGAACTCGTCGCGCTCCAGCATCCGGGCCAGGCTCGCCATGAGCAGCGGAAAGGCGACCCAGGCGATGACGTAGGCGATGGCCTCGAGGGCGATGAAGCGGAACAGCGGGATGGGTTCCGGAAAATTCGAATAGCGGATCAGCAGCAGGATCACATATAGGGGCGCCACCACCACGGCGGCGAAAAACGAGCGCCAGAATCCCTGATCTGTGATATCGAAAAACCCGAGGCCGCCGGCGTCCAAACGGGCCAGCCGGTAGGCGCCGTAGAGAGCCGTAAGGACCTCGCCCAGCGAGATCATCAGCCGCGATCGGCGAAGAAATCGTCGAGCACCGATTCGTAGATATCCGAAAGCAGCCGGATATCGGAGATCAAGGCGTTTTCGTCGGCCTTGTGGGCGGTTTGGTTGGTCATCCCGTATTCGCAGACCGGACAGTGGTCCTTGATGAACCGCGCATCCGAGGTGCCGCCCGCGGTATCGAATTCCGGCGTTTTTCTTGTCGCTTTTTCGACCGCCCCGGCGACAAGATTGCCGAGCGGCCCCGGCGGGAAAAGGAACGGTTCGCCGGAAACCCCGACGTCCAGGTCGTAATCGCCGCCGATTTCGTCCAGACGTTCCCTGAGCAGGGTTTCGACGCCGGCGCCCGTATGCAGATCGTTGAACCGGATGTTGATCCGGGCCTCGGCCCGGACCGGAATGACGTTGGCGGCCGGATTGCCGACGTCGATGGTGGTGACGACGGCCTTGGACGGCTGGAAATGCTCGGTGCCGTCGTCCAGCGGCTTATCGATGACCGCCGACAGCATCTTCACCAGGCGCTCGACCGGGTTGTCGGCCAAATGCGGATAGGCGGCGTGGCCGCTGGCGCCGTGAACGGTAAGGAAAGCGGTCATCGACCCCCGGCGGCCGATCTTGATCATATCGCTTAAGTTTTCGGGATTGGTCGGTTCGCCGACCAGACAGGCATCCAGGACCTCGCCCTTTTCGGCCAGCCATTCGAGGACCCTGACCGTGCCGTTGACGGCCTCGCCTTCCTCGTCGCCGGTGATCAGCAGGCTGATGGACCCCGGAAAGCCGACTCTCCGGGATTCAAGAAACCGCGCCGCGGCGGCGACGAAACCGGCGATCGCGGTTTTCATGTCCGACGCGCCGCGGCCGTAAAGCCGATCGCCCTTGATCTCGGCGGCGAAGGGATCGACGGACCATTCGTTGGCGTCGCCCACCGGCACCACGTCGGTGTGCCCGGCGAAACAGAAGTTGGGCGCGTGATCGCCGATGCGGGCATAGAGGTTCTGGACCTCGGGCGCGTCGGCGGTGGAAAAGGGCAGCCGGTGACAGGTGAAACCGAGCTCTTCGAGCGCCGATTGCAGGACGTCCATGGCGCCGGCGTCGGCCGGCGTCACGGAAGGGCAGCGGATCAGGGCCTGGGCTAGGTCGACGGGGTCCATGACACAGCTCAATCGCGGAGCAGGTCGTTGATGGACGTCTTGGAGCGGGTCTTTTCGTCCACCTGCTTGACGATCACGGCGCAGTAAAGGCCGGGACCGGGGTTGCCGTCGTCGAGCGCCGGGCCGGGCAGGGTTCCCGGCACGACCACCGAATAGGCCGGCACGCGGCCGAAGCGGATCTCGCCGGTGGCGCGGTCGATGATCTTCGTCGAGGCGCCGATGTAGACCCCCATGGACAACACCGCGCCTTCCTCGACGATGACGCCCTCGGCGACCTCGGAACGGGCGCCGATGAAACAATGGTCCTCGATGATCACCGGGCCGGCCTGAAGGGGCTCGAGCACGCCGCCGATGCCGGCGCCGCCGGAAATGTGGCAGTTCTTGCCGATCTGGGCGCAGGAACCGACCGTCGCCCAGGTATCGACCATGGTGCCTGAATCGACGTAGGCGCCCAGATTGACGAAGCTGGGCATCAGGATGACGCCCGGCGCGATATAGGCGGAATGGCGGACGATGCAGTTGGGCACGGCGCGGAATCCGGCGTCGCGGAACCGGGCCTCGTCCCAGCCTTCGAACTTGGACCTGACCTTGTCGAACCAGGGCGCGCCGCCGAGGCCGCCCTCCAGGGCCGCCATGTCGTTGAGGCGGAACGACAGCAATACGGCTTTTTTGAGCCATTGGTTGATCCGCCATTCGCCGCCGGTCTTCTCGGCGACCCGGGCCCGGCCGGAATCCAGCAAATCGAGGGCGGCATCGACGGCGTCCCGCGCGTCGCCGGTGGTGCCGATGCCGATCGATTCGCGGTCTTCCCAGATGCCATCGATGGTCGATTGCAGGGCGGCGGTGCTCATGGGGTCTCCGTCGGCGGCGGTAAAAGTGCAGGGCTCAAGAAGCGTGAGAAAATGCGGCACCCCGGACAGGGTGTCAATACGAACCGGGCCGGCCGGTTTGATCGGCCGTCAACCGGCCGAGCCACGACACCAGGTCGTCGACAACGTGGTCAACGTCCGCTTCCGGGGGCGGCCCTTGGTTGTCCCCGTGGTCATCTCCGGCGTTGCGGACCCAGACCGTGATCATGCCGAGCGCCGCCGCCGGGCCCAGGTTGCGGGCCAGGTCTTCGACCATCACCGTTTTCCCGGGCTTCAACCCGAACCGCTCGACCAGATCCTCATAGGCCTTGGGCTCCGGCTTGGGCATGTAATCGGCGCCGATGATATCGAAGACGGCCTCGAAGTGATGGCCGATGGAAAGCCGGTCCATGATCCGGTCCGCATGGTCCGCCGGGCCGTTGGTGTAAATGATCTTGCGGCCGGGAAGCCGGGACAAGGCCCGGTCCAGCGACGGGTCGGGGGAAACATTGCCGAGGTCGACATTGTGGACGTATTCCAGGAAAGGCCCCGGTTCCATGCCATGGCGGTTCATCAATCCGCGCATGGTGGTGCCGTGGGACAGGTAATAGGCTTTGCGGAGCTCGCCGGCCTCATCAAGGGTCAAATCCAGAAAACCCGAAATATATCGGGTCATCCTTTCGTCGATTTGGGCGAAAACGTCGGAAGAGGACGGGTAAAGGGTGTTGTCGAGGTCGAAAACCCAGGTTTCGGCCTCCAGAAGACGGGCCTTTGAAGCGGCGGTTTGATCCATTTCGCAATTGAGGATATTGTCCCGAATCCGGCTGTCTCTTTTATATCCAGAGCCCCCGGAGGAAGAGCCTGTCGGGGTGATTCCAGGCTGGCGGGACGGGATTTGATCCCCTAAACTCCAAAAAATTGACCACAGGATTATCGACCACGGGTTTTATCGGCCCCTAGTGGAAAAAACCAGGGATACATTTGGCAATGTCCAAAAATAGGCAAAAAAGCCTTGAGAAAAATTTGGACGAAAAAGCGGATTCCGGGGAATCCGAAAAACGGCCGGACGGTTCGGCGTCCGAACAGGAAAAGCTGCTTGCCGGGTATCCGGGGGCTGCCCTTCTGGTCGCCGCCGACGGGTCGGTCCTGCATTCCAACGCCAAGGCCGCCGGGCTGGAGGCCCTGATCGAGCATGACGCGGCGCCCGAAATCAAAAACCTGATCGAGGAAGCCCGGTCCCAGGGCTCCGTCGCCGCTGGCTCGGTGTCGCTGAACAGCGCCAAGGGTGTAATCGTCCTTGAAATCACCGTCATTCCCGGCCTGGGGAAAACCGACGAAATGGTGGTCATGGCCCGCGACATGACCATGGAACGCAACCTGCGCACGGCGCTCGTCGAATCCCGCCAGCGCTACAAGGACCTGGTCGAGGTCTCCAGCGACTTTTCCTGGGAGGTCAACCCGGAAGGAGAATTCGTCTTCGTTTCGCCGCGCGGCGCGCTTGGCTTCCAGGCCGAGGAACTGATCAACAGAAAAGCCGGGGATTTCGTCATTTCCCCGGAGAAATTTTCGCCGCTGCCGTTCGTCAGCGAACGGCCGCTCGACAAAGTCGAGATTTGGATGAACCACAAGGACGGATCGACGGCGTGCGTGATTCTGTCCTGCGTGCCGTTGATGGCCGAGGAAGACGGCAAGCAACTGTGGAAAGGCACGCGCGGGGTGTGCCGGAACGTTACCGAGGAACGCGAGAACGAATCCGCCCTGACCCGGGTCCGGCGCCGCGAACAGCGCCTCAATTACATCGTCGGCGCCATCGGCGACGAGGTGGAACCCGACAACATGATCAACGTCGCCGCCACCGCCACGGTCAGGGCCCTGGGCGTGGCCGGTTGCCGCATTTACCGCCGCGGCGAAGAGAACACGTTCATGAGTGCCGCCGAACACGGCAACACCGAAGGGCTGGATGAATTGGACGCCAAATTGGCGACTCTGGATTCCAGCGACCAAGTGGTGGAGATAACCGTCGGCAAATGGCGGGTTCTGGCCACCGCCACCAATTACCGCCAACGGGTCAACGGGGCGCTTTCCATATGGAAGGCGGCCAGCGGCGACGGCTGGAAGGACGACCATCGCCTGCTGATCGGCGATATCGCCAACCAACTGGGCATCGCCAATGAACAGATAAGCAACCACGAACGGATCGTCGCCCTGTCGCGCACCGACGGCATGACCGGGTTGTTGAACCGGCGCGCTTTTTACGAGGAAGAAATACCCCGAAGGGTTAAGCGGCTTGAACACAGCCGCCAGAAAGCGGCCCTGTTTTACGTCGACATGGACAATTTCAAACTGGTCAACGACATTCAAGGCCACCAGGCCGGCGACGACGCGCTTCTGTTCTTGCGCGACATGTTGATGGAAATGTCCCGGCCCGGGGACGTCATCGCCCGGCTGGGGGGTGATGAATTCGCCCTGTGGCTGGACGGCATTTCCGAAAAGGTGTCGGAAGACCGTGCCGCCCGCTTGATCGAAGCGAGCCGGAAGATGCGGCAATTTTCCGGCGACGACGACCATCCCCTGGGCATTTCCGTCGGCGTCGCCATGTTTGATCCCGAAAACGGCGAATCGATCGGCGACCTGATGGCCCGCGCCGACGCGGCCATGTACGAGGTCAAGAATAAAGGCAAGGGCGGCTATCACATGGCGCCGCCGGGGTCCCCGAATCGGGCGTCAAAGGATAATAAGACGGCGAAGGAAAAAACGCCGTGAGCGTGGATATCCTCGACAACGAAACGATCACTTGCGATCAATCCAAGGATCTGGCCCGCCACCCGCCTCCCTAAGTGGTACGGAGGGCAGGCGGAGTGCCGCTTATGTGGCGAAGTCCCCGCGATAGCCGTCATCCTCGATTTTCTTCTGGTCCTCGCGAACGCGTTCGAGCAGGCCCGCCGCGAAAGCATCGTCGGCCCCTTTGTCAAACCCCTCGAAGTTGACAAGGTCGCCGAGGGGCAGGCGCGGACGCCAACCCGCCGATTGAAGTTCCGGCTTGTCGAAGAAATGAGAGACGTAGCCAAGGCAAACATAGGCCACGGGGACGACCCGTTTGGGGATTTCGAGAATTTGCTTGAGGCGTTTTTGGTTGAAAATACTGACCCAGCCCAGGCCCAGTCCCTCGGCGCGGGCCGCCAGCCACATGTTTTGCACGGCGCAGACACTGCTGTAGACATCCATCGTCTTGATATGCGTCCGCCCGATGACGACGGGACCGGCGCGGTCCCTGTCACAGGTGATGCAGATGTTGATCGGGGATTCGAGGATGCCTTCCAGTTTCAGGTTTCGGTAGATATCGCGCCGTTCCCCTTCGAACATATCGGCCGCTTCACGGTGCGCCTCGTCGAAGAGATCATGGACTTTTCGTTTGGTTTCGCCGGAACGGACGAGAATAAAGCTCCAGGGCTGCATGAAACCCACGGACGGCGCGTAGTGGGCGGCCATCAGAACCCGGCTCAGGACATCTTCGGGGATAGGATCGGGGGTAAACTGGCCGCGCACGTCGCGGCGGGTAAAGATTGCCTGGTAGAGCGCTTCGCGCTCGGCGTCGTTGAAACAATGGTTGGCGGATTCTGTTTTGGTGGAAATTTCCATATCATTCCCCTTCATGGAATACTTAAAGTGGCGCTTTCCAGACTTCACTCCAGTGGGTCTGTCGCCCGGTCAATCCCCATTACAGCGTTGGGCACGTGGCGGAATTGCACCGCCTTCCCGA
>NZAZ01000046.1 GCA_002686255.1 Rhodospirillaceae bacterium
ATATTGGTGAATGCCATCTCATCATACTTTAAACAACAAAAGCCAAGTTTAGCTTGGTTATCATAAGGTTTTACTAGCAAGCCCCTGTGAACGGGTACCAATTTTTTGCTACAATGCGAAAATGATTTTTCAAACATTAGCAAACATAATAAAAAGGTATCAAAGATAATCATTGGTTTTATTGTTGTGTTTTTAATGATATGCACTTTTGGGTATTCTGTGAATTACGGAAAAACCAAGCAGGTTTTGAATAAATATATTGCACATAAAATCCTGAAACAGGAATTTCGAACAGGTCATGACAATATAAAACTTTATGGAATGATCGGCGACTACAGTTATAACTTAAAGGAATTTGATAATGCTAAAATAGCATGGCAGAATGTACTGAAAATTGATCCTGACAATGTCCATACATTAAATAACCTTGCATGGCTCTTTGCGACATGTGAGGATAGTTTATTTCAAGATAAATTAAAAGCTTACACCCTTTCTAAGAGAGCTCTGAAAATTAGCCGGGCATCATACATATTAGATACCTATGCTGAGGCATGTTTAATAAACAACTATTGTGAAAAAGCTTTATATGCTTCAAAAGAGGCACTGAATAAATCACCGCAAGAGCGGAAAGAATACTATCAGAATCAATATCAGAAAATAAAAAAAAGATGTGAAGATTAACTTTTGTGTCTTTTTTTGTTAATTACAAAGCCCATAAAAGAAAAAAAGTTTTGAAAAAACCTATGCCAGCTGTCTGGTGATTTCCAGATCATGGTTATATAATTGAACAATGTTCTGTGTCTCATGAAATGAGACCTGTAGAAATCAACAAACAGTTTTTCCATTTTCTCTTTTTTAATACTATTGGGTACAAAGAGGAATTCCATGCAATCCATTCTTTCCCAATTTTCATCAAAGCTTCCCATTACTTCACCCTGTTTAATCTGTTGATATATTGGAGAGCCTGGAAAAGGGGTGAACTTAGCAAGGTTAAAATCGTCAATGGGAAGAGAAAAAACATATTTTTTGCTATTTTTAATACTTTGTTCTGTTTCGCCGGGCAAGCCCATCATTAACAGAGCTTTAACGCGGATTTTTGCCTTTTTGATTAATTTAATTTTCTCTCTGAGCATCTCAACATCGGCATTTTGTCTGTGTTGAGAAAGCAAGTTCTCATCTCCTGTTTCAATACCAAGGCTTATCATCCAGCATCCTGCGGATTTCATGGCTGCAATAAGTTCAGAATCTAGATGTTCTGCTCTTGCGGCACAGTTAAAACTCATTTTAAGATTGCAATTAATCATGAGTTGGCAAAACTTCATTATCCTTTTTTTATTAAATGTGAATTGATCATCATAAAAATTAATGTGTTTAATCCCGAATTTTTGATTCAAATATTTTAGATGATCACAAAGATATTGTGCGCTGTTATATCGAAAGCTTTTTCGAAAGACAGATCTATCACAATAACTGCATGTGTAAGGGCATCCCCTGCTTGAAATACAGCTTGAATTGGGAGTCACTGGATAATTAAATATTGGAAGTTTGTATTTTTCCGGATAACCTTCAAGTTTTTCATAGGCGGGAAAAGGGAGAGTATCTAGTTCCAGGAGTATCTTTCTGTAGCCTGTGAAAACAACTTGTTCTTCCCGGTTTTTATAAACAATATTTTTAATTTTTGAAATATTATTGTAATCAGATTGCATGAGTTCAGTTAAAGTTTGTTCACCTTCACCTACAACAACATAATCAACAGGTTCATAATTTGAAACAATTGATTCTTTTAAAGCTGAAACATGGGCACCGCCAAATACGACTTTGGTTTCAGGATTTATTGTTTTAACAATCCTGGCAAGTCTGATGCCATCTAAAAATGTTGAAGTGGAGCAGGAAAATCCGATGAATCCAGGTTTCTCTTTTTCTAAATACACTTTAATTTTATTGTCTGCATCTGGGTGTGCATAGCAATCTATAATATCAGATTCTATGTTATTCTGACTTAGATACGCACTAATACTTGCAATACCTAGAGGTGGAGTAATGTTTGCGATTCTGGAAATATCACCGTCAGCTTTTTCAGAACTATACCCAAGAGGATGAACAAGAAGAATTTTTCTTTTGTGATCCTTGCTCATGACTTGTTTAATTTTTTTCTAAAAGAACGCTTAATTTTTGGGTTATATCTTCTATAGGTGCCATCTTTTATCTCTTTTTGGATAACTTTATAAAAAAGTGATCCCATTTTAGTCTGTTGACCGCCGTCAGCGTAAAATGTATTCCAGGCAAGATGATACAGCTCCTGAAGTTTTTCAGGGGTTACATGTTTAGGTTTAAATACAACTTTATCACATGTATAGTCAGACCAGTTATTATGTAAAATTCGTCCCTGCTTTTCAAATTTATTTCTAATTGGACTTTCCGGGAAGGGTGTGAGGATTGTAAATTCAGCCATATCAAGGTTGACTTCCATGAGAAAATCAATAAGACGTTTGATATAATCTTCATCCTGCTCATCTGTACCTAAAAGGATTGTTCCTTCAACACCAATTCCATGATCATGGAGCCTTTCGATTCTCTCCTTAATTGTATCTGATGTATCGGCAATAGCCTGATAAACATACCAGCACCCGGCATCAGCAGCAAGTTTAAGTACTTCATCATCATAAAGTATTGGATGAGAAACCCACTTCTTCTTTAAAGGAATCATTTCACGGAAAAGATCCATCACCCATTGTTTATCTTGGGCAAGTGAGTTATCCACAATAAAAAGTCGATTATTTTTAATTCCTTCCATCTCTTTGATTACCATATCAATGGGACGAGGTCTGAAGTTTGCGCCACCAAGAAAATTGTTACAGCAAGGAAAACAATTGAATTTACAGCCCCGTGAAGCATGAACCAGATCAACCATTTGGATGCCTCTGTAGGCATAGAGATCATTGTTAAGAATGTCTCTTCTGGCAGAATAAATGGTGTTTGTATCTGGATGGTCGTGCATATAGTTATATACTTTTTTAAGTTTACCGTTTTTAAAATCATCAAGAACTGCTTCTAATCTTCCATCTTCAACTTCACCAAGAAAGACTGAATCTGCATGTTCCATAACTTCTTGTGCATGAAGCATGACAGCAATACCACCAAATATTACCGGAATACCTTGTTTTCGATACTTGTCTGCTATCTCAAAAGCTCTTTTTATCTGACAGGTCAGTAATACGGATATTGCAACAATATCATAGGAAGAGTCATATTCAATTGCTTGTACGTTTTCATCAAAGAAATGAACATCAACATAGTCAGGCAGTGCTGAGGCAACTACAACAGGTGCATGGGGGGGAAGATGGAATACAGTTTGGTGTTCGAGTTTTATCCATTCTGGATAGATAAGTTGCATTTTCATAATAATAGATAATTCTTCTATTTAGATTTTTTTGTTTTTGATACAAATTTTTGCAAGCTCAAGGAGATTTTTAATATTTTTTTCATTAAAAAAAATATTACCGTTTTCATCCTCTCTAATTTTGCCGTAATTATATTTTTGTTTTGTTTTGCTGATTGTAAAAAATAGACTTCCTGAAAAAATATCCTCTGTGTTATTTAAAAAACTTTTCATAAATTCTGGAGCATTAGTATCACAGATGCCGCATATTACAAATTCAGATTCTTTAAAGTTTAATGTGTCAAATGCTAGTTTAAGTACGGATATTCCATCGGAATTGTCTTCGCTAATAGCATAACATTGTCCTGTTGCCTTAAGGAAAATAGAAGCCTCTCCCAGGAATGCGTTTGGAAGAGCATATGCAAAAAGAGCAGGGCTTGCGTTTTTTCCATTGTTTAATTTAAATGTATTAAAAAAATTATAGTCATTATCAAGGCATCTATAATATGTTGATACGATAATGGCAGTATCTGTTGTTTTGTTATTCACGACATGTTCAGTAGAAAATAAGCCGGCATCCTTAAAGGAAAAATAGGTACCGGCAAAACCAATTTTTGAGAAAAAATCCATCCTGCCAAAAGGTTTATATGGTTTATCCAAAACATCTTTTCTTGAGAGAGAAGGAATCTTTCCAGGTTTTGGGTCAAAGGTTTTAATGGTCCTGCCGCATCCAATCAGTTCAGGTGTCACAAATCCTATACCACAAATATAATAATCCATTAACAATTTATCCTCTTTAAAACTAAAGCAGCATTTGTTCCTGCAAAACCGGAATTGGTACTTAGGAGGTACTCTTTATCAAAAGAAACATTATCCTTGCTTATTAAATTTTCAGCTCCTTTTTCCGGGTCTGAAAAACCATGGGTTCCGGGCAGGATACGTTCTTTTAGCATTAATGTCCCAATTGCTGCCTCAATTCCGCCGGCTCCGCCCATAGTATGACCTATCGAGCCTTTAATTGAATTTCCCGGTATTGTTATATCTTGAAAAACCGTGCTTAATGCCTCAATCTCCATTGAATCATTGTAAATAGTTCCAGTACCATGTGTATTAATAGCACCAATATTATCAGGAGTAATTTTTGCAGTTTTAAGAGCATTCCTGATGGCAATGATTAATCCACAGCCATCAGGTGCAGGTGCAGTAATATGAGTTGCATCACTTGCAATGCCAAATCCTGCAATGGATGTGTTGTAGTTAATAGAGTTTTTTCTGGCAAGCTCTTCATCCATGAGAAGAATTGCAGCTCCGCCTTCTCCAAGAGACATTCCGTCCCGTTTAATATCAAATGGACGGGTAGGCTTGTCTGAAATAGCATTAAGTGAGGAAAAACCTGAAAAAACAAATTCACTGACAATATCTGCGCAGAAAATCAAAACAGAGTCAGCCCTTTTGCTTTTAATCATTTGCGTACCTTTAATTATGGCAATGGTAGGCGAGGCACATGCTGAATTTATATTCATCCCTTTATCTTGTAGATTTAGTTTTTCGGCTATATAGTTTGGAATGCCGGAAGGTAATGATAGTTTATTTATTGGGCATTGATTTTTTTCATTTTTTTCAAACAAATCCACACATCCCTGTGCTGTGGAAGCCAGAAGAAGAGAATCTTCAGGGATGTCATTAAGTTGTTTTATGATTAAATCAGTAAGATTTAATAAACTGCTTCTGTTTTCAGGTGTCTCAATTTCTTTTATAAGTGCTGCATAATCACTTCTATAGTTTTTTGTACTATAGCGATCATTTTTAATAATTCCTGGTATTGAATTTAAAAAAGATTGAAATGTAGTGTCCATATCTGTGCCTACAGAAGTAACAACAGAAGTTTGTGCTATAACGACATTTCTCATTCAATTTCACCTTTTTTCCACATCTCACAGAAATTTTTATAATATTCCGGCTGAGTTAAAAAGAGTTCATAGTCTGGATCCAGCAGCATTTGAATAACATATCCGGTCGCAGCAATTGTACCATCTTGTTTTTTAATAATGTATTCAGTAAAAATTTTTGATGCAAGAGTATAATGTAATATACATTCAATTGATATCTCTTCTCTAAAGAAAAGAGGTGTTTGAAAATCAACATGGATTTTTTTTAATGGAGCTAAAATGCCATTCTCGAAGAGATCAAAGTAGCTGATTTTATATTTTTCGCCCAAAGCAACTCTGGCATCTTCGAAATAGCTTGCAAATCTGCCATGCCAAACAATGCCCATGGAATCAATCTCTTCAAACCTTGTAAGAGCTTTTACAACAGTACTTAAGGGCTTTGGTGAATTTTTTTCTTGTTTGAAATATGGTTTATTCATAATATTATGTTACTCCGCCATTCACTCCAATAACCTGCCCTGAAATATAAGAAGCTTCTTTGGAACAAAGAAACCCAACTAAAGCACTGACTTCTTCTACTTTGCCAAGTCTTTGACATGGTATCATTTTTTTTATTTCATCTATGGGCATTCCATCTAACATTCCAGTTTCTATAAATCCCGGAGAGACTGCATTGACTGTAATGTTGCGTTTGGCAACTTCTTTGGCCAAAGCTTTGGTAGCACCAATTATACCTGCTTTTGAAGCAGAGTAATTTACCTGCCCTGCATTTCCAACCTGGCCTGCTGTTGATGTAATATTTATTATTCTTCCAAAACGTTTTGTAATCATGGTTTTAACAATCAGTTTTGTAACATTGAAAAATGAAGCAAGGTTAGTATCTAAAACGTCTTTCCAGTCAGATTCCTGCATAAAAGCAAGCAGTTTATCATTTTTTATTCCTGCGTTATTAACAAGAATATCAATCTTGTCATTTGCTTTAAGTATTTCTTTCACAGCTATTTCACACTCAGCAGCATCCTTTACATTAAATCGAGTCAGTTTAGCTTTTCCGCCATTTTTTTTTATTTGCTCGCAGGTCTCTTTTGCACCTTTTTCATCTGAATTATAGTTCACATGGACAAATCTGCCTTTGTGGCCAAGTTCAACAGCAATTGCTTTACCAATACCTTTGCTGGCGCCGGTTACCAATACTATTTGTTCAGATGTCTCATTCATAAATTATCCTTATTTGTACCTGTTCACGGGGCATGGTCGTATTGTAACTCATAGAAATCTCATAAGAAATAATAATTTTACGACAGATTGAAATTATTAGAAAAAAGTCTA
>NZAZ01000047.1 GCA_002686255.1 Rhodospirillaceae bacterium
TATAACTCTCCAAATAAGATTTTCAAAGTTTGCTGAAACAGCAGAACCAGGAGATTTTTTGAGAACAATTTGACTACCTTTATCCCATTTGACAAACTCATAAGCACCTGAGCCTATTGGGTTAAGAGCAGCTTCTTCTTTACTCATTTTTTCATAAGAATCTTTGCAATGAACATATACTTCTGAAATTAGACCAAGAGCGATATGATTAGGAGCGCCCATAACGATCGTTACATCTAACTCGCTATCAGCACGTGCTTCTTTAAAATCAATCGAAGGAAATACAAATCCTGCAGAGTTGCCTACAAATGCTAGATCAGGATCTACCACTCGATTAAAAGTATAGGCTACATCTTCAGCTGTTAGGGGCTCGCCGTCATGACAAGTCAATCCTTTTCTTAAAGTAAATGTATATTCTTTTCCGTCATCAGAAACGCTGTAGCTATCAGCTAAATTTGGATCTAAAGTTCCTGATTCCGAAATAAAAAATAAGGTTCCAAAAATATGCTTCAAAATATTAGCAGTATGTCGGGAACTAATTTGAGCTGGCTCCAAACCTATTGTGTCTGTTGGCAATCCAACAACAAAAGTGTCATCAGGAGGAGTAGCGTTACTAATTGATGCTGTTAACATAATGCTAACACCAGCAATTAACCCAGTTAATAATCTTTTCATAATACCTCGCTTTTTAAAAAGAAATATGTATTTATTAATGGGCTTGAATTTATCCGAATTACAAGACTATAAGAATGGTTATTAAGTCAATAACGTGATGACAAATAGTCAATAAATCCTAATTTATGTTGATTTTTCTTCCCTTTTTGGCAGAATTTATACAAGCCTCTACAATGGCTAGTGATCTTATATGATCTTTCCCGGCTGTCTTAATCCTATTCACATCCTCCAGTGATCGGATGAAATCTTTTAGTAACAATTCTGCATCATATTTCCACATAGTAATTTTTTTTAAAGGAATTTTAATTAATTTAGAAGATTCTTTCTTGTTATAATACAAATCAGAAAATTGATCTTTTTGAATAATTGTTCCTTTTTCACATTCAGTTCTCCATTCAAAATTGAAATTTGTAGAGTTGCCTTGCCATGTGCCATGATAATTAACAATCATTCCATTTTTTAATTTTAGCAATGCAGACACATTAGTGTGGTGTTTGTACATAGACCATTTAGGATTCCAAGTTAAAGCATATACACTTTTAACATCTGAATTATAAGTATATCTTATTAAGTCAAAATGATGAATAGACTGCTCCCACAACATAGGATGATCCATAATTAAAGGATATTTATTTAAAAAATTCAATTTTCCATCTCTCCACCTTTCATAAATAAATTTTGCATACGCAGGCTTGCCAACAGTCCCCTTGTTAAGTAAATTCATAAATTGTTGAGTTACTGGCAGATAACGAAAATTCAAGCCTACCATTAAAAGCAATTTTTTCTTCAACATGATTTCAACTATTTTTTTTGCTTCTTTAATATTCGTGGTCAATGGTTTTTCTACTAATACTGGTAAATTATTAGCCGCACATATTTTTATATCACGCATCCGATTGAATGGAGGTGTAGAAAGAAGCACGACTTCTGGGTGAAATTTATTTATTGATTTTTTTATATCAACATCAAATGGAATGTTATCTAATTTTAATAATTTTAAACTGTCTTTCGTATTTTTTTGCAAATCACAAACACCTACAAGATTAACTATTGGAGACTTTTTAATTACTTTAAGCCAATTTAAACCTCTAGGTCCTACACCAACAACTAAAATTCTAATTTTTTTCATTATTTATTTTATAAATTTGATTAATTGCTTTTTCAGGGGAAGTCCATTTATTAAATTTAAAATTTTTTATATAGAGTGAACTTGATGCATTATGTTTTACACGAAATAATAATTTTTCTTTGAAATTATTTTTTTTATTTATTTTTTTTGAAATAATTCTCATCATTTCAATATCTTCTCTTATATATGGAGAGACTAGATTAAGTTTTACATTTTTTGTATTGCGTGAGTTTATAATCCTGTTAATTACCAAAGGTATATCTTTTACATAAGTCCAATCTCTTTTTGTTTTAAATGAATTTGTTTTTAAAATAAGATCTTTATATGCATTATTAAGCCACTTTTGAAAAATTGAAACATTTTTTCTACTCCATAATTTTTTTTCAAACCCGCTATAAATGTTTCCCAAGCGCAATATTTTATAATCTAAATCATTCTTTATACAAAATTTTCTTACGATTTCTTCACCAAGAATTTTTGATTTTGCATATTCATTTAATGAGTAAATCTTGGATTTTTCATCAAAAAAATTAGAATTATCGGAACGATAAACACCAGTTGAACTAAAAAAATAAAACTTCTTAACTTTTAATTTTTTAGCTAAATATAAAGCTTTTTTTGTTAATGATAAATTATTACTAATCAAACTATTTTTTGTTAGATTTTTTCTAGGATTAGTAACCGCTGCTGTATGAATAAAATAATCTACATATTTAAGTTTTAAACTGAGATTTAATTTATTTAAATTTTTTTTATAGAATATAATTTTACTGTTTTCAAAAATTGGATAGTTAAAATGTTTATCTAGAGCGTAGACTTCATATTTTAATTTACTAAATCCATTAACTAATTCTGAACCAACAAAACCGCCGGCGCCAGTAATAAATATTTTTTTTATCAATATATCTAAATACCTTTGTAGGCAGAATATTTTTCTAATTCTTCGGTCGTGTATATTTGCATTAATTCAATTTCTACGCCTTCTACCTCATTATCCAAAAAAGCGATAAAACCTTCAGGATGCGGATGATTGCCTATAACTTTACAGGCCTGACATTCTCTCAATTTTGCCCCATTTTTTTTTTGATTATCTAGAGCTGCATCTAAATTCTTTACAATATAACAAATATGATGAAGTCCACCCTGACCTCTTTCTTTTATCCATTTTGAAAATCTTCCATCAGAATCTTGGGATTGGCACAATTGATACTCAATATTTCCTATTTCAAAAACAGCAACTCTAGTTCTTGATTTTGGCATGTCCATTATTTGAATAGATTTAGACACTCCTAAAAAATTTTTGTATGACCTTAAGACTGTTTCAATATTTTCAACAGCAAAAGCCATATGCTTAATTCCAACAATGTTTGAGTCTTTAGTGTCAATCATAATATTAACTACATTTGCTTATAAAGATAAAACAACTTTTTTTATTCTTGAAACTGCTTCTTTAATTTTTTCTTCAGGTTGTGAAAGTGAAAATCTTACAAAATCATCGCAGTGATCCCCATACAAACTTCCTGGATATATAATAACTTTGCCCTCTTCTAAAAGTTTAAGACAAAAATCAGTCGCGTTTAACCCAGTTTTAGAAACATTTGCATATACATAATAGCCTCCTTGAGGTTCAGAATAAGGTAAGTTTATTTCATCTAAGCCATCACATAATATTTTACATCTTTTTTCCATTGTTCTTTTCATATCCTCAACACATTTTTTTGAACCTTTCAAAGCTGCAAGAGCTGCATGCTGACTCACTGAGGGAGCACAAATCGCAAAACCGTGATGAATTTCTGAAAGATGTGTAATCAAACTTTTAGGTGCTGCAAAATAACCAACTCTCCACCCAGTCATACAATAAGCCTTAGAAAATCCATTTAAAGTTATAGTTCTGTCAAACATTCCTGGAAGCGATGCTACGGGTTGAACTTTATGATTATTAAACGTTAAGAGTGAATAGATTTCATCAGATATTACTATCAAGTCATTCTTTTTCGCCAGATCAGCTAATTTTGTTATTTGGTCATAAGGAGTGACAGCGCCTGTTGGGTTGCAAGGATTAATAATTACTAAAATCTTTGTTTTTTCAGTAATTAATGGCTCAACAGCTTCTGCTGTCATAGCAAAATTATTGTCCAAATATGTATTAGTCAATACAGTTTTGGCATCAGCAAGTTCAGCTGCCTGAAAATACGGATTATAACCTGGAGCCACAGTTATTATTTCGTCACCAGGATTCAAAATACCAAGAGCAATTGCAAACATTGCCTCTTGACCACCTGCTGTTACAACTATTTCTTCATCTGTATATTGTGCTCCTTCATTCATCTTAATATCTTTACAAATTTCCTGTCTTAACTCTAATAAGCCCATAGGATGGGTGTAGTGTGTTGCTCCGTTATTCAGAGCGTTTATTCCTGCATCAATGATGTGCCTAGGGGTATCTAAATCAGTATCTCCTCTTCCCATTGCTATCACATTTTCAAGTCGATTTTGTATATTCCACATCTTAGTAACTATATTATTACTATGATCTTTTATTCTTGAAGCAATAAATTTTTTATTAGTCATTTAATTAAATTTCACTCCATAGACTTCGCTGGCCTTAGATTGCAAATATTTCAGATAAGGGTCAGGATCTAAAGTTCTGCCCGTGGCTAATTTTAATAATTCATTTCTTGAGTAGCGCCTACCATGCTGATGAATATTTCTTTTCAACCAATCAAAAATAGGTTCATAATTCGCAACTTTTAAAGATGATAGTATTTTTGGATCATTCTTTTTCATATGACCCATTAATTGAGCGGCCATTACATTTCCTATAGTATAGTTGCAAAAAGTTCCAAACTGTCCGCCGGACCAATGAATGTCCTGCAAAACTCCTAAACTGTCATCTGGGACTTTTAAACCTAAATATTTTTCTACTTGATTATTCCACATTTCTGGTAAATCTTTTACTTTAAGGCTCCCATCAATAAGCATACTTTCAATCTCAACTCTTAACATTATATGAAAATCATAAGTGGTTTCATCTGACTCAACTCTAATTAAGCTAGGTTCAATTACGTTTATTGCCTTAAAAAAATCCTCAAACTTAATACCTTTTAATGCTTCTGGAAAACATCTTGCTAAATCATCAAAGTGATTTTCCCAAAATATTTTACTTCGACCTATATGATTTTCATACAATCTTGATTGTGATTCATGCGCTCCAAAACTTACACCTCCAACAGCATAATAACTCAAAAAATCAGTGGTCAAAGCTGTTCTGGTAAATTTTGGATCTACATTTTGTTCATAAATACCATGTCCCGCTTCATGTAAAGTTCCAAACAGTGAAGGGTTAAGAAAGTTCTCATAAAATCTTGTAGTTATTCTTACATCTTCTCTTGTAAAAGAAATCTCAAAAGGATGAACGGTACTATCTAAACGCCCTCTATTAAAATCATAACCAAATTTGTTTGCAATTGAGGTTGCAAATTCTTTTTGTTTGTGAACTGGGTAATGATTATACAAAAAATCTTTATTTGGTTGTTTTGAATCCTTACAAGCATTAAGAATTTCAGACAATCCTTCTTTTAATTTAGAAAAAAGAAACTTCAAAGACTGAACAGTTTCTCCGGGTTCAAAACGGTGCATTAGAGCATCGTAAGGATGGTTTGCAAATCCAATACATTGTGATTGTTCAATGGCAATATTAATTTGCTCTTCAAGAAAAGGTTTAAAAATATTAAAATCTTTTTTCTGCCTTGCTTCAGCCCAGGCATTGTGTGCCATTGGTTCAATTTCGGCGCTTCTGACCTGAACTTTTTCAGGAATTTTATCATGATAATCAATTGCTTCACTAAGATGCAGCAGTGTTTTTTTTTCAAAAGTGTCTTCTTTCATCGATTCAGTTTCTTTTTTTGAATCATCCAATAGTTTTCTTAATTTTGAAGATAACAATATTTCTCTAGCAACAAGAGTTAATGTTCCTATTTGCAAACCTCGAGTTCTTGCTCCATTCTTTGGCATTTTTGTTCTCGAATCCCATATAAGGATCGACATAGAATTAAGAACGTCATTGAATTTACCTATTTCCTCATTCAACTTTTTGAAAGAAAGACTCATAATTTATTTAATAAAACTTATTTGTGTTTTTTCTATAGATAAATAATCATTGAAGTGATGATTATTTTGCAATTAGTTGTTTTTTGAATGTGCACATTTTATCATCACATAATTGACATTTTTACTATTCTTATAATAAGAAATTAGCGATAATTATATCTCTAAAATAAATGAAACAAAAATCAATTAAATCAAATGCCAAAACTTTGATTAAAATGGTTGTGGCAGGCTACGTTAGCCAACCCTCATTTAGAAGTCCAGGCTACATACCTGATAATGATGGCAAGTCTGTAATTTACCCAGGCATGTTTGGTGTTGTTAATAATGTTAAAGTCGGTGACAAAGCATTTGGATGGGCTGGTGATCATATTGAGCCAGGGGTTTCAATTGACTCAGAACATATTAATGAA
>NZAZ01000048.1 GCA_002686255.1 Rhodospirillaceae bacterium
AGGGTGAGGCATAAGGTATTGTAATTCCTCATCCTGAGGAGCCGGCCAGCGGACGGCGTCTCGAAGGATTGTTGGAGAAAATCCACTTTTTCAGCAGCCTGCTAATGCTTCGGCGAAGCTCAGCATGAGGGCCTCATCCCGGGGAGCCCGCGCCAGCGGGCGTCTCGAAGGAGAGGCGGATTTATGAGACCGAACATCACAAAAGCCCCATCTCCTTGAACGACGCGTGCCCGGCCTTGGTCATGATCAGGTGATCGTGGAGCACGATGCCGAGCTTTTGCCCGGCGTCCCGGACCTCCTTGGTCATCTCGATGTCGGCATTGGACGGCGCCGGGTCGCCGGACGGGTGGTTGTGGACCATGATCACCGCCGTCGCGCCGAGTTCCAGCGCCCGCTTGACCACCTCGCGCGGATAGACCGGCGTGTGATCGACGGTGCCTTTCTGCTGCACCTCGTCGGCGATGAGCACGTTCTGGCGGTTGAGGAACAGCACCCGGAAGCGCTCGGTCTTCTCGAACGCCATCGCCGCCCGGCAATAATCCAGGAGCTTTTCCCAGTTGCCGAGCACCGGCCGGTCCATGACCTCCTCGCGGGCCAGGCGCAACGCCGCCGCCTGCACGGTCTTGAGGGCGACGACGGCGCTATCGCCGATGCCGTCGACTTCCATCAGCGCCCCGGGTTCGGCGCTGATGACCTCCGGGAAACTGCCGAAGCGCTTCAATAGTCCCTTCGCCAGCGGCTTGGTGTCGCGCCGGGGCAGGGCCTGGAACAGCAGCAATTCCAGCATCTCGTAATCGGGAAGCGCGTCCGCGCCCCCTTTCAGGAACCGCGCCTTCAGACGTTGGCGGTGACCGGCATGGCCGGGCCCGTCCTTGGCCTTGGCGTCCTTGGCCACGGGATCAGGTTCCGTAAGGGGGACGGTCGAGCCCCGCCGGCGACAGGGTGAATACCTCGTGGCCGTCCGCCGTCACGCCGATGGAATGTTCGAACTGGGCCGAAAGGGAACGGTCCTTGGTCACCGCCGTCCAGCCGTCGCCGAGGACCTTCACCTCGTAGCCGCCGGTGTTGATCATCGGCTCGATGGTAAAGAACATGCCTTCGCGGAGCGCGTCGCCCTGGCCGGCCTCGCCGAAGTGCATGACGTTGGGCGCGTCGTGGAAGACCCGTCCCAGCCCGTGGCCGCAGAAGTCCCGGACCACCGAATAGCGCTTCGCCTCGACGCTGGACTGGATGGCGTGGCCGATGTCGCCGAGCGTCGCCCCGGGGCGGATGGCCTCGATGCCGGCCCACATGGCCTCGAACGTCGCGTCGACCAGCTTGGCTGCCTTCACGCCTACCCGGCCGATCGGGAACATGCGGCTGGTGTCGCCGTGCCATCCGTCGACGATGACGGTAATGTCGATGTTGAGGATGTCGCCTTCCCGCAGCGTCTTGCCGCCGGGGATGCCGTGACAGACCACGTGGTTGATCGACGTGCAAATGGACTTCGGGAAACCCCGGTAGCCGAGCGGCGCCGAGATGGCGCCGTGCTCGACGGTGAAATCGTGGCACAGCTTGTCGAGCCGCTCGGTGGAAACCTTCGGCTGCACGTGGGGGGTGATGAAGTCCAGGCATTCCGCGGCCAGCCGCCCGGCCCGGCGCATGCCCTCGAAGGCTTTGGGCCCGTGAATCTTGATGTGGCGACCGTCGGAAGCCACGAAATTGGCGGTCACATCGTGCATGACGGGAATTATGTCATTTATTTCTAAAAAGCCAATGGGAGGGGGCTTTCGATCCTGATTTCGCTTTTCGACAGCTTGCAGCCGTAGCACATCACCTCGACGCCGGCTTTCCTGGCCGCCTGTAGGCCCTTGGCATAGATCGGGTCGATGTCGGCCGCGATGGCGAGGCTCTTGGCGTCCTGGCGCTGCACCAGGTAAAACATCACCGCCCGGTGGCCAAGGCCTGCCATGGCCGCCAGTTCCACCAGGTGCTTAGTCCCGCGGGCCGTCACGGCGTCGGGGAATTCCGCCGGCGCGTTCTTCGAAAGGTCGCGCTTCATGGTCACGTTCTTGACCTCGACGTAGCATTTGTCGCCGCCGTCATTTTCCAGCAACAGGTCGATGCGGGAATTGACGCCGTATTTGACCTCGCGGCGGAGCGACGGATAACCCCCAAGTTCGGGGATTTTGCCCGCCTCGACGGCTTCGGCGACGAGGCCGTTGGGGAGCTGGGTGTTGATGCCGACCAGCGAGCGGCCGACGCGGATCATCTCCCAGGTGAACTTGAGCTTGCGTTCCGGGTTGCGGGCCGGGCTCAGCCACACTTCCGAGCCCGGCTCGTCGACCGACAGCATGGAGCCCGGATTGGCGCAATGGGCGGTGACCACGCGCCCGTCCTCAAGCTCGACGTCGGCCAGGAAACGCTTGTAGCGCTTGACGAGAGCGCCTCGGATCAAGGGGTCGGGAAATTTCATTCCGGCTTCGCCTTTTCGCCAGCCGGGATTTCCACCGTATCCAGGGCGTCGGCCAGGCGCGCCTCGGCCGAGCCGGGTTTCAGGGGCTGGGGCTGCGACGGATCGGGGGCCCAGCCGGTGAGCGTAATGATCTGGAACGTCGCCGGCACCCGGCCGCCGTCATCGGCGAAAAGCTCCCGGTAACGGGCCGCCGCCGCCATCAGGGTGCGCCGCCGGGTGAAACCCTTGCGGCTTTCGGCCGCGGCGTTGGCCTCGCCCATGGCGCCGAGGTCGGCCATCAGCTTCATCGGGTCCTCGTACATGACGGTCAGGGTGTCGGTGTCGGCGACCGGCAGGGCGAAGCCGGCGCGCAGCAACAGGCCGCCCAAATCGCGGACCTCGGCCATCGGCGAGACGCGGGGGGAAAGGCCTTCCTCTTCGGCGATTTCGGCCTCGGCCAGCGCCCGGCGCAGCTCCCCCAGCGTGTCGCCGCCCAGCATCGAGGCCAGGAACAGCCCGTCCGGCTTCAAGGCGCGGCGGATTTGCGCCAACGCGCCCGGCAGGTCGTTGACCCAGTGCAGGCTGAGGTTGCTGATGATCAAATCGAAGGTTCCTTGGGCGAACGGCAGCGCCTCTTCGTCGGCGGCTAGAGCATATTCCGCCCCGCCGGCGCGCTTGGCCATGGCCGGCGACAGGTCGCATTGGATGAGGGTTTCGATGCCGCCACGGCCACCGAGCACCCGGCCGAGCTGCCCCGTATGGCAGCCGAGGTCGAGGGCCATCGGGAACGCGCGCTTGACGTCCGGCAGCCGGTCGCACAACCGCTCGGCGGCCTCGCGGAACAGGAAATCGTGATCGCTTAAACGGGCCGCCGCGCGGTCGCGGTGGCGGCGCACGGTTTGGCGGTTGAACACCTCGAAGGAATCCGACATGGTGAAACTATGACACAGGCGCGGGGGACCTCAAACAGTACGGCGGTTGCGCGACGGGCGGCCGCCGTCGATCCGCTCCGCCGCCTGGCCGGACAGGCCCTAGACGTCCTGCTGCCGCCCGGGTGTCCGGTCTGCGACGCCGTCGTCGAGAAGGCAGGGACTCTGTGCGGGCCGTGCTGGCGGCGGGTGGACTTCCTGGGCTCGCCGCAATGTTCGGTTTGCGGACTGCCGTTCGAATTCGACCCCGACCCCCATCCCGACGGCTCCGACGGCATTCTGTGCGGCGCCTGCGTCCGCGACCGCCCGCCCTATGAGCGCGCCCGCGCCGTCATGGCCTATTGCGATTTCAGCCGCCGCATGGTCCTCGCCTTCAAGCACGCAGACCGCACCGACGCGGCGCCGGCTTTCGGGAAATGGCTGGCCCGCGCCGGCCGGGCCCTGACCGCCGGGGCCGACCTGATCGTGCCGGTGCCGCTGCATTGGACGCGGCTGTTTCACCGCCGCTACAACCAGGCGGCGCTGCTGGCCCATGCCCTCGGCCGCGAGACCGGGCTCAAGGTGGTGCCCGACCTGCTGCAACGGCGCCGCAAGACGCCGCCCCAGGTGCGCATGGGCCCGGCCCAGCGCCGCCGCAACCTGCGCGGCGCCTTGCGGGTGCATCCGTCAAGGCGCGGGCGGCTGCAGGACAGGCGGGTGCTGCTGGTCGACGACGTGCTGACGACCGGGGCCACGGCTTCCGCCTGCGCGCGGGTGCTGTTGCGCGGCGGCGCCGGGGCCGTCGACGTGCTGACCCTGACCCGGGTCGTGCGGGCGGCCTAATGGCGGCTAAAATAGTGCCGGAAAACCATTCGATATTTATTCCCCTGTTAACGAATAAGTCCCGACCAGAGCCGTTCGGCGTTTTTGTGAGCGATGAGATCGGCCGCTTCTTGCGGAATGGAACCCAAAGCCGCTCGCCATTCCCTGATGTCCTGAACCGAGCGCTTCCGCCATTGATTGGCAAACACGCCGTCCATGGCGAAGAGGAAGCGTTTGGGATGTTCCGTTAAAATGTCCTTCCATTCAGGCCGTAATTCTCCTATCGCCCCATTTTCCTCAAACATGAATGTCCATGGATAACCGGTTTCCCGGTAGATATTGGCGGCCATGCTCAATTGGAAATAAACATTCTTATGGGCTTCTATTAGCTTCCTAACCTCACCGGTGCTCAAAAGGCCCATATGCATCAAGGCAAAGGGATGTCCGGGATGTTTTTTCAGGAGGGTTTCCAAGTCGTTTATGAACCGCTTTCGCCGATCGGGTTCAAGGACGGCAAATTCATAGTGCAAAACGACCGGCCATTTTCGTTTCACCGAGAGGAAGACCGCTTCTTGTACTTGGCTGCTATCCGTATCCACGATCATTTCGGGAGCCAATTTTTTACCACTCGGGCTTATTTTTTCGGCGTGATGAAGAAGAAGCTCCTGCATGGCGATAAATTTTGAGTTGCCTGAAACTTCCCATAGATATTCGTTCCATTTCCCGTGGCCCTCCAAATAGAATCCGTATTTGGTTTTGGCCGAGGGAAAGATCATGCCCGGATATTTTTCCGCTGCCGCCAGGATATCCGCATTAGAACGCTTCCCGCGTCCCGAAATGATCACTTTGGAAACTGTCGCCTGTTTCAAAATTGCGACGATTTCATCGGTCCCTATTGTTTGGTCGTATTGTGCATGAGTGTTGATGATGCGGCCGGAATACCCGGCTATCTTTGCAGGACTAAGTGCATTCTTGCTGCCCCCCGCTTTGCGGCCGCCTCCGCCACCGCTTCTGGAGTCGAAGAAAACCTTGAACTCTTTGACCGTTAGAAATCCGTCGCCGTTTTGGTCGATTTTAACGAAATTCCCGGGCCGGCCACGGAACTCCTCCCGCGAAACTTTGTTGTCGCCGTTGGTGTCCTCCCTTTCGACAATTTTCCTGGGATTCTGGGCGTGTGATTGCGGCGGCGCGAAAACGGTGAAAGCGAATAGAAGCGCAAATATTTTGATAATCCGAAACAGCATATCGCGTCTTCCTCAACATCAAAATCTCTCATAATTATATAGGATTGCTTCAGATAACGCCAAAAGGTGTTATGAGGGACGGAAGCTCAGCCGGAGGTCTGTTTTCGGGCGCTTGAGCCAACATCGGTGCGGTGGATGTGCGCAATACTGCTTAATTGCCTAACACGTTACGACGTGCTGACCACCGGGGCCACGGCTTCCGCCTGCGCGCGGGTGCTGCTCGGCGCCGGCGCCGGGGCCGTCGACGTGCTGACCCTGACCCGGGTCGTGCGGGCGGCCTTTTAAGCCCCGGTTTAATCCCCTATATAATCCCGGAACCGATCCCGCCGCCGCCAACCACCTTGAAACGGGAGCCCCCGCGTGGCCGAAATCGAAATCTACACGACCCCCTGGTGCCCGTTCTGCATCGCCGCCAAGAGGCTGCTGGACAAGAAGGGCCTGGCCTATAACGAGATCGACGTGGCCATGAAGTCCGCCGCCCGCCGGGAAATGATCGAGCGCGCCGGCGGCAACCGCAAGGTGCCGCAGATTTTCGTCGACGGCGAATACATCGGCGATTGCGATGACATTATGGCGCTCGAGGCCGAAGGGGCGCTCGATGTCCGGCTCGGGCTCGGGGCCAGGAGGGCAGGGGGGGAATGAGCGGCCCTTTCACCGTCGCCTGCGTGCAGACGACCTCGGGCGCCGAGGTCGCGCCAAACATCGGCGCCGCCTCGGCCCTGGTCCGCGCCGCCGCCGCCGGCGGCGCCGATTTCGTGCTGCTGCCCGAAACGGTCAACATCATGGAGCCCAGGAACAAGCGGCTGTTCGAAAAGATCGCGCCGGAAGACGACGACGAATGCCTGAAGGCGTTGCGGGCCCTGGCCCAAGAGACAAGCATCTGGCTGCTGGCCGGATCGCTGGTGGTCAAGGACTCCGCCCCGCCGCCCGAAGGCGAGAGGGCCAAGGCCGTCAACCGCTCCTTCCTCATCGATCCCGAGGGCGGAATCGCCGCCCGCTACGACAAGATCCACATGTTCGACGTCGATCTCGGCGACGGCGAGACGTACCGGGAATCGAAGACCTATGAGCCGGGGACGAAGGCCGTCGGCGCCGACCTGCCGTGGGGGCGGCTGGGGATGACGGTCTGCTATGACCTCCGTTTCCCGCGCCTGTACCGGGCCCTGGCCCAAGGAGACAAGAACAGGCCGGGGGCCGATTTCCTGTCCATTCCCTCGGCCTTTACCCGTCCCACCGGGGTCGCCCACTGGCACGTCTTGATGCGCGCCCGGGCGATCGAGAACGGCTGCTTCGTCTTCGCCCCGGCGCAATGCGGCGAGCACGAAGGCGGGCGCAAGACCTATGGCCATTCGCTGATTATCGACCCCTGGGGCGAGGTGCTGGCCGACGGCGGCTTCGACACCGGGTTCGTCAGCGCCGAGATCGACCCGGCCCAGGTCGCCGAGGCGCGGGCGAAAATCCCGTCCCTCGATCACGACCGGGACTTTGAATGATTATTTTTCCTGTTCCGGCGCCACCGGATGGGGCCCGGGCTCGCCGTCGTCGCGGTCGCTGGCGTCCAAGTCGTTGACGGCGCAGACGCGCTGCTTGACGCCGGGGATTTCCGCCGTCTCGTCGAGTCCGTGCTCATAGGCGACGATCTGAAGGCGGTCCCGCAACAGGTCCAAAAGCTCGCCGCTTTTCAGCAAATGGTCGGGATTGCGCGGGCGCTGGAAGCGTTCGTTGCCGCTGGCGAAGGTCTCGTAGATCAGCACCCCGCCGGGGGCCAGGGCGGCGACGATGTCCTCCACCAGTGGCCGGTGCAGGTAATTGACGACGACGATGCCGGCAAACGTCCGTCCCGCCAAAGGCCCGCCCGGGGCGAATACGGCGGCCCCGGTTTCCATGTCGGCCTCGATGATTTCGGCCCTCGGCTCGCCGGCCAGGTCGGCGAGGGGGGCGATGTTCCGGTCGACCAGCACTACGGAAAAGCCGAGGCCCAAAAGATAGCGCCCATGGCGACCGCCGCCGGCGGCTAAATCCAGCACCGCGCCCCCTTTATCGCCGCCGTTGCCGCCGCCGGGAGGAATCAACGGCGCGAACCGCCTGACCCAGGGCGAGGGCTCGGTGATGCGGAGATGGCGGCTCCGGAGGTCCGGATGGTGAATATTTTGCATTTGTTAACCGTTTTAGGCTATGTCTTTCGTCAATAAAAACAGTACAATATTTAGCCTTAACTTTCCCCATGAGGATAGCTGTTCACCATGATTCTGTATCAGTTGCTTTGCCACAAGGGCCATGATTTCGAGGCTTGGTTCCGCGACAGCGCCACCTACGACCAACAGGTGGTGGCCGGCGACGTTGCGTGCCCGTTTTGCGGCACCTCGGTTGTGACCAAGGCGCCGATGGCGCCGCATGTCACCACCGGGGGCGGCGAGGGCCGGAAACGGGGCGCCGCCAAGGAACGGGCGCAGCAGGTGGCGGAGAAGATCCTCGAGGCCGTCGACGGGATCAGCCGCGAGGTCGAGGAAAACTGCGAATACGTCGGCGACGAGTTCGCCGAGGAAGCCAAGCGCATCCACTACGGCGAGTCCGAAGAGCGGGGAATCTACGGCGAAGCCACCGACGAGGAGGCGGAAGAGCTGGACGACGAAAGCATCGAGTATGTCCGGTTTCCGTTTATCCGCCGCCGCGACGACTGACCCCCGGCCGGCGCGGTAACAGCGAAACCCGCCTTGAGGCGGGTTTTTTTATGGCTCCGAGGGAACCTGCACCCCGGGCGCCCCGGGCTATGGCACGGTTATTCGTCCAGTTTCACGTCGATAACGTCGGTGCTTTCCGGGTCCGGCGTTGTCGTATAGCTGGGTTCGGGTTCTCCGGCGAGATCGGCGTCGGCGGTTTCAACCTCGTCCACAACCTCGGCTTCGCCGCCCTCGCCTTCCTCTTCTTCCTCAGGCAGGATTTCGTCCAGGATGTCCTCCTCCTCGTCGTCGAGCAGGCCCAGGGCGCCTTCGCCGCCTTCGCCGCCTTCGCCACCTTCGCCGCCTTCGCCGCCTTCGCCGCCTTCGCCACCTTCGCCTTTGCTGTCTTTCCCTTGTTTGCCTTTTGACTTGCCGGGATTGTCCTCGTCGAAGCCGTCTTCCTCGTTGCCGTGGCCCTTGTCGTGGTCCCCCTCTTCTTCGGGCTCCGGTTCGGGCTCGGGTTCGGGCTCCGGTTCGGGCTCCGGCTCCGGCTCGGGCTCAGGCTCAGGCTCAGGCTCGGGTTCCGGTTCGGGTTCGGGCTCCGGCTCCGGCTCGGGCTCAGGCTCGGGCTCAGGCTCAGGCTCGGGTTCCGGTTCGGGCTCCGGCTCCGGTTCGGGTTCCGGCTCCGGTTCGGGTTCCGGCTCCGGTTCGGATGCGGCGACCGGCTCATCCCTTCGGTCCTCGGTTTTGACGGCCGTGGTTGTCGACGCGGTCGTTTCGGCAATCGCCGCCGCTTCGGGCTCGATGGCGACGGCTTCGATATTCGCCGGGTCGACAACGTCAAGGTCGTCGCTGACGGTGATAACGACCGCCTCGGTGGCGTCGGGCTCTTCCCCTTTCTCTTCCTCTGCTTCCTGGCCGGCCTCGGTTTCAAACTCTTCCAACTCCTCGGCCGGGGTTTCTTCCAGTTCCTCGATTTCCTCGTCCAGAACCTTGACGACACCGGCGTAATCATTGGCGTTCAGCCCCTCGGTCGGCAGCGCGGCCAGGGACGGGCCGAACCGCCTGACGACGTCCGTCATTTCGGAAACGGTGACCTCGGACATGGAACCGTCCCGTTGCATGATGATGACGGTCTGGAAGGCCTGGTTCATGACCGCCATGCCGGTCCCGTTGTCGACGACGACTTCGCCGATAGTGCCGTCGGCCTCTTCCATCAGCGACACGTTGGTGACGCCGTCTTCCTTGACTTCCAGACCCAATTGGGTGCCGCGGATGCCGATCGTCGCCACCGGCGTATTGATCGCCATGGCATCGGGATCGGTCTTGGCGGCCATGCCGGAGACGAACGTAAACAGCCCTTGGGAAACGCTGAAGGCGATGGTGCCCTCCTGGGCGGAAGGATCGTAGATCATTTCATCGAGGGTGATCCGGCCATTGGCCGCCATCGAGAACGTCGTCCGGTCGGCCAACGTGACGCCGAGGGAACCGTTGCCGGTTGCGATCTCGTCGCCCTGAAACACGGGATCGCCGACCGCCAAACGATCATGAGAACCGTCGGCGCGGGTGACGGTGACCTCGCCTCCGAGGGTTTCCACCTTGCCGATTGCTTCCGCTTCGAAGGTTTGCACCTTGCCGATTGCTTCCGCCATGCTGTCCTCCATAACGCCTATTTGGCGAAGCGTTCTTTCCGTCCGGCCGTTGGCACTAGGGATTGCCCGGTTAACGGCGCGGTTAACGGCCCGCGGATTTCCTACCTTTAATATAGTCCAAAAGGAATAAAGGGGAAGTGACCGCCGTCACAGGGCGCCCGTTTGCGTCAGGGCGCGCCTATGACCGGGTTTCCGCCGATCCCATCAACGCTTGACCGCGAACGCCAGGTAGTTGACGGCGAGGTCGCCGGAAAGCCGCCATTCGTCGCCGATCGGGTCGTAGGACATGCCCTTGAGACCGGTGATGTCGACGCCGCCGGACCTCAGGCCCGCCGCCAGTTCCGACGGGCGCACGAACTTGCGCCAGTCGTGGGTGCCCCGGGGCAGCCACCGGAGCACGTATTCGGCGCCGATCTTGGCCAGCGCCAGCGCCTTGAGGGTGCGGTTGAGCGTCGACAGCACCATGGCGCCGCCGGGTTTGACCAGTCCCGCCGAGGCCGCCAGGAAAGCCCCCAAATCGGCCACGTGTTCCACCACCTCCATGTTGAGGACGAGGTCGAAGCGCCCCTTTTCGGCGTCCAGCTCTTCCGGCAGCCGGTGGCGGTAGCCGATGTCGAGGCCCGATTGTCGGGCGTGGGCCTTGGCGATTTCGATCGCCTCCTGGCCGGCGTCGATGCCGGTCACCGCGGCGCCGAGCCGCCGCATGGGTTCGCTCAAAAGGCCGCCGCCGCAGCCGATGTCGAGCACGCTCAAACCCTTGAAAGGCCCCGGGCCCAGGGGGTCGCGTCCGAAATGCCGGGCCCCGTGGTCGCGGATGAATTCAAGCCGCGCCGGGTTGAGCCGATGCAGCGGCCGGAAGTCGCCCGCGGGGTCCCACCAGGACTCGGCGATGGCGGCAAAACGGGCAATTTCGTCCGCTTCGGCGGTCGAGGCGCCGCGTTTGGGTGATTTCGCCTTTGCCGTCCGGGCCATGGGTGGGTTGCCTCTGTTCGCTTTAATAGAGTATGTATGCGCCGCCAGCTCTTCAACCTACTCTGATAAGTCGATTTTTTGGATTAAAACCCCGTGGGATCCCTGTTGGGACGAATGATATGGCTCGAATCGTACAGAAATTCGGCGGCACGTCGGTCGCCGACATGGTTCGGATCAAGGCCGCCGCCGCCACCGTCAAGCGGGAACTCGACGACGGCCACCAGGTCGCCGTGGTGCTGTCGGCCATGGTCGGGGTCACCGATCAGCTTGTCGGCTATGCCGCCGAGGCGGGCGGCGCCCATTACTCGTCCGAATACGATGCCGTGCTCGCCACCGGCGAGCAGGGGACTGTTGGGCTGTTGGCGCTGTCCCTGCAGGAGATGGGCATTCAGGCCCGGTCCTGGCTGGGCTGGCAGATCCCCATCCGCACCGACGGCGTTTACGGCAAGGCGCGGATCGAAAACATCGAAACCGAGGCCTTGGAACGATGCCTCGGCGCCGGCGAAGTGCCGGTGGTCGCCGGCTTTCAGGGGCTCGGTCCCGACGGCCGGATCACGACCCTCGGCCGCGGCGGCACCGATACCACCGCCGTCGCGCTGGCCGCCGCCCTGGGCGCCGAGCGGTGCGACATCTATACCGACGTCGACGGCGTCTATACGTCCGATCCCCGGATCGTCGCCAAGGCGCGGAAACTGGAGAAAATCACTTACGAGGAAATGCTGGAAATGGCGTCCCTCGGCGCCAAGGTCCTGCAGACCAGGGCGGTCGAATTGGCGATGAAAAGCGGCCAGCGCCTGCATGTCCGGTCCAGCTATTCCGATGCCCCCGGAACCCTTGTTGTCGATGAGGATGAAATCGTGGAACAGGAAATAGTCAGCGGAATTGCCTACAGCCGGGACGAGGCCAAGATCACCCTCGTCCAGGTTGCCGATAAACCGGGCGTCGCGGCGGCCATCTTCGGGCCGCTGGCGGACGCCAGCATTAACGTCGATATGATCGTCCAGAACGTCTCCGCCGGCGGCAAGACGACGGACTTGACGTTCACGGTCGCCAAGGGCGATCTGGAGCGCGCCGTCGAAACCGTTGCCGCCAACAAGAAGAAACTGCAATATAAGGATCTGATTTCCGATTCCGACGTCGTCAAGGTTTCGGTCATCGGCGTCGGCATGCGCTCCCATGCCGGCGTCGCCCAGCGCATGTTCACGACCCTGGCCGAAAAAGGCATCAACATCCAGGTCATCTCGACGTCCGAGATCAAGGTCAGCGTGCTGATCGCCGAGGAATACACCGAATTGGCCCTGCGCGCGTTGCACAGCGCCTATGGGCTCGACGCCGAATAACGGGCCCACCGCGGCGATCCGGTGCCGAAACGGTTGCAGGGCGATCTGGGTGCATCGGCCAAGGCCGGTTCGGCGCTGGGCGCCC
>NZAZ01000049.1 GCA_002686255.1 Rhodospirillaceae bacterium
GTCTCTCACTGACGACACCGAGTGCTTGGACCGCCATCAGCACCGGATACATCAGTTCCGAGTAACCGGGCAGGTCCTCGCGGGAAACGGCCATACATGGATGATGCCACTAAATCTCTTCTCTGGAGCGCGAGGTTGGGTGTCAGGCCACTGCGAAGCAACGCAAGTCGCTCCAACAGGGGATCGGTGACTGGGTGATCGTCCCGGCGTCCCCGACCGGCAGGACAGCCACAAGGACCTCCAGGCTGCTGTCAGGGTGTGTCACCCCCGTGGCTGCGTCTTTCAGAACTGTGGTCCTTATGACACACTCTTCCGATGGCTGATGACGAGGGCATTCCCCGAGACGACACTGAAATTACGGATGACCCAGAGCAGGCCACAGCGACTGAACCAACCGAAAACCCGGGGGCTACATCCGCCGCGTTCGACGAGTCCAGCACCGAGGAGGCTCCTGCAAACGATCAAGCGGAGGTCTCGGATCCGATCCCACCCGTTTCTGAGCCGGCGTCATGGGGGGTTGAGGTCGATATGTCCGGCCAGGTCTGCTATGCGATGTCGCACAACAGCGTTCCTGTTGTCAGAAACCTAAAGGTAAGGAATGAGACTGCCGGGAGCGCCAAGCAACTCACCATCAGGGTCCACTCGGAGTGGGCGATTGGTGACCGACCGCCCACCAAGGACGTAACGGTCGTCGTCGATGCCCCGACACCAGGTGGGCCCATCGAGATGAACATGCCCCAGGTCAAACTCGACGACGTGGCGGTCGCCAAACTGGAGGAGGCCGTACCGGCAACTCTGATCTTCGATCTCTCGGACGACGCCGGGAACACCCAGCGAACCGAGTTCTCGTTTCGGGTGTTCGCCCGCAACCAGTGGCTGTACGCCCATGCCCTCGCCGAAATCACTGCGGCGTTCGTGCAGCCGAACCACCCGACCGTCAACGACGTTCTTGACGACGCACGAAAGATCCTTCGGGACGCCGGAGAAGATGATGGCCTTAGTGGCTACCAACTCGCCCGCCGAGGGCAGCATCACAAGATCGCCGAAGCCATCTACCTTGCCCTGCAAAAGCGAATAACCGGCTACATCAACCCGCCAGCCTCATTCGAGACCGAGGGACAAAAGCTCCGGCCTCTTGACGAGGTCCTCGAACAGGAGCAGGGCACGTGCATCGACCTGGCTTGCGCCTACGCGTCTTGCCTCGAGCAGGCGGGGCTTTACCCGGTCATCTTCCGAGTTCAAGGCCATGCCTTCAGCGGATACCTAGATGCCGTGGAACACGCGAACGGAGTTGATGGCGGCCGCCTGAACGCCCCTGCGCTCAGGAGTTGGCCTGAGATCGTCAGTTGTTTGGACTCGAAGCTGGTCGTCGGAGTCGAGACGGTTGGAATCCCTGAAGGCTATTCCTTCGCCGAAGCTCAGAAGGAGGTTCGCGGGTGGTTGGTGGAACAGAAGATGCGAGCCCTGATCGATGTCCGCCAGTGTCGAACGGAAATACCAATCCTCCCGCTCCCTGCGCGTATCACGCGTGACGGCATCGAAACACTCGTCATCGACAAAGGGCCGAGCGGCCCTCCGATCATCGAACGTCGTGACGCCGCTACTCGCAAACTCCTCCCGACGGACGTTCCGGCAAGGGTCCAGTCCTGGAAGAACTCGCTGCTGGACCTTTCGTTCAACAACCGACTACTGAACCTGCGCGTCGACGTGCGCGGCATTCCGCTGGTTCCCCCGCCGGACCGGCTCGGACACATTGAGGACTGGCTGAACAACGGCGACCCATTGCTAATCGTCGGGCTTGGCGGCAGTGAGGATTTTGTCAACCAACTTGGGATACACACCGCGCAGCATGAGTTCGAGAAAGAGTTTGACTTCACCGAGGCCTTCGATCGAACGCACCACATCATCGCCTCCCAAGATGTCGAAAAGCTTCGCTTCAACTTTGGAAAGACCCGTTCGGACGCCCGGCGACTCGAAGCGGACACTGGCGCCAACAGCCTCTACCTCACTATCGGACAGGTGAAATGGGGGCCCGCCTATGGGACGACCGAGCGGCAGTACGTGTCACCGATGTTTCTGGTCCCGATCCGAATGGGAATGGCCCGGGGGGACACCAGGGTCCAGATCCAGATGGACGACACGGAATCCACGACCGTCAACCACTGCCTCATCGAAGCTCTCCGCTACCGGGAGAAACTTCAACTGCAGTGGTTCTCCGACGACATGTCGGACGACCTCGGGTTGGACATCGAGGCTGGCATGGAGGCCATGCGCGCCGAGTTCCGAGAGCGGGGGCTCGACGCTAAGGGCTTCATCGTTGAGCCGGCGGCAACTATCAGCATTCTGCACTACCGGAAGTTCCGACTCTGGAAGGACCTTGAGGACAACTGGGAGAAATTCGCCGAATCCCCGATCGTCAACCACCTCATCAACTCGGCAAGAGAGCGGTTCGACGATCCCGCCAATCCCGACGGAACCGGAGCCCCACCCTTCTCCGATGGTTCCCTGTTGAACCCTCAGCCTGCTGACGGTTCCCAGACCCGGGCAATGGTGCGAGCCCTCGCTGGACAGTCCTTCGTGCTCGAAGGTCCACCGGGGACTGGGAAGAGCCAGACGATCACGAACCTGCTCGCCAACGCCTTACACAAGGGGAAGAAGGTCCTCTTCGTCGCTGAGAAGCAGGCCGCTCTCTCCGTCGTTGCCGAACGACTCGACCAGGTGGGACTCGGCCCCTACTGCCTCGCTCTTCACGACCGGGGAACCAAGCCGAAGGTCCTCCTCGAGCAGTTGCGGGATGCACTGGACCAGGATCCGCCCCTCGACCAACGCGCCTTCGACCACCTCGAAGATGAGTTCGACGCCGCCATCAGGTACCTCGACGAATACCGGAGAAACGTCCACGGAGAGAACGCAGCCGGCTTTAGTTTTGCGTCAGCCTACGCCCGGCTCAAGAACCTCGGCGATGGCCCGAGTACCACCGTGCCCAGAGCGCTACTGGAAGTCGACGAGGAAACGGTCAGTGAACTCCGCCACCGATTAGTTGAACTCGAATCGTTCACTCAAGCTGCACAGGTGGGTCCGGAGCACCCTTGGGCATTGGCCGGACCCTCCGACTTCAACGAAATCGATCCCGACCGACTCACTGAATTGATCGGCTCCGCCCTCAGAACCTTTGGGGACCTGGGAGCACTGACCGACCCCGCCGGAGGTCTGGTGCACAACGCCAGTGACCCCGACGAACTCAGGGCAATTGGCCAACTTCTAGCGCTACAAGAACAAGATCCCCTGCCCACTACCGCCGAATGGTCCGCCATCGTTGGTCCCGACTGGCAAGAAACAGCGGAAGCGGCCCTTGCGGAAATGTCCGACGCTATTGACAGTGCGGCTGCCCTACTTGGCGACCAGGATGGCATTCTCGACCACGAGGACCTATCTGACATCGCCACGACGGTTCGAGAAGCAAGCAAGGCATTTGTTCTCGTCCGCAAGCGCCGAGTCAGGTCAGAACTCGGCGCTCTCACCAACCTGTCATCCTTGGAGGGACTGGAGCCCAGCCAGATCGCCGACACGGTCGAGACCATCGCCGCGGCCAGCACCAGGCTCCGTCGAAGTCACAGCCAACTCGCCGGGTCGGCTGGGCTCGCCGACCGGACAACAACACTGCCGACCAACTCCGAGGCTCTCGAGAAGGTCCGCTCCACGGTTGATCAACTTCGAAGCGCCGCAGAGTTGGTGGTCGCGGCAACCGACTTGGCCTCAGTTGCGCGCGAGTACATCTCGAACCCAGAACCCCCAGTTCCCGGCCTTTGGCGAACGGTGCTCGGCGCTGCTGAAGAACTGCGTTCACTGACCGACCTTCTCGGTGCCACCCCCGAGACCGTGAAACGCTGGTCAGAGGACCTTGGGGTCGTCCGGACCGTGCACGAGCGTTGCCGTCCAACCTGGAGCGCAACGGTCGCCGATCGCACCTTGCTCTCACTTCGGCGTTGGCTCGACTTGAAGCGACACCTTGAGCCGCTACGTCATCACGGTCTCGACGAAATCTGCACCCTCGTCGAGACTGGCGGCATACCTGCCATCGATGCTCCGAACGCACTCGAGCGTGGGTTAATGGTCACGACCATGGAGGTCCGCGCCGAGGAGACCGACCTCGATGTCTTTGACCGCGCCTCGCACGACCGCCGTGTTCACCGCTTCATTGAACTGCTTTCGGACCGGCGTGAAGTGGCACAACTTGCCATCCCCCACGAACTGTTCAAGACCCGGAAAGTCAGCGGCGGCATCAACACTGGCCAGGTCGGCAAGTTCCGCGCCGAAGTAAACAACCCCAAGAACAAGAAGGGTAAATCGGTCCGTTATCTGATCTCTACGTTCCCGGAGATCGTCAGCGACCTCGCACCCTGCTTCCTGATGAGCCCCGATTCGGTCGCTCAGTTCATTCCTCCGGGACTCATCGACTTCGACCTGGTGGTCTTTGACGAGGCTTCCCAGATTCCGGTCCCGGACGCCATCGGCTCGCTGGGACGGTCGAAGGCATGCGTCGTGGTGGGCGACTCCAAGCAGATGCCCCCCACCAAGGTGGCAGTAGCCGGTAGCGGTGAAGACGACGAGTCGGACTTCTCCGACGACCAAGTCATCGAAGAGGACTCGCTCCTCGAAGAGGCACTTGCTGCCGGCTTCGAGCAGGAATGGCTTTCCTGGCACTACCGGAGTCAAGACGAGTCGCTGATCGACTTTTCCAACATCCACTACTACGACGGCCGTCTCGCCACGTTCCCATCCCCAACGGACAACCGTCCGGATCTCGGAATCTTCTACAAGCGCGTTGACGGACAGTTCGATCACGGCAAGACCCGGACGAACCCCATCGAGGCTGACGCGATGATCGCCGAGGTCGTCCAACGACTCGACGAGCCCGCGACGAGCGAACTGACCTACGGATTCGTGACCCTAAATAAGGAACAACGAACTCTCATAGAAAACAAACTCGCCAAACACCCCCACCCTCGACTTCGAGAGTTGTTCGAAGAGGAAGATCCCGAACAACGAATTTTTGTCCTGAACCTCGAGGAGGTTCAGGGTCGTGAACGGGACGTGATCGTGATGGGAACCTCGTTCTCGACGCGGCGCGGCGAGGGAACCCTTCCACTCAAATTCGGACCCCTGACCAACAGTGGAGGAGAGCGCCGCCTCAACGTGGCCGTCACCCGCGCCCGGAAACAGGTTGTGGTCGTGTCCTCCTTCGACCCGGAAGACATGCGGGAACCCAAGTCACTCGGACTGATCCACCTCAAGGAATACCTTGCCCGTGCCGCCAGGCAAACATCTGCGGTCGGAAGCAGGGAGGCGGACGACGACACCCACGAGCCTTCTGACCGAGACCACATTCGAGAAATCAGCCTGCGCCTCGAAGACAAGGGAATAGAAGTCGAAGTGTTGCGCGGCCTTTCGCAGTTCAGGGTGGATCTTGCGCTGAGGCTTTCCGGCACGCCGACCCCCTGGCTTGTGGCGGTCCTCGTCGACGGAAACTCCTGGAACAAACGCCCGATGGCGACAGACCGGGATGCTGTCCCCACTTCCTTCCTAGAGAAAGTCATGGGGTGGCCTCGTGTGGCGCGAATCTGGCTTCCGTCTTGGAACATCGAACCCGACCAGATCGTGGCCGATCTCGTAGACCTCGTGCACTCCGCCGCCTCTGACCCGCCACTCGAGGAAGTTGCCCCACCTCCCCCGATTGAAACCACTGAGATTCCTCTTCGAAGTCACCTACTCGACGAGGGAAGCGGTTCGCCTGGAATATCCCCAGGCGCTCCAGAACCAGAGACGACCGCTGACAACTTGCAACTACCCGGTGAAATGCCCTTCCGGCCTTGGCAAGACCCGGGACAGATCGGCTCAGTTGCGATGCTGGAGGCATTTCACGAGTCAGCATTTAGGGCCGCTCAGGAGATCATTGAACTCGAAGCTCCAGTCGAACTTCAGTCGGTAATAAAGCGCGTGGCCAACTGCTTTGGACTCGGAACGGTGCGCGAAAAACGGGTCTGGAGCCTCACCCCGCTACTGGACGATGCGCACGTTGAGAGCACGCCGTTCGGGCACTTCGTGTGGGTCGACCAACAGGACCCCACCAATTGGCTGAGTTTCCGAAGAACCGATCGAAACCAACGCGCACTCAAAGACATCGCGCCACATGAGGTCGCCAACGCAATGGTCGCAGTGGTGCAACAAAGTATTGCCTTTGAACTTGAGGAACTCGTGCAGTGGACCGCAGAGTTCTTCGGGTCGCAACGAGTGAGAGAGCCAACCCGGCAACACCTTCGTGAAGTTGTTGGCTGGGCCGTGGAAGAAGGGTTCCTCGCCGAGGAGAACGGACAGATCACCGCTCCCTAACGTCCTCCAACACAACGGCCTGAAGCGTTTCGCCTTCGACCAACTCCATGACGAGATACGTGTGAGTACCTTCGGTGACGACATCGTAGATCTCGACATTCCGGTCGCCGCCCACACGCGACAACGCCTCACCTTCCCGGGCAAGCCGCTCCCTCAGACCAGGACTGTCGGCAAGCTCAGGACGCAGAACCTTAAGAGCGACACGCCGCCCATCAGGGTCGACAGCCGCATACACGACCCCGTATCCACCAACTCCGAGACGCCCTTCAACGACGTACTGGTCGATCTGTTGCGGATCCAAATCAGAAAGAGGGTCCACCGTCACCCCCTAAACGTCACTGTCGGCCCAAAACAGACTAACCCTCCACCAAACAGAGAAACCAAACCACACAACCATTGGGCTGTCTGAGTAGTTGCTGGTCGTCAACCGCTCCAAGCGTCGAGGATCGGGGTTATCCACCGCACCTGACCGCCCTCCCCGGCCGACGCGGAGCCATCGAACTCCGCCAGGCGGAACGAATCACTGGCGTCGTACTTGCCCGGCCCGAAGGAGGCGTACGGCGTGCTCGGCAGTGAGAACTGCGTCATCGACTCGATGCCGGACAGGAACGACTCGTGGGTCGGATTCGGACCCGCCGCCTCCAGCACGGCCACGAGCATCGCAACCCAGTTGCAGGAGTTCGAGATGCCCTGGTGCCACTTCTCACCTTCGACCCAGTCAGTCGGGTTGCTGACTTCGATCTCCGGATGGGCTGCGCTGAACGTCGCTGCACAGGCCTGGGTGCCATCGGTCTCCCAGATATCCTCCGGAGCCATACCCCAGGGGGTGATCACGCCATCGGCCATCTCCGGAGTAAGACTCCCCAGATTCGGGTAATCGCCGATCGTCGGCAAGTCCATGACGAACATGTCGATGTCGATCCCTGCGTAGGACAGGTTCCGGATACCGGCCCGCTCGCCGCCCACGAGGAAGATCGTGTCGGCGCCCGAAGACCGGACGTTCTCGACGAGGACGTCCCA